>JAFUPR010000015.1 GCA_017481145.1 Alistipes sp. | reverse complement strand
GACACCTAATTTTACGCTTTTTTGCCATAAAAATAGAGATTAGTAGAAACCGATTTCTACTAATCTCTAAAATATCGCTGTAATTTGCAAATATATAAGCACTTATCTTTTTACCAAAGCGCCGCTTTTTGCATCATTACCTTAGTTTTTTAACTAATGTTTAGATTAGGTAACTCTCTGCACTGTTCATCTGATACTGTTCATTGTGTCACAACTCAATTACGTTCGACAATGCAGTATACATATGATACATCACTATAGTCGACATATAATTGCAATGTGCCATCACTTTGCGCTCTAAGTCTGATGTGACATCGCAATCCATTTGCATCAACACATTTATACTCTAACGACTCACCACCGTCAGCATCAACCTCCTCTCCTACATACTCATAAATATCAAATTCTTGCGGTGTGTCACTATAAATATTTATAACATCTCGATCAATACTAATTGTTACTAAACACCTTGTTTCCTCCCAGTCAGACCAATCAGACCAACGTCCGTAGTCATCCTGAGCCCTGTAGGCAAAATCTGTTGAATAGAACTTGTATGTTTGTGCGTCAGCATTCCATACAATTCCAAATACGGCACAGAGAATAAAAATAAACTTCTTCATAGTAATAAAGTTATTAACATCTCATCTCCTTCGATGGGTTAGCAACAAAACAGAAAGTGTGGAGATGATTAGCTCGTAATATTAGAGAGCCAACACGCTTTCACTAATAATTATGTCTGCCGAGCGCGCGCCCCGACAATACAAATATAAGCAAACTTTTTCGATTAATCAAAAAATTAGAGTGTGCTTCTGTATTATTGTCTAATAATTGCTAACTTTGTAAAAAGCAAAAGTCCTCATTATGTCGGAGCAAGAATTGAAAAAATATCGTCTAACGAGTGTTGAGGAGCCTACGGATGAGCAGCTTGAGGCGTTGATGCATGCTGCGGGTGAGGAGGCTCGTCGTCGTGGCGCTGAGGCAGAGTCTAAATACCGAGCCGAGCTGGAGCGGTTGTTGTCAGATAACCTAAAATTATAAGTCATCTTAAATTCGATAAGCATTTTCATTTTATATGATTGACTATTACTACTGATGCAATAAATTTTGCATGGTAGTGGGGAAAAGTATTAGATATGAATTAGTTACAAGAACTGTTTGTTTTTTATTGAAATAAAAGAATGTTTGGACATAAATGGTTGCACTAATGCGTGGTGCTCGCGCCATGCTAAGCCTCCCTTTTCAAAGGGAGGTTTGGAAGGATTGTAAATATCATAATAATAAATAATACATTGAATATTAGTGATTTACAATTTTTGATTTTCTAATACGTTAGTTGAATTATGACTATGGGGACTTGTTAAGTTTACTTAAAAGAGTCCACATAGTCATAATGAATTGGCGAAGCCATAGAAAATCTAAAATTATCGCATCAGCACTAACTGGCTATAAAAAAATCAAATGATGCGCTACAGATATGTGTGGCGCATCTTTTTGTTTTTTGTGAATAAAGTGTCGAAAAAATAGGGTTGATTGGGTGTGTTTATCCCGTGAAAAATCACGAATTTTGTATGCTCGCATTACGCCCCAAGTGTAAGGCGAGTAGCCGTATCAAGGCTTTGGCGATGCAAAATATAATGATAAATATACAA
This sequence comes from Alistipes sp., assembly GCA_017481145.1. GTDB lineage: Bacteria > Bacteroidota > Bacteroidia > Bacteroidales > Rikenellaceae > Alistipes. The sequence goes on along the minus strand of JAFUPR010000015.1, from coordinate 23,426 downwards.
CAATTATGACTCAAAAACCTAACAATGAACAGCTTAAGACTGTGAAGTATGAGGACGCCGTTGCTGCCTCGAAGGAGTACTTCATGGGTGATGACCTCGCTGCGCAGGTGTGGGTGAGCAAGTATGCTCTGAAGGACTCGTTCGGTAACATCTACGAGACCTCGCCCGTAGATATGCACAACCGTATCGCTAAGGAGTTGGCGCGCATCGAGAAGAACTATCCCAACGCCTTGACCAAGGAGGAGATATTCGAACTCCTCGACCACTTCCACTATGTTATACCTCAGGGAGGCCCGATGACAGGTATCGGCAACAACCTCCAGGTGGCATCGCTCTCTAACTGCTTCGTCATCGGACATAAGAACCCCGCCGACTCTTACGGCGGTATCTTCCGTATGGACGAGGAGCAGGTGCAGCTCATGAAGCGCCGTGGTGGTGTGGGACACGACCTCTCGCACATACGCCCCACGGGTAGCCCCGTGTTGAACTCGGCACTCACATCTACGGGTATCGTTCCCTTTATGGAGCGTTACTCTAACTCTACGCGTGAGGTGGCACAGGACGGCCGTCGTGGCGCACTGATGCTCTCGCTCCTTATCAAGCACCCCGATGCTGAGCGCTTCATCGACGCTAAGGTCGACACGGGTAAGGTCACGGGTGCAAACGTCTCAATTAAGATTGACGACGAGTTTATGCGTCGAGCTCTGGCGGGTGAGTCATACCGTCAGCAGTTCCCCGTAGGCTCGGATACCCCCACCTTTGTGCAGGATATAGATGCAAAGAAGTTGTGGAATAAGATTATACACAACGCATGGAAGTCGGCAGAGCCTGGCGTGTTGTTCTGGGATACGATCCTTAGGGAGAGTGTGCCCGACTGCTATGCCGACGAGGGCTTCCGCACCGTGTCAACAAATCCCTGTGGTGAGATTCCGTTATGCCCCTACGACAGCTGTCGTCTCCTGGCGTTGAACCTCTTGAGCTATGTAGACAACCCCTTCACTAAGGAGGCGTCGTTCAACTTCGATAAGTTCAAGGCTCATGTAGCCAAGGCTATGCACCTTATGGATGACATCATCGACCTCGAGTTGGAGAAGGTTGAGCTTATCATCAATAAGATCGCCTCAGATCCCGAGGATGACGATGTTCGTCGTGTGGAGCTTGAGCTCTGGAAGAAGATCAAGGATATGGCACTTAAGGGTCGCCGTACAGGTCTTGGCATTACCGCTGAGGGCGATATGCTTGCAGCCCTCGGCCTACGCTATGGCTCGGAGGAGGCTATCGACTTCGCCGTGAACGTACACAAGACTCTCGCAGTGGAGGCATACCGCGCATCTGTAGCTATGGCTAAGGATCGTGGTGCTTTTGGTGTCTTCAACTTCGACAAGGAGATAGGTAACCCCATGATCGAGCGTATCTTGGAGGCTGCGCCCGAGCTTAGGGAGGAGATGCAGAAGTATGGCCGTCGTAATATCGCCATGCTTACCATCGCACCTACGGGTACCACGTCGCTCATGTCGCAGACAACATCGGGTATCGAGCCCGTCTTCCGCCCCGTATATAAGCGTCGTCGTAAGATAAATCCCTCGGATAAGGATCAGCAGGCATCGTTCGTCGACGAGACAGGCGAGAAGTTTATCGAGTACTATGTCTTCCACCACCAGTTTGTCAAGTGGCTCGAGATCAACGGCTACGATACCTCACGCTTGCAGTCAATCACCGACGAGGAGCTCGACAAGTGGCTCAAGGCCTCGCCCTACTATAAGGCTACGGCCAACGATATCGACTGGGTGGCTAAGGTTAAGATGCAGGGCGCCATCCAGAAGTGGGTAGACCACTCAATATCTGTCACTGTAAACCTCCCTAACGAGGTTACCGAGGAGCTCGTTGCCGACGTTTATCGCACGGCGTGGGAGTCGGGATGTAAGGGTATCACCGTCTACCGCGATGGTTGTCGTGATGGCGTATTGCTCGATGTTAAGAGCTCGTCTAAGGGTACTAAGAAGTGTTCGGATGGCTCCTCTATACGTCGTCCCGAGTCTATCCCTGCCGACATTGTGCGTTTCAAGAATGGCTCGGAGGATTGGATTGCCTTCGTGGGTAAGCAGGATGATCGTCCTTATGAGATCTTCACGGGTAAGATTGAGGAGGATGCTATGTATATCCCCAAGACCATAAAGCAGGGTAACATCCTCAAGGTGTGCGAGGCTGATGGTACTAAGCGCTACGACTTCCAGTATCAGGATCGCTATGGCTATGTTAACACCATAGGTGGTATCTCGCGCCTCTTCGACGAGGAGTTCTGGAACTATGCCAAGCTTATCTCGGGTGTTCTTCGCTATGGCATGCCCATTGATAAGGTCGTGCAGCTCGTCGACGGTCTACACCTCGACTCTGAGACCATCAACACATGGAAGAATGGTGTTGAGCGCGCCCTAAAGCAGTATATCAAGGATGGCACCCGCGGCAAGGGTCGCTGCCCTCAGTGCGGTCAGGAGAATATGGCCTACCAGAATGGATGTCTTACTTGTATGGCGTGCGGTTACTCTAAATGCAGCTAAATTTCTCTTTGTGATTATAAGGCAGCATCTACTGCCGCTAACAAAAAGTCCCGACAATGAGCAGTACGTCAAGTACAGCCCATCGTCGGGATTTTTGCCGAGCGTTGTATCTACTACCTTCTAATCACAAATAGTGGCTTAATGGTCAAATAGTCGATACCCCTTCTGACAAGAATTTTCTTGTGATAAAGGGCTATCTTCGACCTCTCAATCATTGGGCTGAATAGGAAATACCTCAAGTATGTCCTATCCAGCCCAATTTCTTAATCGAGACCAAATCTAACCCCTTCTGACAAGAAATTGGTCTCGCGCTAAGTACGCTTTTCGTTTTTGCGCTTCTATATGCCCGCGACCTCTCTGTGGTCTCTCAGCCTTTGGGCTGGAGCCCCGTGAGGGGCTCAACCATTACTCATTACAAAGCAAAGCTATCGGCTCTCGCTACGGATGACCAACGACTTGCTTGATGCTGCTGTGGATTTATCGAGCTTCTCGAGAAGCTCCTCGATGGGGCGCTTAGTCGCTGCGCTATACTCATAGTTGAAAGGCTCCGACTTCCACATATCGCTATAGTTGCCGCGGTAGTCCATCGTGACGGCGCAGATGACAAATTCAACGCCTGAGCGAGCCGTGAGAATAGACACAGGGTCTGAGGAGTAGCTGACAAGATCGTTAAATACGTATTCGTCACCCTCGGCTAACTCGCTTTGGTCGTAGTGGTAGTAGAAGACATCCTGCGATGGCTTCTCGGTGATAATCTCTGCCCACATAATATAAAATCCATACTGCTCATACATTGCCTCCATGCCATTGAGGGCATCGGGGTAGTGCTCAGCTAACTCCGTTGGGCTATAGGGACCCATAAAGTCGACACGCACGACGCTATTCTCGCACTCGCCCTCGGGGTCGGTGCTGAAGTCTTTGCGCACAAGGTCGGTGGTGATGACACCGCCGTAGTAACCGAAGACCAGCAACGTGTAGTCGCTCTCAGGCTTAAGCGTATTTTCGTGTACCGAGATCTCGCCCTTGAAGCGGGGGAGTGTATATGAGCTTATCAACCACTGCATTATGGTCATGGCATCTTGTGATGGCAGTTGCTCTGTGGGTACGAGGACAACGGTGTAGGGGTCGACGTCGTTTGTAGGTGTGATGCGTATGTCGGCAACGCGCGTGTAGACGCCCGAGAGATCCACCTCGAAGGTCATATCCGACCTCTTAACCTCTTCGGTTTGGAAGTATTCAAGGTGGGGGCGCGACACCACCTGGGGGATGCCGTCGACAATGTCAATGGCATAGAACGACATCATATACTTGGTGTTAGACTCAAGCTCCAGACTATACGAGTCCTTGCCGTGGAGACACATGATGTTGACAAGCTGCTCGCTTGTATATCCCGAGTTTAGGTATGTGTTCATCATCTGCAACCATGTGTCTGCGACAGTCTGTGCATAGATGTCGTTGACGCCATTGCCCTCGGTGATATACATCTGCTCGTACTCGGCATATATATCTATGTAGTAGCTTCCCGACCAGTCGATGGGCTCAAACTCGAAGTTTGCTGTGGGACCATCCACCGTGATGTCGACATCGAACTTCACATCTCGCAGTGTGCCACTCTCGAGGCTCACAAGTGTGTAGTTTACGGGTGTCGCCATGGTGTAGTCGGTCATATCTTCATTGAACGTGATGCCGTAGACGTAGAATACATAGTCGACGTTGGGGGTCATCCCTGTCCAGCTAATGTCGCTCTGGCCGTAGAAGACAATGTTGTTGATTATCATATACTGGCCGAGGTTAGAGCTCGCCTCTGCGGCTGAGGATACAAAGAAGTTGTGGTCGTCGTTGAATAGCTGCTCGGCGGTAGTAATGCCAGTATCCCAGAAGTAGCTAACCTCCGTCATCGACACGATGTATGCCATCTCAGTATCCTTGGGCGCAACGGTCGACTGGCAACTTGTCGACGTAGCATTGGATATGAGTATGTCGAAGTGCGACTCGGCGGCGGCCTGAATGATGGTTATCTGCTGGTTGCTAATCTTGGGATAGCGTAGTGTTAGTGTGGCCTGACGTGGAGCCTGTGCGCTGTTAGCAAGGGCAGTAAAGGTTATGGTCGTGTCCGTTGTGGTGATGTTGGTTATCCACTCCGAGGCACATGTCACCTGTATGCCTATGCCATTAAGTCCATTGGTAAGGGTGTAGTCCACGCTGTATGTGCCACCCTCGGCTGCAACCTCTAAGTTGTCGAGGCTTGTTGTAAGTGTGGTGGTGACATCGGCGGGCTTGTCTACGTCGCCATTATCCGTGCTACATGATGGTAGCGTGACGAGGCTCAGGATTGCCATCAAACTCCATAAAGATAAAAATTGCTTCATCGTATTAAGGAAATGTTGCATTAATTAGTAAAGGGATGTTCTATAATTAGTAAATATGTTTTTCGTTGTCGGGCGTCTATATCTCGGCAGGGTAAGCAACTAAAGCCTCTTGCCTAAATATACACCCCCCTATATAACATTACATATAGGTTTTTCTTAAATAATTCTCTGTATGGTACACTAAAAGCTATTACTTTAAGTGCAAAGATATGATTTTTATATTTAAAATCCAAACATGTTAAATTAAAAATGGGAAAACCTTAAAAACATGGAGAACCATGATTGGAATTTTTTTTGAAAAAATATGCAATGATTTGGATTTTATTACTATATTTGCCACTTGAAGAGGTAGTTTTTTATTAAAAATTTTATTAACTATCAATGTAAAATTTACGAACATTGTAGTTTGTTGTGTAACGAGCAGCGGTCATCAAGGTAGTTGCGGCGACCAGCGGTGTGTAGTAAGACATTATACCTCTAAGATGTGATGATGTGCAAATATTTTAAGAACTTTATAAACAATATTTATCTAAATGATTATGAGAAACTTTAAGATTTTTTTGATGATGGGCCTCTTGCCCCTCTTCGGATTTGCTCTATTGGCTTCTTGTGGCAAAGATCCTAATACGGATCAGGGCAACGACCCACAGCGCCCCCCTGTAGACAAGGATTCGAAGATTGTGTTCACGGAGAAGTCCATGACAGCTTCTGTGTCAGGTGGCACATATTTGATGGAGTATGAGATTATTAACCCACATCAGGGCGAGAAGATTTCGGCTAAGGCCGCTGAGGACTGGGTATCTGACTTTAATACGGATATTACTGGTGCTCTTGGTTTCAAGGTGGCTGCCAATACTGGCGAAACGGCTCGTGAGACTTTGGTGACTGTTAGCTATCATTATGCTGAGGATGTGACGTTCACAGTTAAGCAGAATGCACGCACAAATGCAGGCTTCACTGTAGAGCAGGTGATAGGTAATGGTGAGTATTTCTCGTACACGGTGAATGTATATCCTGAAGACAAGTCTGCTCCCTATATCGTTATGTCGGCGTCGCCCAGCTATATCGATGAGTATAACTTGACGACATCTGAGGCTCTCTATCAGGATGACTTCGAGTATTTCATGTACCTGGGTACATGGCATGGTATGAGCGCTGCTCAGATTATGCAGGATCGTGCTAAGATGGGTGACCAGACGGTGACTGTAGGCTCTGCTGTTCCTGGCGAGACATACGTCTTCTACTGCTACTATTTCGACTATGAGTCAGGTGCTCTTCTTTCGGAGGTTGAGCGTATCAATATTACGGTTGAGCATCCTAAGGTTGAGCCTATTAGCGAGGGTTACTTTACTTTCTCTCATGATATCCAGGGCCCTCGCGTCTTCACCGATGTTAAGTCGACAACAGCTGTAGACTACTACTATGACGTCATGTCTAAGGCCGAGTTGGACGCAGCCGTATCAAAGGGCTTCACCAAGGAGACTTATATCCAGCAGTGGTGGGCAACTATCGTAGCAAATCTTATGCATAAGGATGGTTTGGCTACCTCGGCTATTGTTGCTCAGAATACCTGCCAGGGACAGCGAAAGAATGATGTTACTGGCGAGATGGAAGATCGTAGCAAGTGGGTATACGATTTGTTGGCCAATACCACCTACTATATCTTCGCATTCAATATGGATGCTAACGCTCTATGTGTGACAACCCCTCAGTTGGTTGAGTTCACAACTGGCAGTGTTGAGCCTTCGGACAACGTGATTACACTTACACATAGCGATATTACCTCATACCGCGCCACTGTAAATGTTAGCGCTACGTACGAGGAGAGCGAGGAGAATTACCGTCACGCTTATGTCATCGACATCGCAACAAAGGATGAGTGGAATCAGTTCGGTAAGGATGACAAGTCGCGTATGAACTACATCAAGAACAACATTCCTCTTGAGTATATGTGGGGTGACAAGACTATTAGCTTCACAGGTCTTGAGGGTGACACTGAGTATGTAGTTTACGCATTTGGTCTATATGGTGGTGTTGTGACTACGCCGCTTTCGACTACAACATTTAAGACTAAGTCAAGCGCTCCTGGTGAGGTAGATATTGATGTTAAGGACCTCGGTTACTACAATGCTGCGGATCTCGCAATGGAGACAGGTTTGGAGTTCTTCGGAAGTGATTCATTTGAGGATTGTGTTATCGTTCCTATCGAGATCACATTCTCGGAGAAGAACCATGGCGACTACTTCCTTGAGATTTATGACTGGACACGTCCTGATGGCGCAAAGCGTACCGATATCTACGATGATGGGCAGTACACCTCAGGTCTTCTTTGGCAGATTGAGACTAAGGGCTCATACTCAGCAACTAAGACCTATACATGGATGAAGTATAACTGCTACTACACTATCGCTGCCCTTGTAGTTGATGTTAATGGTCAGTATAGCAAGCTGTTCAAGCGCGACTACCATCCTACATACGACGGTGTTGGTGAGGTTGCAGACTTTACAGAGTGGTGGTACTCTTGGAACAGTGGCGGTAACGATGGCCCCGAGCTCTCGAGCTTGATCGTCAAGGAGGCTGCCGAGGCTAAGGCTGATGTTATTGAGATTGATGCAAGCGTCTCTAAGCTCAAGGCAAATAGCTACTTGAAGGCTTCGCAGAGAACATTCGAGGCTAAGGAGGTTGCTCCCGAGCTTTCAACAATCACTGCAACACGCTAAGAGTTAACACTTAGTATATTAGGGGCTGGCATTGGAGTCAGCCCCTTATTTGTTGCTCAAAAATCAATGTGTAGCAAAAAGATTGTCATGCTGATGCTGAGGCGTAGCAGTGAGTAGGAACTAAAGTGTCTATCTTTCTTCTCTATAGCCAGATCCTTCGCTTCGCTCAGAATGGGCAGGGCGGTGAGTGCCAAATGTAATTGATTATCACTGATGCTGAGCGATGTGATACTCATTGCTAATTACTCTCGACTCATTGGGAATGGTTCTTGGCTCGGTATTTGACATAGGCTATTACGATAATTGATAGTGCGAACTTAATTAAAGTAATGGCTTATGAAAAAGATTCTACTTAGTGTTATCACTGCCATGGCGCTTATGACCACAACGGCGACCATGGCGCAAGAGGGTCGTAGCACCCTACGCTGGCAGGGGTATGAGACCAACCGCTTCTGGGATAACTGGGAGATGGGAGTTGGAGGTGGTGTCTCCTACCTTCAGGTGGCAAACCGTTCGGGAGTACACGACCCAGGTAAGTTTTTCAACCGCATGGGGTGGAATGCCAATGTGGGCTTCAAGAAGTGGATAGTCCCCATCGTCGGCATGCGTCTGCAGGTCGATGGCGGCGAGTTTCAGAACTACTCGTTCCAAAAGAGCCAGTATGGTGACGGTATCTACAAGACTCCCTACATCTTTGTGCATGGCGACATCCTCGTGAACATGTCGAACTGGATAGGAGGCTATCGTCCCAACCGCGTATATAGCGCAATATCGTATGTGGGCTTTGGCTATACGGCCATGTCGTGGACGAAGAAGTCGGCGGGGGATTACAATGGCGAGTATGCCTTCTCGTCGGGTCTGCTCAACAAGTTCCGCGTGAGTCGTCAGTGGGATATAGAGCTCGACCTACGCTCGTGGCTCTTCGCTGAGAAGGGGCTGCCCGCGGAGATAACAAGTGGAGGCCGTTTTGCCTTCGCAGTGTCGGCATCGCTCGGCGTGGCCTACCGCTTCAACCAGCGCGACTGGACACCCGCATACTCGGCCGTGGAGGTCGACGGTTACCTTGCGGCGATAGTCCTCTTGGAGGAGCAGCTGTTGCGCGATGGCGAGCGTCTTAAGAGCGCCAACAAGCAAGTGGAGAGCCTCACGGCCGACAATGCGCGCCTAAAGAGTGACCTCGAAGCGTGCAAGAGTAAGAAGCCACAGACGGAGTATGTATCTATGGGCGAGGGCGTTGTCTTCTTTAACATAGGTGATGCTGCGCTCTCGGACTATGCGCGTGCTACACTCGATGGCTATATCGAGGCTATGGCTAAGGGTAGTAACCCGATACATGTCACAGGCTATGCTGATAGGGAGACGGGTAGCGCCGCACGTAACGAGCAGCTCTCTATGGAGCGTGCTGAGAGCGTCAAGGCATATCTCATAGCAGGTGGTATAGCCGCAGATAGGATTACGACGACGTGGGTCGGAGATACGGAGAAGGCCTTTAACTCGCCAGATACACCGATAGTAAATAGATGTGTAATAATTAAATAGAATTAGGTCGGCATTTGCCGACCTAATTCTATTTTAACATATTGTAGTGACAATACATCAACTCCCCATCGTCGTCGCGTAGGTGCATGCCGCCACCACGGCAGAACTCCCACACCTTGCACTCGGCACATTCACTCTTCCGTGCCCACTCGCGATTGCGGAAGGGGGTAAACCTATTTTGCCACACGTCCCAGAAGCTGTCGCGGTAGATGTTGCCCTGCGTATAGTTGCCGCGGACACTCGTGCAGCCCGATATGTCTCCATTGACACGGATGGATGCTACCGACACCCCCGCATTGCACATGTAGAAGTGGTCGCGCACCTCCGCCTCGTAGCCACCGAGGAATCCCTCGCAGGCATAGTTGAGCGTGATGCGCCCCTCCTTGCGTGTGCGACGTATAAACTCCATAAGGCTGCGGAACTGCTCGGCATCGAGATGTAACGTATCATCCCTCTTAGCGCGTCCTGCGGGGAAGATAGAGAATATGCGCCAGTGGGTGATACCCTCGCCAATTAAGAACTCCTTCCACTCCTCCAGGCGGTCGACCATGGCGGGCGTGACACATGTGATAACGTCGTAGGTAAGACCCTCATACTGGCGTATGTAGCCTATGGCTGCGCGGGCACGCTCGAAGCTAAGAGCGCTCTGGCGTATGTAGTTGTGCTCCTCGGCAAAGCCGTCGAAGCTCACGGATATGGTTCGCAGGCCAGCATCTACGAGCCGTACTAAGCGCTCGCGTGTGAGAGCCATGCCATTAGTCACCATGCCCCAAGTGTAACCACGGCGTGTGACCTCGAGTCCCGCCTCCTCGAGGTCGCTGCGCACCAGCACCTCGCCACCCGAGAAGATTAATAAAACGCGTGCGGGGTCGACATGTGGCGTCACCTCTTGGTCTAAGACGTGGAGGAAATCCTCCAAGGGCATATCCCTCTCCTCGACATCCGTGCGGCAGTCGCTACCGCAGTGACGACACCTCAGATTACAACGAAGCGTACACTCCCAAAAGAGTGTACGCAACTCATGACGCTCCACAACATCGTCATAGAGACTCTTGAAGAGCTTAAGACCTATACGTTTGCGGAGACCTATATGCTTGCCTTTCACTGCCGTAGCTGTTACTCCTGCTCAGCAGCTGCCTTGGCAGCATCCTCAGCCTTGATCAACTCCATAATCTCGGCGGCACGCTCCTCGGTCATAACAATAGCCACACGACCATCGGGGAAGGGTACACCGTCAACCTCCTTGACAACCTCGGCCTTGGCCTCGTCCTTAATCTTGTCCATGACCTCAGCGGCACGCTCCTCAGTCATCTCGATAGCCACGCGACCATCGGGGAAGGGTACGCCAGGACGTATTATCTCGGGCTGCTCCTCGGGCATAGGCCTGGGGAAGCTGCCATCGGGCATGGGCACGCCATACATGAGCATCACGCGGTTATCGATGCCCTCAACCTCGATATTGTCTGTCGACTTATCCTTGCCTTTCGATGTCTTCTTCGTGCTGCAACATGCTGCCGTTGAGAAGCCGAGTAGGGCTAAGAGTGCTATCTTCCATCTGTAGTTCATAGTCGTAATTTTTTGGTATGTTGAAATACAATACAAATATAGAGTATTTTTTATGAATCTACAAATATAACGCAAATTTTGAGGCTCATAGTATTGCCAATACGGATAAAAGTTGTAACTTTGGTGTACCAAATAAAGTTGCAGCGTATGAGAGGCATAGTAAAATGGTTCGACGATAAGCGTGGATATGGATTCATCATAGGTGATGATGGGGTAGATACCTATGTTCATTATACGGCTATTGTACATGAGGGTTATCGCACGCTTAAACATAATTGGCCTGTAGAGTACGAGGTGGTCAATGATGACAACGGCCGCCCTGAGGCTCGAAATGTGCGATCGTTGAAATAGTGAGGCCCTTATCACCCCCCCCCGCGAAAAGAATAAAAAAATACACTTTTTGGATGTGGTAATGATGTCCAAAGCCTGTTTCGTATACCTGGCTTATTGCGTGTGTGGAGTGAATAAAAATGTTGTGTATGCAAGAAAAACGTTGTGTGATAGTGTAAGTTAGAAAAAATATACATATATTTGCAAAATGATATGTTAAAGTAAATTTTTGAAGGGACACATTAAAAACCAAATTATTAACTTTATGAGAAATTTTAAGTATTACTTTTTTGCAGTCGTTGCGCTTGTTATGGGCGTTAGTCTGGCGTCATGTAAGAACGACCCTGACATGAATGAGGGCAAGGGCAATGGCTCGCTCAAGGCAGAGGTGCAGGTTGTATCGGTGCATCCTGGTGGCGCAAAGCTCCAGATTGTAACGTGCGGCATCAAGGAGTTTGCCTATGTTGACAACTACTCAGACATGCCCGAGACAGCAATCTTTGTTGCAGGTACAACTAAGACTATCGAGAATCCCTCGGTTGAGACTGTCACCGAGCTTGAGATTATGGGCAAGGATGCCAATACTGAGGTGATTGTTCTCTTTGCCTTCCGTAAGAGCAACGACGAGTTCTACGGTGAGGTTGTAGAGGTTAAGTTTACCACTACTAACTATGAGGGTGCACTTACGGTTGTTGACCGCCGCTATGACGGTTTTGCCGTTCACGTAGTTGTTCCCGCAGAGACTAAGGCTCGTGGCAATGCTCTTCGTTATGCTACGGCGTCGCTTCCTATGTACAACTATTCTAAGATGGAGGGTAGCTTGGAGATCGACATGCTTCTCTTCAATGCTCAGCAGTGGACTAAGGAGGATAGGACCGTTCGTTATGACGAGTACAACAGCTATGAGCGTGACGAGAATGGTAATGTTGTAGAGGATGGTGCTGGCTATGCTGATGCTAAGACTCCTGGTGAGCCTGGTGTTTTCCTTATCGGCGAGTACAGCTACATGGACGACGAGGACGAGATGCTTGTATACATGGACCGCGATGACGACGGTGTTAAGGAGTTGTTTACCGTAAGCATCCCCATGGAGGTTATTGATCCCGAGACAGGCGAGGAGGTACTTTGGACTGAGGAGTATGTCGACGAAAATGGAGTGACCCAGACGCGTGATTATACCTACTACTCTGACAATGCTGTTTGGAGCTTCCCTGCAGGCTGGTCTGCTGGCTACTACATGCCTCTCTTTGACTTTGAGCGTTGGATTACCGAGCGTAAGAATGATGATTTCGATGCTGAGAAGTGCTGGACTGGCTACTACGATCGTATTCAGGTGGATACACTTGAGCCCGAGGAGTTTGATGGCACAGTGAAGATTCGCAATCTTGACATGACACCGATCAACGGTACTGTAGAATTCACGCCTACGGAGAACGTAGCCTTCTATAATGTTATGATTATGGAGGAGTCGGAGTACCAGAATGTTGTTCTCCCCTTGCTCGATAACAACGAGAGCTATTTGAAGTGGTTCACTGCATCATACTTTGCAATGATGACCTTCGGCTCGCAGATGATAGCAGGCAACGAGATTAAGGAGATTAAGCTGAACTCATGGTTCGTAGATATGAAGGGTATGCAGGGTGAGGATATACGTGTACTTTGCACTGCAATGGGTGATAACGAGGGTAAGACACAGGTGTTCAGCACTCACAAGTTTACCATGCCCGTGGTCACTAAGGATGCTCCTCAGGTTGTCGTAACACCCGTTCCGAGCACGGATCCTTATACTGTTACGTTCAACATCAAGGCTCCTAACAAGGATGCATACGAGGGATACCACGCTTGCGAGTATGTTCGTGAGTTTAACGCAGCTATCAAGGAGACTACATACAACGCCTTTATGCGTTCGTTGGGAGATGGTAATAAGTTCACCAGCGAGGATATCAAGGCGATTAACTCTGACGAAGGTTTGATGTATACCGTTTCGAGCCGTGAGAGCGCAACAACACGTCTTGCTGTGTTGATCTATAACGATGAGGGTACGGCTAACAACAACCTTAACGACCCTGAGTCGTCAGCTATCGCTGAGTACACTACTCCTGCTGCTAACTTCCCCACACGTGTGAACTCGCCGCTCTTCGATGAGCTCGTTGGTGATTGGGTGGCATCTGCTCCTATGTCTGCGTACGACTCTGATGCTGGTGCTTGGGTATTAACGGGTGAGACCTATTCTTCGGATGTGACCATCGCTTCTGGTATCACCTATCCCGAGACTCTCAGCCAGGAGGTTTACGACCTCTATAAGACCTATGGCTTCGATCGCGATGCTACGGATGCACTCTACGAGGAGTTTGTTGCCTTGGCTGAGGCTTACAACGCTCGTACTCGTGGTTTCAACCGTCTGCTCTGCCTCGGTTATAACCTCACTGACGAGGAGTACTTGCTCGACCAGATTGCTACACCGTTCGACCTCTTCACTGCTACGGATTACTCGTCGAGCACGACAGATGACCTCTTCTACGACTTCGGTCCTAAGTGGAATCTTGAGATTGATGCGGATGGTAAGGTATGGTTGCCTATGGATATCTCTAAGGAGTTCCCCATGGCTACATGGAACTTCGGTATCGAGTATACGTTCTACATGCTTGGTGTAGGTCAGGCCTCATACATCGGTGCTCCTGTTTATAAGGCAGATGGCTCTTTATTGCTCGACTCACGCTTCCCTGTTGAGGTGTCAGAGGATCGCAATACACTTACAATCAAGCCTATCCACTATGCCTATAAGGACGCTGATGGTAAGGATGCTGAGGAGATATACTATCCTTGCGTAACGCAGCTTCAGTATGGTCAGGCTACGCCTACATCGCCTCGTGTTGCTGGCGACGTGGTGCTTAAGCGTAAGACATCGGCTACACCTACTCAGAAGAACGTAGCTATCGCCTCGGACGATGCTCCCGCGGTTAAATCATTTGGCAACGCTCCCGTTGTTGTTGAGCGCACGAAGTTCAACCGTACAAAGGCCGAGAGTGTGAAGATCAAGGAGTTCAAGCAGTTTGTTCCCGAGACTAAGTACGAGCCAGGTATGGAGGCATTCCGCCGTCGTGCTAACGCACTTGTCGAGAAGACCTACGGTGTAAAGATTGACTAAGAATTAGTTTACCTTTATATGATGATGGGGTCGGGCCGTAAAGGTTCGACCCCATTTTTTAGTTCGTCAGTATATCTCGGCACTTGCATCAAAGATACGTAATAAGTGTGTTGGTAGTACTCGCGCGGCGTGTTCGCCACGCTAAGCCCCCTCTTCTCAGCGTTGCGATTAAGGTGAGTGCAGAACAAGTTTACTTGTTATGCCGAGCCGTAGCAACTAAAAGAAGCGAAGCAAGCTTAAAGGGGGATTTAGAGAGACTGTAAACATAATCCCATAACAGTTTTGATGCGGTTGCCATGTCAGTATATTATGCCTTGTTGTTTATTTAGTTTTTTATATTATCTTTGCAGTCATAATCGTCATGATGACGACCTCATTACACTAAAGGTTTTAGGCAATGGCAGACAACTATCTTGAGAAGAGGATGGAGGACTACAAGGAGCAGCAGCCACGAGTAAAGCGTGTGGCCTCGCTACGTAGACTCCTTCAGCACAACCGCAGCTATCGCGGCTATGATGCCTCGTTCCGTGTGCGTGAGGATCAGCTACGTCGCATCATCGAGGTGGCGGCGCTATGTCCCTCGGCGCGTAACGAGCAGGTGTTGCGCTTCCGTCCCGTATTGTCGGATGAGGCAACGAGGGTGTTGCCACATATACGTCTTGGTGGTGCTCTCCCCGAACTACATCTGCCATTTTCAGGTACCGAGCCTAATGCCTTCGTTGTGATATGTTCTACTGTCGAGGAGTCGAAGTATGTAGACATAGACCTCGGCATTGTGGCGCAGTCGATGTTGTTGCAGGCTGTAGAGTTAGGCTTGGGCGGCATCTGCATTGGAGCCTTTGACCATAAGGAGCTACGCGAGGTGCTTAATCTTAAGTACGAGCCACTCTTAGTGCTCGCCATAGGCCGCCCCGCGGAGAAGATAGTGCTCAAGGAGTGCCGCGAGGGTGACAGCCTCACCTACTACCGCGAGGGAGGCACACACTATGTCCCAAAGATAATGATTGAAGACCTAATAATTAAATAACCTATGAGAAGACTTTATTCGATACTTTGTGCGGTGTTTATCTCTGCATTGACATTCGTCGCTACGGCCGAGGAGACGCGCCCCTACTGGGAGCAGCCCGAGGTCTATGCTATCAACAAGTTGCCATCGCGTGCAACGCTTATCCCCTATGCTACCACGGCTGAGGCTGCCATGCGTGGTGCCTCGGAGTATGTCATGGACATCAGCGGAGAGTGGCGCTTCCACTGGACTAAGACCCCCGCAGAGCGTCCCGAGGGCTTCTGGGCTGTGGAGTATGACGATAGGGCGTGGGGCTCGATACCTGTACCTGGCAACTGGGAGGTTGAGGGCTACGGTATACCCATCTACACCAACGTGACCTATCCTCATCCGCTGAATCCACCCTATATCCCGCATGACGACAACCCTACGGGATGTTATCGTCACACCTTCACACTCCCCGAGGCGTGGGAGGGACGTCGCATAATCCTGCACTTCGAGTCGGGTTTGGCAGCGATGCACGTATGGCTTAACGGCGAGAATGTAGGCTACTCGGAGGGTACGAAGTGCGCCGTGGAGTTCGACATTACCGACATGGCTAAGGTGGGTGATAATATCCTCGCCATCGAGGGTTACCGCTGGGCAGATGGCTCATACCTCGAGGACCAGGACTTCTGGCGTCTCTCGGGCTTCGATCGTGCCGTGAAGGTATATTCTGTCGACCAGGTGCGCGTGGGCGACATCTTCGCCATTGGCGACCTCGACAAGAGCTACAAGAATGGACTTTATAGTGCTACGGTGACTATCGAGAATGTCGCTCGCGAGCCATTTAATGGTGTTGTGGAGCTGCAGCTCTTGGACAGTACAGGCAAGGCCGTGGCTAAGAGCACGAAGAGTGTAGCTGTGGAGGCTGATGGCTCTGCGGATGTAGACTTTAGCCGTCAGATTGCCAAGGTGAAGCTCTGGAGCTATGAGAAGCCCAACCTCTACACTACGGTTGTTACGTTGAAGGATGCCACAGGTGGTGTTATTGAGGCAACGTCGTGTCGCACGGGATTCCGCAAGGTGGAGATACGCGATGCACAGCTTATGCTCAACGGCAAGCCCCTGATGATCAACGGCGTGAACATCCATGAGCATAATCCTGCGACGGGTCATGTCGTTACGCGCGAGCTGATGATGAAGGACCTTGAGCTGATGAAGAAGTTTAACGTTAACGCCGTGCGTACGAGCCACTATCCCCAGCCTACGGAGTGGTACGACCTATGCGATGAGTATGGCATATTGCTCGTCGATGAGGCTAACATCGAGGCTCATGGCTGCGGCACGGGATACCACGAGTCGTACCCCAAGTATCACCCCTCACACCGCGAGGAGTGGAAGGGCACGCACAACGACCGCATACGCTCGATGGTCGAGCGCGACAAGAACCACCCCTCGGTGATCATCTGGTCGATGGGTAACGAGAGTAGCGATGGCCCCGTATATACGGAAAACTATGCGTGGATCAAGGAGCGCGACAAGAGCCGCTTCGTGCAGTTCGAGCAGGCCTATGGAGGCCCTAACACCGACATCATCTGCCCGATGTACCCCTCGATTGCCGAGATGATGAAGTATGCTGAGTGGGAGACTCCCACAAAACCCTATATCATGTGCGAGTTTGCCCATGCTATGGGTAACTCTACGGGTAACTTCCGCGAGTACTTCGACATCATGAAGCTCGGCAAGCACATGCAGGGAGGATTCATCTGGGACTGGGTAGACCAAGGTCTTGATGCCGTGGGCAACGATGGCCGTCACTACTGGGGCTATGGTGGCGACTTTGGCGCGTGGATGTACACCCACGATGAGAACTTCTGCTGCAATGGCCTCATACTACCTAACCGCGTACCACACCCTGGCCTATATGAGGTGAAGAAGGTATACCAGGATATAGAGTTTGAACTTGTGGACAAGGCGAAGGGCAAGATACGTATTCACAATAACCACCTATATACGGACCTTGCAGAGTATACATTCCGTTACGAGGTGCTTAGCGATGGCGTTGTTGTAGCCTCGGGTGATATCGAGGGTGTGAAGTGCGCTGCAGGTAGGAGCGTAGATGTCGCCGTGGCACTCCCCGCGATGGATGGCGGCGAGCAGCTTCTCAACGTCCGTGCCCTGCAGAAGAGCGAGCATCCGCTGATTCCCATGGGACACGATGTCGCCATGGAGCAGATAGGCTTGGGCAGTGAATATGAGTTCGTTAAGCCAATGCCTGAGGGCGTGATCGAGATCGAGAAGCAGGATAACTGGCTGGCAGCCTTCGTTGGTGATACGGGTGTGCTGTTTAATACTAAGAATGGACGCCTCGAGCGCTTCGTGTCGAATGGTCGTAACCTTATGTCAGAGCTCCCCGAGCCCTGGTTCTGGCGTGCTCCAACCGATAACGATTGGGGTGAGGGCATGCAACGTACATGTAACGTGTGGCGTACCAATCGCGGTCGTATCATCGACTCGTCGGTCGAGGAGTTTGAGGATAGGGTAGTGGTGCGCAGTGTCCGTGAGCTTGTCGATGCACCGTCGCTCTTCACCACAACATATACGTTTATGGCCGATGGCGCGCTTAAGGTTGAGGTCGTATGGGAGCGTAAGGGTGAGTTCGTGCCCGAGCTTATGCGTCTGGGTATGCGTATGATATTCCCGCAGAACTATAAAAACTTCACCTTCTATGGCCGTGGTCCTTGGGAGAACTATTCGGATAGGCAGGAGTCGTCATTGCTTGGTATATATGAGCAGTCTACCGACGAGCAGCTCTTCCCCTATGTGCGACCCCAGGAGTCGGGTAATAAGACCGATGTGCGATGGTTGGAGCTTACCAACGATAAGGGCGTAGGTGTACGTGTCGAGGGTCTTCAGCCGCTGAGCGTCAGCGCCATGCCTTACCGTTCTGAGGATCTCGACCCAGGCCTTGGTATGAAGAAGCAGATGCACTATTCCGATATTGAGCCTCGACGTGAGGTGGTCTTGCACGTAGACTATGCACAGCGTGGCCTCGGTGGTGATAACTCGTGGGGCATGTCGCCGCACGATCAGTATCGCTTGACGGGTGATAGGTATGAGTATGGTTATATCATCAGACCTATAAATAAGTAGGTGTTTAATACAGTTAGGGTGGCTAAATTTCGTTTTAGCCACCCTAACTGTATTATAATAGCTACTCCTCGTTAACGGCCTTCATGATGGCTACAAGCGTGCCATCACTCAGGAGTAACATGTTGGCGGCATCCATCTCGTAGTGCGTGACGCCCTCCAGCATGTCAAAATAGGCGTTCTCGGCCTCGAAGTCGGGACACAGACGGCGCGTAGCCCCCAGATTCTCAATCTTCAGCGCGCGAGACTCCGTGACACTATAGGTGGCTGTCAGACGGTTGCAGTCGCCCACACCCGTGATGGTGCCGTCGGCATGGAATAGTAGAGTGTAGCTCTCGCCCGTCGGCGTAACATCCCTGCCCATGATCTGCACCAACTGCCATTGTGTTCCCACAAGAGGACGTGCAAGCTTGGCATGGCTGCGACAGTTGCAACAACATACACACGTGGAGGTGATAATTATAGCTGTGAGGAAAAATAAAATCGTACGTTTCATACTTTTTACTAAATAATATTTATCTTTGTAGTCGCAACAAAGATAATACAAAACAACTAAAACTAATACTAAAATGAAAAAAGTTATCGCTTCGCCCTTGGCACCTAAGGCCGTAGGTCCTTACTCGCAGGCTATCGCACACGACACAACTCTCTACATCTCTGGTCAGCTGCCTATCGATGGCGCTACAGGCAAGATGGCAGAGGGCGTGGAGGCACAGACACGCCAGGCTCTCACCAACCTCGGTTATATCCTCGAGGAGGCTGGCTATACATTCAACGACGTGGCTAAGACTACCGTTCTCCTTGCCGATATCGCCGACTTTGGTGCAATGAACGCAATATATGCTGAGTTCTTCACTGGCGATAAGCCCGCACGTATTTGCTATCAGGTTGCAGCACTTCCTATGGGGGCAAGGGTAGAGATTGATGCTATCGCCATCAAGTAATTTCTTGTGATAAGGGGTCATCTGCGACCTCTCAATCATTGGGCTGAAAGGGAAATACGTCTAGTATGTCCCTTCCAGCCCAATTTCTTAATCGAGGCCACATCTAACCCCTTCTGACAAGAAATTAGTCTTGCGCTCCTCTTCCTCTCTGTCATGTTGAGCGGAGGGGGTACAGCTCTCTAATTGCGTGTCTGTACGATATCCAGCGACTTCGTCACACCATAGCTCCTAACCTCGAGTGTAGCGCTACGCTCATAGCCAGAGGTGTTGGGTGCTATGTCGAGGACAATGCCTGAGCGCCACCCTATCAGGTCGCGTGTCGGCTCGGTATATTCGTCGATAACCTTGACAAGCGTAATCCATCCCTCCGCAGGGATAAGATTTCCCTCCTCGTCGCGATCCCAGCGGTCACCATAGCTGTAGATTATGTTCACATCATCGACACCCGTAGATACTACGGGCACGGTAATCTCGCCACCCTTGGCCGAGATGATAACCTTCGTATCACGAAACTCCACGCTCGGGACGTCCGTCGCCTTGGAGCACGACGCCATAAGAGCAATGACGATAAGCGCAAAAATATGGTTAAGTCTATTCATAATGGTATAAATCTATTAATGGTGCAACATCATAGCACAAAGATACGAAAAAAGAGTTGTTCTACCACCACTTGATACAGGAATTAGGACTACTCCGTTATTGTAATAGAACCGTCGTTACGACGGCAAAGATACGAAAAAAGAGTTGTTCTACCACCACTTGATTCAGGAATTAGGACTACTCCGTTATTGTAATAGAACCGTCGTTACGACGGCATAGATACGATAAAGTATAGACATTGCATCACGTGATATATATAATTGTATAATGATGATTTAGAGGGGCGGCTATGTAGCGATAATATTGGTAATTGTTCAAGAGCACATAGTCTTTAGTTCAAAAGCTACTCAGGCTAAGTGGCGGTCTTGCCAGCGTGAGCATAATGGTTACCTTTGTGGTGTAAAACAATCAAACATGATGGGGAATGATAAACAACCAACCTATTACAAGCGCCACCCTCGAGTACATATCCCTCAATGGAGATAGGGATGTCGATAGGATAACGAGTGGCTACGACCTTATATGTATGGTCAATGGCAGCTGTCGCTATGAGGATAGCCGTGGTACACATGAGGCACTGAAAAATAGTATGCACATCCTCACGCCTGGTAGTCGCATGACGGAGTATCGTGTTGGCAGCAGTGGCCTTTTCGAGCAGGTAGTCATATCTATCGAGGGCGATGCTCTCTTTGGGCGTGTGGACCACCGCGACCGCGAGGAGGAACGCTTCGAGGAGGCTATACTCTGCGGTCTCGCGTCGAACATATCCATCGAGGAGCTTGCGAAGAAGTGCTGCCACTCGACCTCAACCTTCAAGCGCCGCTTCCGCGAGCGCTATGGCATATCGCCGCACCGCTGGTTCCTCGGCTGTCGCCTTGCCATCGCCGAGCGAATACTCAGCCAAACACGTATACCGACAAACATCATCGCCAGCCTCGCGGGCTTTATCAACGTGTCGCACTTCATCGCCACCTACCGCCGCCGCTTCGGCTATACCCCCACACGAACTATACGTGAACGCTATAGCCGACATATAGCAGTGAGTGAACATAAGTAGATATTATTGTGGTGTGGTAAAAATGGCTACAAATAAATTATTATAGATTGTTCTTATTGAAATTATGCCTATATTTGTGCTATGTAACAGCAAATAATAAAGCTTATGAGGTAAAAAATAAGAGTTGTAACATATAGACATATTGCGTTTTTAGCTATATTCTAAATCCCAAAAGTCTGGCAGCTTAATGGATAACAACATGAATATTGCAAGAATGCTCGCGCTGATGGCGCGGGCTTTCGGTTATTCTGTTGTTGGGCTATGCCAGACGCCTTGGGATGCGAATAGACTGAAAGTTCCGCGTCCTTTTTTATATTAGGAGGCCATCAATAAGAAACCATTAATCATACTCCATGAATAATATCAACATCGGTCAACTTGTACGTGACGAGTTAATGCACCAAGAGCGAAGTGTGGTATGGCTTGCACGTAAAATCATGTGTGACCGTACCAATGTGTACCGTATCTTCTCAAAGGCAAGTATAGATACGGAACTCCTAATACGTATATCTAAAGCGTTGAATCACAATTTCTTTAGCGATGTGGCTACAGCAATGGACGAAGAGCTGTCGAATAAATAGCTACATATACGATGATATAGCCTCGACATATATACGTCATTGTCAGGCTCATATTTATCTACCTTTGTGCCATCACTAATTTTTAACTTTAACTATTACACGTTTATGAAAAAGTTTGTACAGTATTTTGTTTTGTCGATGGCAATGGTAGCTGGTGTTGTAGCTTGCAGCAAGGAGGAGTCTGTAGAGAGTAAGATTACCGACTACTACATTGAGTGTACTGTTTCAGGAGGTGGTCTTGATGCTTCTGAGCTCAATCAGCTTCAGTCGGAGCTTAACTATGGTCTCTCGGAGATTGTTATGGAGGGTTTCGATAGAGATGAGGCCATATACATTTTTGATGGCCTTGTTAAGGATTTGAAAGATGATTTTAGCTATGGCATGGATGGCATCTCAGAGACATTGAAAATTAAGCTTACTCTTAAGACCATAGCAGGTAAGGCTGTTAAGTCGTACACATTAAATGTCACAAATGATGGATGTAAAATTGCTTAATTACTAACAGTTATTTACTTAATACAAAGCCTACCTTCATGCGTGTTGGTAGGCTTCAAAACAATATGTTATGAAGACTTTTTACCGACTAGTTTCTATTGCAGTATTCTGTGCTGCAATGACAGCAATATCATGTGGCGAGGCTACAACAGATGTTAATGATGACGGAGGCTCTATAATCCCAAGCAATCCATCCAAACCCGAGGAGCCTGATAATACCAAGGTGAGAAAAATATCGAAGATTACCCAAATAAACGATAACTATACACGCTCGTGGACACTTGACTACGATGCAAATGAGCGAGTTAGTAAGATTGATTGTGTAGAAGGAGAATCAGGTGATTATAGTAAATGGGAATATAACATTCGCTATTATGATGATGAGCTAAACATATTCTATAGTGACGAGTATGATAGTGGTTATGTGTTTATTTCATTAAACAAGAGTGGTTATATCGCATCGTATGCCGAAGAGTGGGAGGATGACGGTTATGCTGGCAGTTATGAGCAAACGTTTGAGTACAATCTGCAGGGCTACCTTCAAGAGTTCGAAGATGTGTACTACGAAATAGATGAGAGTGGTGAGTATACATCGGGCTGGGGCGTTACTTACAAGTGGAGTAGTGGTAATATTGCAAGTCGCGAACGTTACGATACGGAGGATGGCGAAGAAGATTATTCTGAGAGGTGGACCATGACATATAATAATAAGAAACAAGATGTGATAAACCTTGATATTAATGCCTTTGTTGAATATTATTCTTACGATATTGGCCTCGAATATTTTGATGGCTCGTGTGCACTAGCTTTAGGTTTAGTCGGAAAAACTAATAAAAACCTTATAACAAAAAGTGTTGGAGAATGCTCCGATGGAGCGATTTACGAGATTACATACAAATGGTCATACGACGAGGACGGTTATCCCATACAGTGTACGGCGGAAGGATGGTATACGTACGATAGTGTTCAGGAAGATATAGCGTATAGCTATGAATTCGAGTACGTTGATTGATGATGTAAGCTAATGGCTAATCCCCTAAATTAGTCTATTTATGAGAACCATATATAAGTTTTTGACACTTCTATGCTTGATAATGTCTGTATCATCATGTGTGTTGGAGTCGGTCGATGACACAAACAGTGAAACGCCTACATCTAAGCCTGATACAGACCCCGACGCAGACCCTGATCCCGACCCACCAATAGAGGAGGTGGAGCAGCGCCTAATATCTATGATTGAGGCTTAATGGTCAAAAAGAGACCTGCGAGAGGGGGTAAAATTGTTTAATGGTCAAAAATGAGACCTAAACAGACTGTCGAGAGATTATTTCGACAGTTTTTTTATGGGTTTATGAACTCAATTTTAAATATATTTTGTACT
>JAFUPR010000014.1 GCA_017481145.1 Alistipes sp. | reverse complement strand
GTACAAAATATATTTAAAATTGAGTTCATAAACCCATAAAAAAACTGTCGAAATAATCTCTCGACAGTCTGTTTAGGTCTCATTTTTGACCATTAAACAATTTTACCCCCTCTCGCAGGTCTCTTTTTGACCATTAAGCCAAAATCTTACGCCCACGCCGTACATGAGGTTGTGGGTGTACTGCGTACTATTGTAACGGTAGCCTACATAGAGAAAGAGACTGCGTGTGAGGAAGGCCTTGAGTGAGAAGGTGGTATAACATAGACTCGAGTCATAGCCCGTATTGAGCATATTGAGACCGAAGCCTACGCCTAAGGTAAATATGGGTGCGCGTATCTCGCCGCGCAGTGATATGCCCACCTCCATCTGTTGCCATAGTGGTGGGCGTGAGTAGCCTATGGTGTTGCCCTTGTCGTCGGCGACACCGTCGTAGAGGTTGAGGCTGCTGTCTGCCTGTATGTCGAGCGAGGCGCCGAGACCGAAGTGGTCGTTGAACTGATATGTAGGCTGGAAGTTAAGACCTACGATGGGTAGTGCCTCGTCTACGACGTAGAAGCGATCACCATCC
This sequence comes from Alistipes sp., assembly GCA_017481145.1. Lineage (GTDB taxonomy): Bacteria > Bacteroidota > Bacteroidia > Bacteroidales > Rikenellaceae > Alistipes. Next base: position 8,395 of record JAFUPR010000014.1, on the reverse strand, counting down.
ATAAAGCGGTCTGCACGCCATGAGCCATAGAGTATGATGTCGTAGGTAACGTGGTCGGCAAAGCTCCGCGATTGTAGCTCATCCGAGGGCGCAATATAACGCTTGGCAGAGGCTGTTGTGCGCTCTGCGTCGAATAGGTATGTGGCGCCTAAACGTAGCCCGAACATGTTGGTGCCACTATTTGGAAATGAGGTGTCGCCATTCGAGAAGTGCGTATAGTCGGGTGTGAGCGACAACTCCCAATGGTCGCTAACGCGCCATGTGAGCGGTAGGGCGACGTTTATCATCACGTTCATGCGCGAGTTCATGGCATCGTTGGGATGCCAGCCCCAGGAGAGACCTAAGTTCCACTCGTAGCCCAACGACAAGTCGCCAAAGTAGGCTATGCGTGCACCCTGAAATAGATATGCGACCATGGGTGTGCCCGTTATCTCATGGCTCCACAGCGTGTATGCCGCCACTCCCACACCCTGATATGCTGTGGGGTAGCGACTGCCTATGCGGCTCTCGGGGCTAAAGCTAAAGGCGTAGCGTGCATGTAACGATAGTGCGCTATTTAGCGGCCTTGAGCCCACGCGTAGGGCGTAGTGCGACACCATGTTGTATGCGGGGCGTAGCTCGATGCTTACTCTATGGTCGAGCGAGTCGCACCACTTGGGACTCTCGGCACGCGAGGTGGAGAGTCCGCATAGTAGGGCGATGAGAGTTACGCAGAGTATTCTTATTCTTCCTCTTTCCACGTGCGTATATTCTCGGCAACACAGGTTATGAGGCGGTCAATGGCCTCTGCTGCCGACCAGGCGTTATGTGGCGAGGCTAAGAGGCGATACCTATCTTTAATATTGTATAGCGGCGACTCTCTGAGTGGCTCTACTGAGAAGACATCAAGCGCAGCCGCTGAAATCCAACCTTCGTTAAGAGCTTCGGCAAGTGCCGCCTCGTTGATGATGCCACCACGAGCTACGTTGATGATGATGGCCGAGGGTTTCATTGTGCGGAGCTCCTCGCGTCCTACGAGGTCGCGTGTGCGCTCATTCAGTGGCGAGTGTACCGAGACAATGTTGCTCCACTCCAATAGCTCCGTAAGCTCCATGGCGGGGTAGGCCTCCTCGCGTTTGGTGCCCGAGGTCGAGAAGTAGCGCACCTCACAGCCAAAGGCTGTAGCAAGACGTGCCACCTCGCGGCCTATGTTGCCGAGACCTATGATGCCCCAGCGCTTACCGCGCAGCTCGAAGGTGTGGCGGTCGTAGCAGAAGGCGCGGTCAGCCTTCGAGTAGCGCCCATCGTGGAAATAACCGTCGAAATATACGATATTGCGTGCAAGGGCGAGTGCCGAGGCGAGCGTTGTCTCTGCAACAGACGACGTGGAGTAGCCTACCGCATTTTTTACTACGATGCCAAGCTCGGCTGCGGCATTGAGGTCTACGTTGTTCATGCCCGTGGCAGCCACACATATAAGCTTGAGGTCGGGTAGCTGGCGCATGGCCTCGCCGTCGATGACCACCTTGTTTGTGATGGCTATCTCAGCACCTTTTAGACGCTCGACGACATCCTCCTTTTTTGTGTTCTCGTAGGCGATATATTCGCCTTGAGAGGTTATCTTCCTAAGGTCGCGCCCAGCTATGCTATACTCATCCAAAAAGACTATTTTACTCATATTTATTGGTTTTTAGTTGGTTAGTTTATTCTTCGCTATTGTTGGTTGTTAACTCGCCTATTAGGTCGCGCACCACGACCGAGGCACAGCCTATGCCAAAGAGGGCTGGAATGTACGATATGGTGCCTACGTTGGACTTTTTGTTCTGCTCCTGGCATAAAATCATGGCGCCCTCGCGTACTAGCTCGGGCGAAAATACAGCCTTGAATCCGCGCTTTATGCCAATCTTGTGTAGGCGTTTACGCAACATGTGAGCTAATGGACAATGATGTGTTTTGGCTATATCCTTAATCTCCATAAGCGTGGGGTCGGTCTTTGCTCCCGCGCCCATAGAGCTTACCAGCGGTATGCCACGGTCGAGTGCTCCTTTGATGAGGGCGAGCTTGGGCGAGAGTGTGTCGATGGCGTCGACTACATAGTCGAACTTGTCGCTGTCGAGAAGGGCATCGGTCTCGGAATCCTTGATAAATCGATTCACGGTGTGCAACTTAAGTTCTGGGTTAATGTCCAAAAGTCGCTCGGCAAGAACCTCGCACTTGGGGCGGCCTATGGTCGAGTGCAGCGCGACAAGCTGGCGATTTATGTTGCTCGCCGATACACTGTCGGCATCGGCGATGGTGAGATGACCCACGCCTGCACGTGCGATCATCTCCGCGGCGTATGCCCCTACACCTCCTACGCCCACGACTAAGACGTGAGCGCGACGAAGCATGTCGAGCTTCTGGCTTCCAAGTAGTAACTCTGTGCGTTCTAACCAGTTATCTATCATTGTCTAATCAGTTTTTCGTGGTTTTGTTCTATCTGTTTTGCGAGGTTAACGATGCTCTCTCCGCGTATTTGGGCAACCTCTGTATATATCTGCTCAATTGTTGGCATGAGGCTGTCGTCGCTCTCCACAAAGAGTAGACTCGCTGGTGTTACGGCTATCACCTCGCGTGTGCGTGGTGAGTGTAGAGACCTTGCTCCAAATGATAGGTAGTAGCCATGCTCGAAACATCGTCGTGCCTGTGCCACGGAGCCTACAAAGCCATGGAAGACAACTCCCCGAAGTGTGGGGTAGTCACGTAGCGTAAGTATCACATTCTCAAAGGATTTTACTACGTGTAATACTACGGGCTTGTCTAATTTAACGGCAGCTGCGAGATGCTCGCGAAAGAGCCTCATTTGTACAGCCTTGTCTACTGCGACGGCATAGTCCAACCCTGTCTCGCCGATAATGTCACACTCGGTAAAATCGGGAAGCTCCTTGCCCTGCTCCGCATGCCACGGATGTATGCCCGCCATGCGTGGCGAGAGTATGCCCTCGCGGGGATTGTGCGTGTGTATGTCTATGTAGTTGTAGTTCATAACTTGGCGCTCTCGGAGTACAAAAATAGTAAATTATCACCCAAAACACAAATATAGGGTCAAAATGATTGTTATATTGGAAAAAAAGGCGTAACTTCGTGCGCATTTTATAGTGATGAGCCATGCTCATTATGGTAAAAAGAATACGAACATACTAAATAAAACTATTAAATTAAACTAATAATCTAACAAACAGTTTTTATGTCGAAAAACATCAAATTATGTAAAGGTCTCGACATCAAGCTGGCAGGCAAGGCCGAGAAGGTTGTGGAGAATGTTCCCATGGCCAAGTCGTATGCTGTTAGTCCGCTTGATTATGAGAACGTGACGCCCAAGCTGTTGGTTAAGGTTGGCGATCAGGTAGAGGTTGGTAGCGCCTTGTTCTTTGATAAGAACAACCCGCGCATCCTCTTCACCTCACCCGTTAGTGGTGTCGTTTCTGCCATCAACCGTGGCGAGAAGCGCAAGCTTCTCAACGTCGCTGTTGAGCCTGACCAGAAGCAGCAGATGAAGGAGCTTAAGGTGGTTAACCCCGCTAAGGCTGAGCGTTCGGAGATTGTCGAGATGTTGCTCGCTTCGGGTCTATGGACTCGCATCGTTGAGCGTCCTTTTGGCGTTATCGCTAATCCTGATGCAACGCCCAAGGCTATCTTCGTGTCGGCATTCGACTCTGCGCCCCTTGCCCCCGACTACAACTTCGTGTTGCAGGGCGAGAAGGCGGAGGTTGAGGCTGGCCTTCAGCTCTTGGCGCGCCTTACTGACGGTAAGGTACATCTCTCGGCTCGTAAGGGTGACGAGGGCTTCATGGCTGAGGTTAAGGGTGTCGAGTACCACACATTCTCGGGTAAGCACCCTGTAGGTAATGTGGGCGTACAGATTCACCACATCGACCGCATTGCTAAGGGTGACATCGTCTGGACTGTAAACATCCAGGATGTAGCCATCATGGGTCGCTTGGTGCTCAGCGGTAAGCTTGACATGTCTAAGACCGTGGCTGTTGCTGGTAGCGAGGCTCAGAAACCCTGCTACAAGCGCATCATCTCGGGTGCGGCGGTAGAGTCTATCGTAGGCAAGGTTGCTGCTGGCGTGCGTGTTATCTCTGGCGATGTCCTCACAGGTGCTACAACAGCTGCTGACGGCTATATTGCTGCTGGTGCAAACATGTTGACACTTATCCCCGAGGGTGATAAGTACGAGTTGCTTGGCTGGGCTATGCCCCGCTTCCACCGCTTCTCTGTATCGCGTGCTTACTTCTCATGGCTCTGCCCCAAGAAGGAGTACAAGCTCGATACTAACCTCAATGGTGGTGAGCGTCCCTTCGTGGTTACTGGTCTCTACGAGAACTATTTACCTATGGACGTGTATGTGTCGTATCTGCTCAAGGCTTGCCTTGTTAAGGATCTTGATAAGATGGAGAACCTCGGTTTGTACGAGGTATTGCCCGAGGATTTGGCACTCTGCGAGTTTGTTGATCCCTCGAAGATTGAGATGCAGCAGATATTGCGCGATGGTATTAACCTAATGATTAAGGAGAGCTAAGCTATGGGATTGCGTAAATTTGTAGATAAGATTAAGCCCACCTTCTCTGAGGGAGGTAAGCTCGGTTTCTTGCACTCGACATTCGAGGGCTTCGAGACATTCCTTTATGTTCCTAACACCGTGACCAAGCGTGGTGCACACGTCCGCGACTGTAACGATATCAAGCGTGTGATGATCGTTGTGGTGTTGGCGTTGGTGCCCGCTATGTTGTTCGGTATGTATAATGTGGGTTATCAGGCTGGTATCGAGGGTATTTTGCCCGCCTTCTGGTTTGGTTTCCTTGAGGCTCTGCCCAATATCATCGTATCGTATGTTACGGGTCTTACGATTGAGTTCGCCTTTGCGCAGAAGCGTAAGCACGAGATTAATGAGGGCTTCCTCGTTACGGGTCTTCTCATTCCGTTGGTTATGCCTATTGGCGTTCCCTGCTGGATTGTGGCACTCTCTACTGCTTTCGCTGTAATCATCGGTAAGGAGGTATTCGGTGGTACTGGTATGAACGTCTTTAACCCTGCGTTGTTGGCTCGTGCTTTTGCATTCTTCGCCTACACTCCCCAGATGTCGGGTGAGGCTGTATGGTATGCTGATGGTACGACGGGTGCTACTGCTTTGGAGCAGCTCGCAACGACAAACCAGATGCAGTGGAGCGCATGGGACGCCTTCTGGGGCTTTATCCCTGGCTCTCTCGGTGAGACCTCTACGGTTGCCATCTTGTTGGGTGCTGCGTTGTTGCTCTTCACGGGTGTTGCCTCATGGCGTATCATGTTGTCAGTATTCCTCGGTGGCTTAGCCTTTGGCTATCTCTTCGATGCTGTGGGCATGACAGAGTATCCCGCCTACTACCACTTGTTGGTTGGTGGCTTTGCCTTTGGTGCTGTGTTTATGGCTACCGACCCTGTTACGTCGGCACAGACCAACTGTGGTAAGTGGATTTACGGTTTCATGGTAGGTGCCTTTGCAGTGCTTATCCGTGTCGTTAACCCCGCATATCCCGAGGGTATGATGCTCTCAATCCTCTTTATGAATGCTTTGGCTCCGCTTATCGACTACTTCGTTGTTGAGCGCAACATAGCACGTCGTAAGAAGCTAATTAAGAACGTAAAATAAGTGAGGAGCTATGGCAATTAATAAGAATTCAAATGCATATATCATCATCTACACGGTTGTGATGGTGGTTATTGTTGGTTCGATGCTTGCCTTTGTGGCTACATGGCTTAAGCCTACACAGGATGCTAACGTGCTCAACGAGCAGAAGGTATCTATCATGAAGGCTTTTGGTGAGGCAGATGCCAACTTTGATGAAGTTGTGACTATGGGTCGCGTTACCGATGGCGAGCTTACGGTTGTAGACAAGGCTGATAAGGCTGCTGTTAAGTCCGTATTCGACCTTTTGCGTAATCGCAAGAACCTCTCTGAGGCTACTACCGACCTGCCCATCTTCGTTTATGTGAAGGATGGCGTTACGAAGTACGTTCTTCCCATCGTGGGTAAGGGTCTTTGGGGCGACATCTGGGGCTATGTATCGTTGCAGCAGACTGAGGACAACGTTGTAATCACGGGTATCGTCATGGACCATGCTGGTGAGACCCCTGGTCTTGGTGCTGAGATTGCTACTGAGCCTATTCAGAAGTTATTCGAGGGCAAGGCGCTCTATAATGCAGATAATGAGTTTGCAGTACGCATGCAGAAGGGTGGCGCACAGAATGAGCATCAGGTTGATGCCATCACTGGCGGTACTAAGACCTGCGACGGTGTGAACGCTATGTTGGCAACCTCTATCGGTAAGTATGAGTCGTTCCTTCGTGGTGCTGAGGTTGAGGCCGAGGCTGATACTGAGGAGTGCGCTTGCTGCGAGGAGTGCTGCGCTGAGGAGTGCTGCGAGGCTACTGCTGAGGAGTGCTACGCTGAGTGCGAGGCTAATGTTGAACCCGTAAATGTTGAGGAGGAGTAAGCTATGAAACTAAGCAAGAATTTTACTAATCCCTTAGCAGCAAACAACCCGGTTATCGTTCAGATTCTGGGTATTTGCTCGTCGCTGGCCGTAACTGTTAAGTTGGAGCCTGCGTTGGTTATGGGTCTTTCGGTAACCTTCGTTACAGCATTCTCTAACCTTGTGATGTCGCTGTTGCGTAATGGTGTGCCTTCACGTATCCGTATCATCGTGCAGTTGGTGGTTATCGCAACCTTGGTTATCGTTGTAGATCAGTTCCTACGCGCGTATATGTATGATGTATCGAAGCAGCTCTCGGTATATGTTGGTCTTATCATCACCAACTGTATCGTGATGGGTCGTGTTGAGGCCTTCGCTCTTGGTAACAAGCCATGGGACTCATTCGTCGATGGTCTTGCCAATGGTTTTGGCTACGCCTTCATCCTCGTGCTGATAGCCTTCTTCCGCGAGCTCTTCGGCTCGGGCGAGTTGTTCGGCTTCGAGATTTTGGGCGACTGGTACACTCCCAACTCATTGATGCTCTTCCCGCCGATGGCGCTTATCATCATTGGCTGCATCATCTGGGTACATCGTTCTATTAATAAGGATTTACAGGAAAAATAGGAGGGTAGCGTATGTTAAATTTGTTAATTAATTCGGTATTTATCGAAAATATGGTCTTCGCATACTTCTTCGGTATGTGTTCGTACATTGCCGTATCGAAGAGCGTTAAGACCGCTATTGGCTTGGGTGCCGCCGTTACCTTCGTGCAGGTTATGACCGTGCCCTTGAACTACCTTATCGACCAGTATGTATTGAAGGATAGCGCACTTGTGGAGGGCGTAGACCTTAGCTTCTTGTCGTTCATCATCTTCATCGCCGTTATTGCTGCCTTCACGCAGCTCGTGGAGATGGTTGTCGAGAAGTTCTCGCCGTCGCTCTACAACCAGCTCGGTATCTTTCTCCCGCTTATCGCTGTGAACTGTGCCATCATGGGTGGCTCGCTCTTCATGCAGCAGATGATTGGCACCGAGATTAACACTGTGGGCGACTCTATCGTCTATGGCTTTGGCTCGGGTGCTGGTTGGTGGTTGGCTATCGTTATGATGGCAGCTATCCGCGAGAAGATCGAGTACTCGCACATTCCCGCAGCGATGAAGGGCCCAGGTATCGCCTTTATCATCACTGGTCTTATGGGTATGGCCTTCATGATCTTCTCAGGTATTCAGTTGTAACCTTTAAAAAGAGTATGTAATATGGATTTTAATATTATTTTATGGGCAGTAGTTGCCTTTCTTGCCGTAACACTCCTTTTGGTGTTGCTGCTGCTCTTTGCAAAGGCAAAGCTCACATCGTCGGGTGCCGTTAAGATCGACATTAATGGTGGCGATAAGGTGTTGGAGGTCGAGTCTGGCTCAACGCTCCTTAACACACTCTCAGAGCAGGGTATCTTCCTTCCCTCGGCATGTGGCGGTAAAGGTGCTTGCGGTCAGTGCAAGTGCCAGGTTGTTGCTGGTGGTGGCGAGATTCTCCCTACCGAGCGTGGCTTCTTCAACCGTCGTCAGATAAATGAGGGCTGGCGTCTCGGCTGCCAGGTGAAGGTTAAGGAGGACTTGCAGATTAAGGTTCCCGCATCGGTTCTTAGCATCAAGAAGTGGGAGTGCGAGGTTGTGTCGAACAACAACGTGGCTACCTTTATCAAGGAGTTTGTCGTTAAGCTCCCCGAGGGCGAGCACCTCAACTTCCGTTCGGGTGGTTATATCCAGATTGACGTCCCTGCAATCACTGTAGACTATAAGGATATTGACGTTGATCCCGAGTACCGCGAGGATTGGGAGAAGATGGGCGTCTTCAACCTCAAGATGGTTAACCCCGAGCCTCAGGTGCGTGCTTACTCGTGCGCTACATACCCCGCTGAGGGC
>JAFUPR010000013.1 GCA_017481145.1 Alistipes sp. | reverse complement strand
GTACAAAATATATTTAAAATTGAGTTCATAAACCCATAAAAAAACTGTCGAAATAATCTCTCGACAGTCTGTTTAGGTCTCATTTTTGACCATTAAACAATTTTACCCCCTCTCGCAGGTCTCTTTTTGACCATTAAGCCATGTTTACAGCTCTTTTCTCATGCGATTTTGTTACATAGGAACACATGAATCTGCCCGCTGCAAGGTAGTTAGCGAGAGAAATTAGTCACTATAAGTTACTATAGGTCAGATGGGTCACTATGTGGTTGTCGCTGACAACGGAAACAAGTACGAGCGTGCTGGTACAAAAAAAACAGCGAGGGCAACTAACATCATAGTCACCCTCGCCTGATTATAGTACTAATGCTTACTTCTTGAAGTAACGGTTGTAGAGACCCTCGAAGCCCTTGCCGTGGCGAGCCTCATCCTTTGCCATCTCGTGTACGGTGTCGTGGATAGCATCGTAGTTGTGCTGCTTAGCAAGCGCTGCGATGCGCATTTTGTCGGCGCAAGCACCGCTCTCGGCGTTCATGCGCTTCTCGAGGTTGGTCTTAGTGTCCCATACGCAATCACCAAGGAGCTCGGCAAACTTCGAGGCGTGCTCTGCCTCCTCGAAAGCGTAGCGCTTGAAGGCCTCAGCTATCTCGGGGTAGCCCTCACGGTCAGCCTGACGGCTCATAGCAAGGTACATACCTACCTCGGTGCACTCGCCCATGAAGTGATTATTTAGGCCCTCGAGAATCTCGGCGTTGTCAACCTTGCCGTCGCCAATCTTGTGCTCCGTAACGAACTCCAACGCTGCATTCTCCTCCTGCATCTCGTTGAACTTCTCCTTGCCTACCTTGCAAAGGGGGCACTTCTCGGGCGCCTCGTTACCCTCGTGAATATATCCGCATACTGAACAAATGAACTTCTTTGCCATAATCTTAATAGTTTTTATAGGTTAATATTTGTCTTTAGTTTTATTGGTTTTCTTTTCTGTTTCTGGTGCAAATATAAGGGCTTTTTTCTTCTCTGCAATAGTTTTTCCTTAATGATTTCTTATAGATGTATAAGCGCTGTCTATACGCGTTGATTATCAGCCTATTTCTTTCGTGCGCCGATGGCGAGTATCACGCCGAGGGCTACGCCGAGGAGTGCAGCAAAGAGCACGCGCAGCTCGCCTGGGAGCATAAAGGTGATGGTGTGCGCTGGGTACCAGAAGAGGGGTATGGTCTTCTTAAAGATGAAGCTCCACTGTCTATCCCAGTTAAGGGCTACCATCTGTCGGCGCATATCGATAGGCGTAATGAGAGCCTTGAGCGAGCCTCCGCACTCGGCAATATGTGTGTCGGTGATCTTGTGGAAGGTCATAAAGACGGGTGCGAAGAAGGTGTTCATCATCACGGAGATGGATAGTGCTACGACGAGCTTGCCCCATGTGATGCCTTCGGCGAAGAAGTCGGCAACAAGGCTCTCGCCACCCATCGAGGTGATAAAGGCGGGTATGCCGTTAGAGAATACGGTCATCGCCATAGATATAGCCATACCGAGGATGCCCCAGACAACCATGCGGGGTATGACACCGAAGGTGGGCGTTGTGTAGTTGCCTGTAGATATCCTGCATCCGAGCATCTCGCCGAGTGTTGCGAGGATGCCGAACTTCAGGAAGGCCATAATCATGGCGTGCTCGGCATTGAAGGTCTTGTACCAAGCGTAGAGGTCGGCCGAGAGGAAGAAGGGTACAAAGATTGCCAGCATCACGATGGCAAAGTAGAGGTCTGTGCGTTTCATCAGTTATTGTTTTAGAGTTTTTGTATCAGTGTTACTATATAATAACAACCTAACAAAGATACAACAACATTATCAAATAGCAAAGTTTTAGGCTCTATTCATTGTCCGAAAGGATTATTTTTCTATCTTTGCCATCGTAACGATGGTCTTACTCCAGCGATGTTTTGCATCTAATCAGGGTATCACGTGTTGGAGTGTCGCTACTTTTCACTACCTTTGCTATAACAAAAAACGATAGTGCTATGAGACATCTATTTACCACACTGCTGTTTATCCTCTTAGGTGCTATGACCACCACATTTGTCGGTTGTGAGGGTGACGATACACCGACGCCTCCGCAGGAGCAACCTAATACCCCTGACGATAATGAGGACGATGATGTGCCCAGTGAGCCCGAGGAGCCTAACGACCCCGAGGATGTGAAGCCTGTGGTGGAGAGCACACTGAGCTACAAGTGGGGTAATACGTCGGTGGATAAGCCACTACAGTCGGCCTACCTTGAGGAGACGGCCGAGGGCGTAATCTATACGTTATGCGTCGATATACCTAAGACATATTATGTATACGAGGACTCTATCTTCCTGCGCTTCGAGGCCTATGGCAAGAGTGCAGATGAATCCTTTGAACTGAACCTCGCTACGACGACAGAGAGTTTCGGACTGCAGTTGTGCGATCCAATTAAGGGACTCGATTATAGCGCAGACAATAGTAACCGCGAGGGCCTTACGGGAGAGTTTAAGGTGGAACAGGGCGTCGTGATGGTAGCGTTTACCTCGGCTGAGGTTGAGGCTACTATAACGTACGGTGGCGACTACCGCTCGGTGAACGAGTGTATAGATGTTGTGGATAATGGTCGCGAGCTACTCTTCACCCCCGCATCTGTGCTTTTGGATAATAGCGATGCCGAGACCTATAAAATATATGTATCAAGCAAGACAGGTGTTACTACCGTCGATGCTATGGCCGATGCCGAGGTTGTAGTGACCTATCCCGCTGCGGGATGGGATGTGCTCACCTCGGGTAACTTTGTCTCGGGCAGTGGCTATGCTATGACCTTCATCATAGGTGATACCACGCACGTTAAGGGCGAGGGCGACACTATCGGCATGAACTGCCAATTTATCACCTTCGATGCTGCGAGCACCACGCTCACGCTCAACGCCAACCTCTACACCACGCAGGGCGGTGTTGCCATCTACTATGAGGGAGGGTTCGTGCTCGTGGAGTAGGTATTATACTATCGATACGGCATCTTAGTTTGGGCATTTTTGCCTATTGTTTTGTGTGATATTCCGAGGCTCTTGATATACGAGAGCCTCTTTATTATCTTTGTGCCAACAAACATTTAAAACATTGTTGGTATGAAGATTAACAATCCTTTCGTTACCCTTGCAGATGATGCGAGGGCGGGTGTCGAGGAGGAGGTTCGTAGTGGTTTCCTCGATTGGTTACACCAATTTTCTGTTACGGGCGATGATGGCGAGCTCTATTCGCTCGGAGGTGCGATACTATCTATGCACCTCGAGAAGATGGATGTCGTAAGCATCAATATCGCCAAGGGCAAGGGTCATGCTAAGCAACTACCCAACTCCATATATAAGATAGGCAAGTTCCCAGGCATGCTCTACGAGCGTGTTATACGCCAACCTGCGGGTACGCTTAAGATAGAGCGTAGGGAGCATAGTGTATTTGTTAGCTGTGGAGAGCAATATCGCGTTGAGTGCTTCGAGGATAATAGCTGGCATCTTATGGTCGACATGATGGATGGTACCTACAAGGCAGACCTCTGGCATAAGCCCCACCACGCACCTCTGTGGTATGGTCGCGAGACGCCATCGTACCTCACGCAGCATAGCATAACCTACGGCTACAACTGGGCAGGTGATGTCGAGGGTGTCATCACGCTCGATGGCAGGGATATCAAGGTTCGCGGTATGGGTATTCGCGAGAGGTATGTAGCTGTAGACTCGTGCGCTGCCGAGCTTGGCGGCTGGGAAGATTGGGGCTGGGTTGGCTTCAACGAGATTCACTCGTCGATGTATGACATGCGCCTTGGCATGAAGGACTTTGCCATTGTCGACATCGAGCGTGGCAAGTATTATCCCGAGGGTAAGATGGACATCCAGCATGAGGATTGGGTCTTTATGCGCGAGCTCGACGGCTTTATACCTATGACCTACAAGATAGCTATAGATGTTGAGGATGGTCGCTACGAGGTAGAGGCGCATACGACTAATGCCACGACATGGGGTGCCACACATAAGGTGCCCGACAATCCTGTGGCAACAATTACATTTGATAGAGTGGAGGGTCGCTTTGTACACAACGACGGCACCGTGCGCACTCTCACGGGAGGCCGTGGCACGATGTCAGTGCGCCAGTGGCACGCCTATCCCAATATCCTTCCGCGTGAGCTCTACTACGACGATGAACAGAGGGTAGATTGTCAGAATAAGTTTGATACATTATAGCCCATTATAATAAAAATATGGAGTCCACGACTCCATATTTTTATTATAATGTGGGTGCTACGCCTGCTTCTTGTAGGTGAGGGTTGCAAGGGTGTTAAAGACCACGGCGAAGATGCCTAAGGCGGCGAAGTTTTGCCACATATCCATAAAGGTTGTACCCTTGAGGTATACCGAACGTAGGATGTCGATAAAGTAGCGCGGGGGCAGGATGATTGTGAAGCGCTGCGCCCACAGAGGCATGGAGTCAATAGGTGTCAGCAGTCCGCTCATCAGCATAAAGAGCATGATGAAGAAGAACATCACGAACATCGACTGCTGCATTGTCTCAGAGAAGTTGGCTATCGTAAGGCTGAAGCCCGAGATAACGAGGATAAAGAGCGCAGCACCGAGGTATATCAGCCCCACCGAGCCTGCGGGCGTAAGACCATATACAAGCCATGCAACAACCATTGCAATGGTGAGCACGAAGAGTCCGATAAGCCAATAAGGGACAAGCTTGCCGAGGGTAAATGTCAGGCGCGACACGGGCGTGACGTTTATCTGCTCGATGGTGCCAGCCTCCTTCTCGCCCACGATGCTCAGCGCTGGTAGGAATCCGCAAACAAGGATAAAGAGGATAATCATCAGCGCGGGAATCATATAGTGGCGATAGTTGAGTGTGGGATTGTAACGATTCTCGATTGTTACCAACTCGGACACCTCGACTGGCATCTTCTCGCCACGTAGCTCCGTGAGTGTGCGGGCGATGGTCTGCACGACATACTGCATACCCATACCACCCTTGGTGGCATTTACGGCATTGGCGGTGATGCTAATCTTCTCGGTGGGACCACCCATCATATCGCGTTCATAGTTGTCGGGAATCTGCACTATCACATCCACGGCGCCCTGCTCCAATGCCTCCATGGCAAGGGGAAACTCTGCCGTTACGGTGGCAAGGGTAAGATACTCCGAAGCCTCGATGTGTGATGCTATGCGGTGTGATGCCGTCGAGCGGTCGAGGTCGACGACGGCAATATTCACATTCTTCACGTCCATCGTCATAACCAACGGCATAAGCATCATAATCACAATCGGGAAGATGATTATCAGCTTAGGCAGAAACGAGTTACGCTTAATCTGCAAAAATTCCTTCTTAAATAGCACGAAGAATCTTCTCATAAATATGGTTATTCGAGTCTATCGTTAAACTTTTTGAGTGACACGCCAAGCAACACTACCGTCATGCCGAGCAGGATCACACAATTCTTCCATACCGCCACGATGGGTAGTCCCTGAATCATCATCTTGCGTATGGCATCAATATACCATCGTGCGGGTACGATGTTAGAGACCACCTCGAAGAATTTGGGGAGGTTCTCTATTGGGAACAACATGCCCGAGAGCATCAGTATGGGCATCATCATGACCATTGCCGAGACGAGCAGCGCTGCCACCTGCGTTGAGGCTATTGTCGAGACGAGGAGTCCGAGGGCCAGTGACAGCACAAGATATAGTAGCGAGAGAGAGAATATACCACCCACGCCACCTGACATCGGCACTCCGAGAAGGTAACGCGCAAGCAGTAGTATGGTGACCAATACGATGCACGAGATGACGAAGTAGGGTATCATCTTCGCAAAGATAATCTTGAAGGGTCTGACGGGCGATACGAGCAATACCTCCATCGTGCCCACCTCCTTCTCGCGCACAATCGACACCGAGGTCATCATTGCGCAGACAAGGATGAAGATGAGTCCCATGATGCCTGGCACGAAGTTGTAGGCCGACTTCATCTGTGGGTTGAACAACATACGGGTCTCGAACATCGATTGTTGGGATGCTGTGCCGAGCAGTATGTTTTGCAGGTATGCCGTAGCCGAGCCTGCGGTGTTGACATTCGAGGCATCGACGACGACTTGAATGATGGGCTTTGTCGGTATGCCTGCCGCCGCCTGTGTCGCGCGGCGGTCGTAGTCCGTGGCGAAGACCACCACGGCGGTAGCCTTGCCCGAGCGTAGATACTCATCTATCTCGTCGCTCTCGATATATCCCTTGAAGGTGAAGTAGTCGTTCACCGCGAGCCTCTCGACGGCATCTCGGACGCCATCGGTACGTTCGGGGGCAACGACAGCCACATTTACATTGTTCACCTCTGTGGATATGGCGAAGCCGAAGAGGATCATCAACACTACGGGGATAAGCATCACCACGAGCATTGTACGCCTGTCGCGCAGGATGTGCAGCGACTCCTTCTTTACGAATGATAGAAAATTACCCCTCATCACTCTCCTCGTTTTGCGCCACGAGCCAAGGTGCGAAATACCTCGTCCATCGTCTCTGCGGCAAATTGTTGTTTTAGGCGTGCGGGGGTGTCGAGGGCACGCACCTGGCCATCGACCATGATAGATACACGTGTGCAGTACTCCGCCTCGTCCATATAGTGTGTCGTAACGAATATCGTCGTGCCACGGTCGGCAGCCTCGTAGATAAGCTCCCAGAATTGTCGGCGTGTCATAGGGTCGACGCCACCCGTAGGCTCATCCAAGAAGACCACCTTGGGGCGGTGTATGGTGGCAATGGCGAAGGATAGCTTCTGCTTCCAGCCTAAAGGTAGCGAGCCGACAAGCGTATTACGCTCCGAAGCGAAGTTCAATCGTTCCAATAACTCGGTTGCACGCTGTTTTGTCTCGCTCTTCGATAGACCGTAGATGCCAGCAAAGAGGTCTATATTCTCCCACACCGTAAGGTCGTTGTAGAGCGAAAATCGCTGGCTCATATAGCCTATATGGCGTTTTATCTCCTCGCCCTGGTGCATAATGTCGTAGCCCGCGACGGTGCCACTCCCCGACGTGGGGAAGCTCAATCCGCACAGCATGCGCATCGCTGTAGTCTTGCCTGCACCATTAGCACCGAGGAAGCCAAAGATCTCGCCGCGCTCTACGTCGAAGGATATCCTATCTACCGCCGTAAAGTCGCCAAAGCACTTTGTTAGCTCACGTACCGATATAACTACTTCGCTCATCGTCTCATCAGTTTAATAAATACATCCTCGATTGTAGGCTCTGTTGGCTCAATCTCTAAATCCTCGAAATCACCGAGCGCTTCGACAAATAGCCTCTTGTCGAACTCCTCGGTTGCGACTAAGTGGTGGCACTCGCCAAAGGGATAGCACTGCACTACGCCCTGCTGCTCTCGTGCCGCCTCCAAGAGTGCAAATGTGCGCTTAGAGCGAATGGCATAGAGCGGCGCGTTAAATTGTTGGACAATACCCGTGGGGGTGTCGATGCCGAGGATATGTCCCTCGTTGCAGAGGGCTATGCGGTCACAGCGCGAGGCCTCATCCATGTAGGGTGTCGATACAAGAATAGTTATTCCTCGCTCCTTAAGCCCTGCAAGCATATCCCAAAACTCGCTGCGCGACACGGCATCTACGCCCGTTGTTGGCTCGTCGAGGAAGAGAACACTCGGACGATGAATAAGGGCGCACGAGAGGGCAAGTTTCTGCTTCATACCTCCAGATAGTTTCCCTGCTCGGCGCTTGCGGAACGGCTCTATCTGCTTGTATATTGGCTCGATAAGCTCGTACGACTCCTCCACCCTAACACCGAAGAGGGCGGCGAAAAAGTTGAGGTTCTCCTCTACCGACAAATCGGGGTATAGAGAGAAGCGCCCAGGCATATATCCTACGCGCGAGCGTATGGCGTGGTAGTCTGCAACGATATCTAAGCCGTCAACCTTAGCCTCTCCGCTATCGGGCTTAATAAGTGTTGTGAGCAGGCGGAAGAGCGTTGTCTTCCCCGCACCATCAGGGCCTATAAGACCAAATAGCTCGCCATGGTGTACCCTAAACGACACACCATCTAAGGCTTGTACCTCGCCGTAACACTTCTTAAGGTTATCTACTTCAATGGTGTACATACTACAACGTTACCTCGCCGTGTAGGCCAATCTTCAATCTGCCATCGTTCTCTACGGCAATCTTCACAGCATATACCAAGTTGGCACGTGAGTCGCGTGTCTGGATGTTCTTGGGCGTAAATTCGCTCTCGGATGATATCCAGGTGATACGACCCTCGTAGTTGTAGCGCTTCTTACCACCAAAGTTGGCAGTTGCTGTGACCTTATCTCCCAACTTAATGTCGGCAAGCTGATCGGATGTGAAGTAGGCACGCAGATATATATTATCGAGGTCGGCAACCTTCATCATAGGCTTGCCCGAGGTCGCCAACTCGCCCGCCTCGGCATACTTAACCAACACCGTACCGCTAACAGGCGATACGATACGGCACCTTCCTATACGGTCGTTGAGGAGCTCTATTTGCGCCTCCAGTGCTGCGGCGTTATCATTGATGGTCGCCGTATTCTTGTCCAGTGTTGAGAGTGTTGCAGATAGTTGTCCATCCAATATGCGTATTTGTGCCTCGATGTCGTCACGCTGCTTTGTTGTAGCGGCACCGTCGCGTAGCATGTTCTCTACGCGTTGTAGCTCGGCGCGTTGTTTAGCTATCTGCTCCTTTAGTGAAGCCACCTGAGCCTTTACGTCGGGGCGTGATGCCAGTAGTGCTGATTGCTGTGCTTGTAGCTGTTTACGCTGTAGGTCGAGTTGTACGCTGTCGATTGTGCCTATAAGCTCGCCTGCGGCCACTCCTGTCCCCTCCTCCACGTCAAAGTTAAGGATTCTACCTGCGGCCTCGGCCGAGACGACAACCTCCGTTGCCTCGAATGTACCCTGAGCATCAAACTCCGTCTCGTTGCTGCATGCGATGGCACCTATCGCTGATAAAATATATATAACCCTTTTCATAGCCCTTATTGGTTTAATGTGTTTTTAAGTCTGTAGATTGTCTGTAATAGCTCTATCTCGTGTGTCGAGCGGTTAAGCATGGCGTTTGTCTCGTCAGTTATCTTACGCAGCAGGTCGGTGGCGTCGATTACACCATGCTCGAGTCGCGATTCGGCTGCCATGCGTACCGAGCGACGTAGCTCGACGATACGGTCATCATCCTTGATAGCGCGTCTTAAGCGGCTAATCTCGCCATCCTGCTCGGTGGTCTGCATCTCTGTATTAAAGAGGAATATATCTCTCTGCACGGCTATCTGCTGTTTTGCAGTGTTGAGCTTCTCGATATTGTTCTTCTTGGTGTAGAATGCCCCAATATTCCACGACATGCGCACACCCACCATGGCGTTAAGAGTCCACTCTGACGACATCATGCTCTTGAACATATCCATTCCTGGGTAGCCGTAGTAGCCTTGCGCGAAGAGCGCGAATTGTGGCATTACTGAACTATTTATGGCCTTGCGCTGAGCCTCAATCCTATCCTCCTCGGAGCTGAACATAGCCATCTCGGGGCGTGCCGACGTGCGAGTTGTAGGCTCCTGTATCGCGGGACGCTCCAGCTCCTGGTTACGTAGTGGCTCACCGATAAACAACTCTAATATACGTCGGTAGCTCGCGCGTGATGACTCCACTTGGCCGAGTGTCTGGTGGGCTGTAAGTAGCTCCGCTTCTATTGCGTCGACATCTGCCTGCATCGCCACGCCATTATTATAATATGCACGCATGCGCGCGAGGTTGCTATCTAAGACACCTATTAGCGCCTCGGTCTGTGCCATGCGCTCGTCGAGGAGTAGGATGCCGAAATAGAGGTTGTCGACTCTCGATTGTAGATCGTAGAGCGATACCTCCAGACGGCTACGCTCGGCGGCAGCCTCGGCCTCGGCAATGGCGCGGTTAGCCTTGGACTTACCTCCATCCCAGATGTTTTGCTGGATGTCGATGGCGACCTTATATTGGTCGTTACGTATGCCTGTCATATCTAAGCCATTGGCTGCAAGGATTGTCTGAAACACCTCGGGATAGGTGGGTGTTGCTGACTGGTATGTAGCCTGCCCCGATACCACTATTTGCGGTATCCATGCGCGTGCGGCATTCGATATGTTGTACTGCTCGGTTGCCGTGATTAGGTCATACTGCCTGATCTCGGGGTAGTGCTCTCGTGCCATGCGGCGACACTCCTCGAGTGTCTGCGCCTCTAACGAGAAGACACTACATAGCAGTGCAAGAAGTGTTAATAATCGTTTCATAATAGACTCTATTGTTGTGCTTTGATTCTACGCATTATTGTCTCGATGTTCTCCGCCCTGCGAGCCTCGAGGAATACCTTGCGGTTGGCCATAAAATCGCCCATCAGTGGCTCCATAAACGGATAGGCAACAAACGTGAAGATGTTGAGCGACATGATGCTGATAAATAACATTCGTGCATCAATTCGCTCCATCTCGCCACGCTCAGCAGCGAGGTCTATGTCGCGTTGCAGGTTGGCATATATGCTATCAATAACGCTCTGCACTCGGTTATATAATATATCGTATCGTTCTGGCCGCGAGATAATCTCGTTTATCACAAATAGTGGCATTTGCGGGTTTTGGGCAACAAAGTCAAAATGCAACCCTATGCCACCACGAATACGCTCAACAATAGATTGGTTGGGATTGCCAAACGCAGTAAGCATCGATTGTGCCATCAGACTAAATTTGCTATCCACAATACGCTCAAAAAGTTGCTCCTTGGTGCGAAAGTAGTAGTGCAACATGGCATGCGTCACACCTGCTGTCTTGGCAATAGATGTCGTTCTTGCACCATCGTAACCCTTCGTTAAGAACTCATGTTCTGCCGCCGTAAGTATCAGCTGCTCTTTGTTTTGCTTCTCTATGTTATCTGTATTTTTGTCCATTAACAACAATGTTTAACAAAATTGTTAATACAAAGGTATGCAATAATTTCTAATATACAAAGAGTTTTCCTACTTTATCATGATTTTTTTCATCTATCAGCTGTAGGGGAGTTATAGTAGACGATAGGTCTTGGCCTCGGGTGTAAGGCGTAGCGCCTGAAGGTCGGCATTACGAAGGATGACAAGACCTGGGCGTCGACCTACGGCGATACTGCCAAGGCGGTCATCTATACACATGGCTTGAGCACCGCCACGTGTGGCGTAGGTTAGCACCTCATGGAGGGGTATGTCGCCTAAGAGCCGCATGTTGTCCACCATTGATAGACTACGTGCCGAGGCTAACGAGTCGGTACCTATAGCAATAGTGCTCCCCATGCTACGGAGTATATCCACAGGGGGCGCAAGGCGCGAGATATAACGGTTAGATTCGGGGCACAATACCCATGCGGGCTTGGTTGCGAAGTGGTCGTCAAGGAGTCTAATATCGCTCTCTGTTGCACGTGTGGCGTGAACGAGCATAACGCCTCTCGCTCGTGGCGTAGACTCTACGATACGCCTCGCAGGTGAGCCATAGTGTAGAAAGTCGCACTCCCAGCTCATGCGCTCATACCACGACCATAGCGACCCCTCATGGCGATATAGGGAGCTCTCATCATCGGACTCTGCAAAGTGGATAGATAGCTGTGCAGTGCCCATCGTTGTAATCCTACGATACGAAGCGTCGTTAACCGAGTATGTCGAATGTGGTGTGACGGAGCAGTGTGGGTATTGCTCAGCTAATCGCTCTAACCTCTCCACATCGTTATTCATGAGGCCGAAGTGCTCGAACATCGTGTGATACTCTATCTTCGAGCTCTGCTTAACATCCATCACGAGGTCGTCGTTGGCGATGTCAGCGACGGCGGCTATGCCCTCCTCCCACATCTTCGCATCGGCAATCGTGGCGGCATGAACGCGCTCCTGTGTTGTGTAGTTACCGCGCACCTGACCTATGGCACGGGCGAAGCCTGCAAATCCCGTACCCTCAGCTATTGCAGCATGGAGGTAGGATAGCTCTAAGTGGCAGTGGGCGTTGACCATGGCGGGCATTAGCACTCCAGGGTAAAACTCCACACCCGCCATGCTGTCGATGTTATCCACATGCTCGATGGCGGTAATAAGACCACTCGTGTCGATCTCGACGACGATATTACGCTCTAAGTGGCTATCGAGGAGAGTGTAGTGCGAGGCTATCCTTCTTTTGGTCATGCGATGTACTATCTTGTGCGATTATCTCGGGTTCCGTGCGGACGATGGTATCTGCCGTGAAGCCAGTCATCAGCTGGTGGTTTATGATGTTGAGGTTCAGTTGATCGTAGTAGAGGCTATCGACCGACACCTCAGTGGGAAGTACGCGTACGACCTTGAAGTTGCGTATGGTGATGTCGGGCAACTTAGACTCCTCGTTCTTCGGGTGGTAGTACATGTTGATAAAGAGCTCGCGGTGCGATGTGTCGATGTTGAACTTACGCGAGTATTTACTCTCGCGGTGGCGACTGAGCATCAGCGTATGGCGTAGCACCTCGGTAGTGTCGTTGCGTAGCACGTAGGCCTCGACGCGCGAGTTGAGGTTCTCGTCGAGCGTGTCGATGAGATAGTCGAACGTGACGCTATACTCGCCTGGGACGAGGTCGCCAATGGTTATGCGTAGCTTTGTCGTGTCACGCAGACGTTTCACGCGTATGAGCGAGTCGGCATATACGGTGCGTGTGTACATACGCTTGGCTAAGTTGTCAATGGTGTCGAGCACTACCATCTTTGCAGCTTCGCGTCGTGCCTCGGCATCGAGCCTACGATATACCTCGTTCATGATGTCGCTGAGCATGGCACTCTTACGCTCGTTGAAGGTCATGAGCGTATGTTGCAGGTCGGCCATCGTGTAGCCATAGCGCTCAAATATAGGCTCGTATAGTTTCAGCGAGTCCTCGTGTATGCCCGCCTCTGACATGTAGGCATTGGCAAGGTAGGCATCATGGAAGATGTTTATGAGGTCCTTGTCTGGAATCTCCTTAGGGCCTGAGCATCCCACAACTGTGGCTATGGATGCCACGACGACCAATATGTGTCTAAGTATCTTCATCATCTAAATCTGTTTTTGTAGTTTCGCCCTCACCGTTAGGAGCGTAACGACCCATCCTATGAGCGTGACGGCCACAACGACCATGAGTACATCTGTTGCTATGAGCTTGACGGGATAGCTCTCCAGCATGCTATTGCCTGGTATTGTCACCCATCCGTAGTATTGCTGTCCGAGGGCTATGGCTATGCCTGCAAGTGTGCCGAGGCCTACGCCTGTGAGCGTGAGTAGCATGCCCTCGCCCACGAAGATATTACGCACAAGGCTACTCTTTGCTCCTATGGCACGCAGCGTCGCAATGTCGCGCTGCTTCTCCGTAATGAGCATGATGACCGAGCCTACGATGGCGAAGGTGGCAACCATGGCTATCATCAACCCTATGAGTACGATGGCGAACTTCTCCATCCTAAGTATCGCATTGATGGAGGCATTCTGCTCCTCTCGTCTAAGGACATCCATGTCGTCGCCCACGATATGCTCGATGCTCTGCTCCACGGCATGGATGTCAGCATTGTGGCTTATGTCCACGACGATGGCTGTTATGCGGCCGTTGTAGTTCAGCAGTCGTTGTACACGCCCAAGGTCGGTTATCGCTAATGAGCTGTTAATCTCGGCATTGGCATTTACCACACCACCGAGTCGTGTTGTGTGGCGTGATATGCCACTTGTGGGTAGTAGTGTGGATAGTTGCCTGCGATTTAGGGCATATAGCTCTATCTCCGTGCCTATGCCGTATGCTGCCAACGACCCTGAGAGAGCTGCACCAAGGAGTATGTCACCCGTGGCTATCGACTCCGTACGGCCATATTGTAGATACTGCTCTATGGGTATCACGTCGAAGTAGGCGCTGTCGACGCCACGTAGGACTATCGGCAGACGACGCCCTGCGGAGGTGGCTATAACACTCTGCTCGACGTATGTGGCAACATGCTCTACACCATCGACGGAGGCTATCCTCTGTCGGATGAGGCTATCCGCTAAGATGGTACCACCGCGTCTTGCTACAATCTCTATGTCGGGATCTTGAGCCTCCGAGAGCTTGTCGATAGTGCCACTAAGGCCAGCAAACATACTTAGAAGTACGATCATCGCAGCCGTAGGTACGGCCACAGCCACGAGGCTCACGAAGGCAATGATGTTTATCACCGAGTGCGACTTCGGAGAGAACATGTAGCGTCGTGCAAACGTACTCCACAGCATCATAGCGAGCAATAGTTTGGCTACTTGAGTAGGTTGTCGATATTTTCGATGTACTCGAGTGAGTCGTCAATGAAGAACTCCAACTCGGGTACGATCTTAAGCTGGTTGCGTATGCGAGCTCCCAGGAGTTTACGTACCAACCAGTTCTTCTCCTTTATAGCGTCAAGCACAGCCTCGCACTGCTCAAATGGGAAGACACTGATATATATCTTGGCGTATGCTAGGTCGGGCGATACACGCACGGTCGTCACCGTCACGAGCTTGCCGCGTAGCGTGTCCGATAGCTCCTTCTGGAATATCTCGGCTATGTCGCGCTGAATCTGTCGCGCTATCTTCTGCTGTCTTGTTGAGTCCATCTTCTCTATTTTTATGTTTTAAAGTCTTGGTATTATACAATGTTAGCGTCGTGTGTTGCCTGGACGACCCGATGAGCCTTGCCTTCCGCCACTACCCGAGCTATTTGTGCCGCTATTGGCACCCGTCTGTGCCGAGAAGTTGAAGCTGTCGAGCTTCTTCTCCTTCTTCTTACGTACCACAAACCACTCATCGAAGCCGCGCTTGTTGAAACGCCAGCCCACGGTGAGCATCACGTTGATGTTGTCCAAGGGCGAACGTAGTGGTGTGTAGTAGAAGGGGTTCTCACGACCATCCGTGGAGTTGGAGTAGTACTTATTGCGGTTCTTCATGATGTCCGAGTAGCCGAAGTTGTACTTCGCCTTCATACCTATCTCCACCTGGTGCACCAGCACGGCGAAGCCTAAGCCTCCCGAGAGACCATAGCCAAAGCGGTTGTCACGTGGCAACTTCCACTCGTACTTGCCTGCGGGGTAGCGGTTGTCGAGATATTCGTACTTCGACGACATGTTGTACGAGAGAACCACGGCCGCCTCAATAAATATCCTCAGACGGTTGCGAGCCACGTAGAAGTGTGGCTGCCATACGAGTGGCAGCATCAATGTGTTCACCTTGCGGTTGTAGAAGTAGTATGTACGCTTCTCCTTCTTGTCGCCATCGGGCGTGTCGATAAACTCCGACGAGTAGGCGTAGCCGAAGTTAAAGCCGCGCTCCATATACTCGAGGTCGAGACCTACAGCTCCTACAAAGCGTGGCTTCTCGCTATAGTAGCGCCACGATAGACCAAATGTCTCCGAGCCCCACATCCACTTTGTCACCTCGGCAGGGTAGAAACGTGCTGTTGCCACACCCGTGCCACCTGTGAGCGTCAGGGTGTGCTGTGCCTTGGCACTCGTAGAGAGTGTTATCACAGCAATAAGTAGCAGAGCTACGCGTAGTAGTATGTTATATCCTCTTCTCATAGCCGCTATCGTCCGAATGATTGATTGCCGTTAAGACCGCCCGTAGAGCGTCCTCCTGATGTGCCGCCAAAGCCGCCCATACCGCTACTGCTACCACCGAGGCCACCCATGCCACCCATGCCGCCGAAGCCCATGCCCGAGCTCTGACCCTGGTTGTTATTCTTGTTGGCATTCTCCTTACGCTTCTTAGCCATCTCCTCGGCGAGCTTCTTCAGTCGCTCATCCTCGCGGTCGTTGAGCATCTTAACCACCGTCTCCATCGTTATTGGTGCAAAGAGTTTATCCATATCAACCTCGATGTCGAACTCCCAGTTCTCCTTCGTGGCTATGGTCTCTAAGCCCTCCTCGTTTTTGTATATCTCCGTGCGCTCGGGTTGGCGCATGGCTACCATGTCGCCCGAGTCCCACTTGCCGTTGCCGTTGAGATCCTCCACCACGCGGAGCATCACGTCGCCAGGCGTCACGTACTCCATGGTGTAGCTTCCTGTCGTAGCGTTACGTATCTGCTTCTGTGTCTTGCCCTGGGCGTTTGTCAGTTGTAGTATGTAGCGCGCCTGGTCTTTCGAGCTCTTGAGGTTTATGTTCACCTTGGCAAACTTCGCAGGGTCGGAGCCTGTGTATGAGCACTTTATAGTGTCGTTCTGCTCGTGAGCTACGTTCTCGAATACGCCTGCGGGCATTAGTAACTCATACTTGGCCAATGGCTGCCAGTCGGCGCGTAGCTGGAATTTGCAACGGTTGATACTGTCCTGAATGAAGTGAAACTCTACATCCTGGGGCTCGGTTATCTGCTCCGTGGTCATCTTGAGCGTTATTGCTGCCGAGTCGAACTTTGTCAGCGGGAAGTCGAACTCGATGTCTACGTGCTTATCCTTATGGAAGTCGCCCGATGATGGTATCGTTATCTTGAAGGGATTGGGGACCTCGGGCTCTACCCACTCGGTGCCAGCCTTTGCCGCCTTCTCGCGCTCCTTTTCGAGCCTCTCGCGCTCTTCGCGCTCCTCCTTTGTCTCGACCTTCACCCATGCTAAGCGCAGCTTGTCGGTGCTCTCCACAAGGTTGTTTATCGAGTCGTGCTTGAGATAACGTATCGTGCCCTTTATGGTGTCGGGTAGCTCCTCGGGTGCCATGTCGAACCATAGTGCTACGGTATCCTTACCCACGGTCTGAGGGTCATAGATAACCCTATCTGAGGGTATCGAGTCGAAGAGTATCTCCTTGACGTCGGGGTTGGGCGCTCCGAAGTACAGTATCGCCTTGTGACGGTTTACGCGCTCCTGGCCGCTGAGCGTGTGGCGCGCAAACTTCTTATCCATGAACATGCGGAAGTAGAGCTGGGGGTCGGCCGAGGGGTAGTGGCGCAACGAGTCGAACCAGATGCTGAAGCCAGGCATAGTCAAGGGGTTATACGTCGAGTCGAGGAAGCCTATCTGGTCTACTGAGGGCTCATACTCCATATTGTTGTTCGTATCCTCGAAGGCGTAGATACGGTAGTCTACAGGCTTGAGGTTCTGGGCGATGAATATGCCATTCTTCTCGGCACGTGCGATGACGTGGGGCTTATACTTAAACATTGTTGAGTCCCATTCTGTGGGCTTCTCTACTGAGTCGGCGATGAAGAAGTAGATGAACGACTTACTCACCGAGTCGGCCTTGTACGAGTCGGCCGTATAGCCCGACATATACATCGAGTCTATCTCGTCGCCTGTAGAGAATACGTAGCGCATGGAGTGCAGCGGGTTAGACTCGTTGTTATCCTGTATCGACGAGCCGAAGTTTATCGCATAGGTCGTATTGGGGCGCAGCGTATCCTTTATTGTGACTACAATACCACGACCACGGCGCACCACCGATGGCTTCTTCTTCATCGCTGGCGAGGTGTATAGCTCCTTCTGCTGATCCTTTATCTGCACGTACTCGTTGAATTCGACATATATCTTCGGCGGGTGGAGCGTGTCGATATTGGTGGTGAAGTTGTCGGGCTGCATCAATACAATCACGGGCGGGAGGGTATCTTTAGGCCCTCCTGTTGGTGTCATCGTCGAGGCGCACTTCGTTAGCAGTGCCGCTCCGAAGAGTAGCACTATGGCTGCCGAGAGTGTCGTCATTATTCGCTTTGCTATGCTTGTTCTATGTCTCATCTCTGTCCTAATTTACTTCAGGCTCTGTTGCTGTGTCATCGTCGGGCGTTGTCTCAGTGCCATCGTCGGGTGTTGTGTTATCCTCGGGAGTCTCGGGCTCGGTCGGTACAAGGGGCTCACGTGCCTCGTCGGGGAAGGGGTTTGTCACATCCCAGCCATTTGCTGTACCCGTCTTACGCCATGCGTAGAGGTGCAGGTGCGTATTCATCGTGGGGAGGTTCATCGGCGTCTCGTAGAAGCGTGTAGCGTAAATCTTGTTCGTCTTATCCACGATGACGAGGAAGGTGTAGTGCGCCCAAAGCTCGAAGGTCAACTGAAACTCCGCCTCGGGGTCATATACGCCCATGATGTCAGGTGTGGTGAGCTGCTCGGATGTATTATCCTTGTTCGTTATGCAGTGCGCCAGCGCATCCTCCCATGTCGATACCTGCCACTTGCTACCCTTGGGTACCTTGAAGGCGTAGGCCTCAATATCCGAGGTACACTTCATTATGGGATCGTCGGCGACATTCTGCGAGTATAGCGCTATGTGCATGCGCGTGCCCTGCTTCTCGTCCTTGAAGCAGCCCGCGCAGATAATGGTCAGCGCTAAAACAATACTTATATATGTAAATCTTCTCATAGCCAATCTCTTACTTCTGTAATGTTGCGAGCATCTGGCGTGGTGTTAGCTTTAGGGCTGGATGCTGCATGTCGGGCATCACATCCACCACTGGGCGTAGCGCATAGCCACGCTCGGCAAGGAAGTGGTAGGGTATAGTGAGCCTCTCATCCTGGAACGTCTCCGTACCATAAAAAATTATGTCTATGTCTATCGGACGCGAGGCATAAGCCTCATTTCTCTCCTGCTTTATGCGCGCCTCCGCCTCTCTATCGCGCCCCAGCAGTGCCTCGATATGGTTTATGCGGTGTAGCACTTCGTAGGCGTCATAGGTCGTATTGATGACTACCGCACGGTTGACGAACTTGCGCTCGGCACTGAAGCCGTAGGGCTCGCTGCGATAATCCTCAGATGTACGACTAAGGCGTCCCACAGCGATGTTGATAATGTCGGTAGCGGCATCTATAAGCTGCTCGGCATCCTCGGCATTAGAGCCTAAGAGTAGTGTCACCTCTGTTGTCATGCTACAATCTATTTATCTGCTTCGACACCGCGAGGGCGAAGTGCGTGAATACAATCCTTGGTGAGCCATTCTGCATAATCTGGGCCATGGCGCGCTCTATCTCCTCGACCAATATCTCGATGTTCTGGTTGCCTATGTATGGTGCGAAGTTGCGGCAAAACTTCTCCTCCTCGCCCCATAGGTAGCTTATCGCCCCGAGGCCTGCGTGTAACATGTAGCTCTCGCGTAGCAGCCTTACGGCATGGAGGAAGAACTGTCGCTGCCCCTCTCGCGTGAGGGTAGTCATGTCGTCAGCCCACTCGAAGAGCTCGAGGTGCTTGTCGTTGTAGCCTAAGCGCATGAGGCGTGTGAAGAGCTCGAAGGATTGTGCGCGGCTCTCGTCGGTCTCACCACGCATAAGTTCCCTGAGCTCCAATATCGAGCCACCAGCCAAGCGTGCCATGTTGTGTGCCTCGGTAGCGCTCTTACCCTCGGCGAGGGCTATGCGCTCAAGTGTGGGTATGTCGATGCGCCCTACCGAGACCTCTTGTGTTCGCGAGGTGATGGTCTGTAACAGTAGCTCGGGGTGCTCCGACACAAGGATAAAGAGCGTATTCTCCCACGGCTCCTCAAGGATCTTGAGTATCTTATTGGCTGCCTCCTGATTCATAGCCTCGGGCAACCATATTATCATCGCCTTGTAGGGCGATGAGAAGCTCTTAAACTGCAATTTGCGGATTATCTCCTCAGACTCCTTGGCTGTGATGAGCCCCTTCATCGTCTTGCCGAGGTCGAGCATCGCGTACCACTCCTCGGCCGAGAAGATGCCATCTTTCTCGTGCCATATCTCGCGCCACTTGTCGATGAAGAGGTCGCTCGTGACCACCTCGCCGCTCTTCTTCTCGCGCTTGTTCACGGGAAATACCCAGTGTAGGTCGGGGTGTGCCAGCTCCGAGAGCTGACGGCATGAGGGGCACTCGCCACACGAGTCACCATCATGGCGGTTGGGACAGAAGAGATATTGCACGTATGCCAGTGCTAAGGGCAGCGTGCCATATCCCACCTCGCCCGTGAATAGCTGGGCATGGCTCACACGCCCAGCATCTATCTGCTGTCGTAGGCGGCACTTAAGCTCGTCGTGACCTATGATATCTTGAAATCTCATCGCGTAAACTTTCCTATTGCAGCCCTTACGAGCCCTTTAACATCAATCTTCTCGCGCCATACGGCGTATGCTATGGCAACCATGAAGAGCACAACATTGAGTGCCGTGTGTGTCGCCTTGTCCACCCCTGCGAAGGCATACTCCGAGGCGCAGTATATCGCAGCCGTGAGTAACACATACTCGCCCATACGTCTAAGGTCGTAGGGTATGGGGTAGTGCTTGCGGCAGAGTATATAACTCCACACCACCATTGCCGCCTCTGCTACAAGGCGCACCCATGCAGCACCGCGGTAGCCCATCTTCGGCACGAGCACGAAGCTTAGAGCCACGGTTATGGCCAAGCCGAGGAAGGTGATGTAGGCGGCATATTTGGTCTTCTCCTCCCTCTTATACCAGAACGAGAGGTTGAACCATACGCCCGCCATCACATTCGAGGCCAGGACTATGGGGAGGATGTCTATGCCCTCACGGAAATCCCTACCTACAATCAGCGCAAATACGTCGCGGAAGAGCACGATGCCGAGGAAGATGACCATAGATGCCATCACGAAGTACTTCATCGAGGCGGCATTGGCCTCCTTAAACTCCTCCTTCTTGAAGCCCGAGAGGAAGAAGGGCTCGGCGGCTAAGCGGTACATCTGCGTGAAGAGCGTCATGACGACGGCAATCTTCACTATCGCACCATAGACGCCAAGTTCGGCCATCGCCTGTATCTGGCCACCAGGCGTGAGGTACTTTATCATCTGGCGGTCGATAAACTCATTTGCTGTGCCTGCGATGCCGCTGATAAGCAGCGGTACCGAGTAGACAAATATCCGTCGTAGCAGGGTTCTATCTATGCGTGGTACCACGCGGTCGGTCGTGGGTAAGAGTGCGAGGAGTGTCACAACGCTCGCTATGAGGTTGGCAACGAGCACCCAGCCTACGCCAAATGTCGTTGCATAGAGTCCCGCGATGCCGAAGCCTATGGCGAGTCCTACGTTGAGGAGCACGCTGAGGGCCTTGAGCGCGACGAAGCGCATGGCGCGCCCCTGCTCTCTAAGGCGCGAGAAGGGTATCATCGTCCACACGTCGACCATGACGATGGCAGCAACAATCGTGACATACTCGGGGTGTGCCACGTAGGCGGCACCCATAGCTTGCGATATCGGGGTATTAAAGAGCCATACGGCCAGGAAGAATATTACGGCATTTAGCGCCGTTATGCCCCATGTTGTGGCGAAGACGCGGCGCTTGCCTGCGGCAATATCGCCACCCTCCTCCTCGGCGCGTGTAGTGAAGCGAAAGTAGCTCGACTCCATACCCATCGAAAGGAGCACCAAGGCAAAGGGTATAAGGGCGTATATGTCGGTGACAATGCCATACTCGCCTTGGTCGAAGATGCGGGTATAGTAGGGCGTAAGCAGATAGTTGAGGAAACGTACCACTATCGTGCTTATGCCATATATCGCTGTCTGTTTTGCTAACTTTTCTAACATTGCCACTCAGGTTGTGTCCCTATTACCTATACGCACAACGTGGCAAAGTTAGTATAAAATACTAAAACATCAAATAGTGGCGGTGTAATAATTCCCGATTTTCCCGTGTTAAACACTTTTGTTATAGCCTTAGACTACATCTTTAAGCACGCATAATATGCAGTCTAAGGCTATAACACCACCTTTGGTGGTAGAAAATCGAGAATTTACAACTGTTTTATCGTCAATTTATTATGATGAATTATATTTACATCCCACCCCAAACCCCTGCCCTTAACAAGGGAGGGGCTTGTGGCAAGGCTATGCCTTGCTCGCCTATGGCGAATAATTTGACATTTTTAATTTGTAGAGTGGGAAAATAGTGCTTATATTTGTGTGATTAAGTATTAACCGCGATTCAGATATTGGATAGCACAAAACAATTAAACTATGATTAAAAAATTAAGTGTGGCGCTTTTTGCCTTTGTACTAGGTGTTACTATCAGTGTGGGAATTCAGGCTTGTGCAAATGACGAAGAGAATATCATCAACTCCAATGTCGATTCTTTGCCTAATAACTCGGGTAATAGTGGCAATAATGATAATTCAACTGCACAACAAGCAAAGTGCTATTGCCAACCACAGGTGGAAACTATAACTCAATACGATACTTACGGTGAGCTTAGCGCCAAGATCACGTATAGTTACGATAAAAATGATCGTGTGACAAGTTATGTCTCAGAAGGTTATAATTATAGCAATGGTAAGCGTTATAAGGCCAGCACATACAAAGTGGAGTACAGCTATTCATCGTCTGGAGATATAAGATATGAATTAAGTACGATGACTGCCTATGACGAAAACGGAAAAGTTACCTATGAGAGTTCATCGCGAAGTGAGACTAAATTTAGAATGAAATAAATTGATAAAACATTTAGTGATATGCAATAAAATGCCGATACTCCGCATAGTCGCAGAGTATCGGCTACCTTTTTTCTTATCCTTATAGAATATGTCCCTACAACCTATCCAGCGAGCGCTCGATAATTGTGCAGCACTCCTCGATTTCTGCCTCCGAGATTGTGAGCGGCGGCGAGATGCGGAAGGCCGTGTCGCAATACAAAAACCAGTCGCTCATAATGCCCTCCTCCTTGAATATCTCCATCAGCTTGTAGAGGTACTCCGACGAGCCTAACTCCACGGCGAGTAAAAGTCCTGAGCGACGAATTTCTAAAACTTTGCTGTGCTTCGAAAGACGCTTCTCGAACAACTCTCCCTTGTGCTCGACACTCTCTACAATGTTGTTTGTAATTAGGTGGTTAAGAGCGGCGAGACCCGCGGCGCAACATACGGGATGGCCACCAAATGTGGTGATATGTCCAAGACACGGGTTATGGGTGAAACTATCTAAAATTTGTCTATTTGCCGCTACGCCACCAAGGGGCATGCCGCCGCCAAAAGCCTTAGCTAAGCAGACGACATCGGGCGTTACGCCATACTTCGCCGAGGCGAACATCTTGCCTGTGCGCCCCATGCCCGTCTGTATCTCGTCGAAGATAAGGAGTGCTCCCACCTCTGTGCATCGTGCGCGAAGTGCGCGTAGCCACTCTTGGTTGGGGAGTCGCACGCCAGCCTCGCCCTGCACCACCTCGCAGAGTACGCCCGCGGTACGCTCGGTAATATCGTTGAGGTCGTCGAAGGAGTTGAAATTTATGGACTTAACATCGGGAAGTAGGGGTCTAAATTCGGCCTTCCACTCCTCGCCCTCGGGCGTTCCCATCATCGACATAGCGCCATGTGTCGAGCCGTGGTAGGCACGACGCATAGACACAAGCTCCGTGCGCCCAGTATAGCGCTTGGCGAGCTTTAGGGCTACCTCCACAGCCTCGGCTCCCGAGTTGACGAAGTAGACGCAGTCGAGCTCTCCAGGCAGCAGCTCAGCAATGCGACGAGCATACTCCACCTGCGGCCTTTCGACCATCTCGCCATAGACCATAACGTGCATATAATCTGCCGCTTGCTCCTGCACGGCGCGCACGACATCAGGGTTGGCATGTCCCACATTGCTCACCGACACTCCCGCCACAAGGTCGAAGTATCGCTTACCCTCAGGCGTATAGAAGAACGAACCCTCGGCACGCGCCACCTCCACCATCATGGGCGACGGCGAGGTCTGTCCCACATGCTCTAAAAATTGCTTGCGTAGTATCATAGCTAATATTCCACCGTTAGTTTTCCGTTTCTCTCGGCGCGGCGGAGGATGCCTTCAAAATCGCGCACCGACGACATCGTCCATCGTGTGAGTAGTTTAAGTTTCTCGGCATCGCTAAGCTGCCAGCCGTCGACCTGTTGGCGTATGCGCTCCGAGAGCATGTATATAAGTATGGCGGCAGCAGCCGAGACATTGAGGCTCTCGACCATGCCACACATGGGTATCATAAGGAAGTCGTCGGCAATAGCGATGACCTCATCCGAGATGCCCGCATGCTCCGTGCCGAAGACGAGGGCGAATTTACCCCTCGTGACATCGAACGTCTCGGGCGTGACACTACAGCGGTGAGGTGTTGTTGCCACTATGCGGTAGCCCTCAGCCTTAAGTGCTGCGAGGGCCTCGGCTGTCGTCTCATGGTGCTCTACGTCGACCCACTTCTCCGTGCCGCGCACGATGTTTACCGAGGGGTCAAACTTGCACCTATCCTCGACGGTGTGTATCTGCTGTATGCCGAAGGCCTCGCAGTGGCGCATGATGGCGCTGGCGTTCTGCGGGTGGAACATATTTTCAGTAAGGATGCGCATATAGTGTGTACGGCGCTCCACGGTACGGTGTAGCACCTCCTTGCGCTCCTCGGTGATAAACTGCGTCATATAGTCTAAGCGCTCGCGGAGCCATGCCTCGCTATGCTCCTCGGTACGCAGTCTACTTGCGATATTTGTCATCTTCGTCTAAAATTTTCAGGTAACTATCGTAGCGCGACCATGCCACGCGCCCCTCCTTTACGGCCTCCTGCACGGCGCAGCCAGGCTCGTGGGTGTGGGTGCAGTTGTAGAAGCGACAGTCGGGAGCCAGATGCATCATCTCGGGGAAGTAGCGACATAGCTCCTTGCCGTCGATGTCTATGAGGCCAAAGCCCTTGATGCCTGGGGTGTCTATGATGTAGCCCCCCTCGATGGGATACATGGTCGAGAATGTTGTCGTATGCTTACCCTTATGGTGGCTCTCCGATATGGCGCCCGTGCGTATGTCGAGCGTGGGATCTATGACGCCTATGAGCGTAGATTTACCTACGCCCGAGTTGCCTGCAACAAGCGTCGTATGACCCGACAGTATGGCGCGTATCTCACTGACGCCCTCGCCTGTTATTGACGATAAGCGCAGCACCTCATACCCCGCATCGGCGTATATCGAAGTAAACTCTTCGGCTTCAGCCTCAGCCTCGCCTACAAGCGTGTCGGCCTTGCCGAGGACGATGCTTACAGGCACCTTGTAGGCCTCGCACGTGACGAGGAAGCGGTCGACAAACTCCTTGGGTGTTGCGGGGGCGTGTAGCGTGACAATTAGCAGGGCGCGGTCGATGTTGGCGGCAATGATGTGCGACTCCTTCGATAGGTTGGAGGCACGACGTATGACGTAGTTGCGACGCGGGATAATCTCGACGATGGTGCTACTCTGCCCATCAGGCTCCACGACAACACGGTCGCCCACGACTACGGGGTTTGTCGAGCGCACACCCTTGAGGCGTAGACGTCCACGTATGCGGCAGTTGAGGTGCCCACGCTCGGTGGCCACCTCATACCAACTACCCGTAGCACTCACAACGATGCCCTCGATTCTCTCTCGCTGAATACTATTTTCGCTCATCTGTTGAAGCTAAGTTTACGGCCAACTCAACCATGTCCTCCTTGAAATCCTCAAGACCAGGGCATAGAGCATCGCCTAAGGATACCATGGGGTAGAAGAGTATTGAGCTATCCAATGTCTCGAAGTCGACATACTTAGACTCGAAGCAGTCGAGCATCGAGAGGTCTTTGCTGTTGATCCTCTCGGCATACTCCTCGAACTCCTCGGCGCTGAGCCCACTGGCTCCGAGCTCCAGGATCTTCTCGGCGCGCACCTCGCCGATATTTGCGGTGCTGAATACCGAGCACCCCACCGAGGTTATGATTAGGAATGTCACGAAGGCCAGGGCTAAGCCTAAGATAGAGTCCAACTTACGCAGAAACTCCCAAAAGAGCATCTTGCGCAACAGCGGAGCTATAATCCATATAAGCAACCATGCGCCCACGATGATTATGGCAAAGCCCAAAAGGTATGCCACGCCTAGGTCGTTGCTGAAGGCGGCGCCTACCTCGCCCGCAAACTCAGGGGCGATGAGTATCGCAAAATAGAGGCCAATAAGTTGGCAAAGCTGTACGATGAAGCCACGTCGCCAACCCATAACAAGGGCAAAGATGGCTACTACTAATAGAATAATGTCGATAATCATAGTCTCTTCGGTTAATAATTTTGCACGAAGATACGAATTATTTTTCTTTATCCTACATTAACCTTAATAAAAATAACCTCTTATTCTGTTGGTTTTGCTTTTTGAACAACGGTGGCCATATCTGCGCCAGCGAATCTGTCTGCGAGAACAACTACTTTTCTGTCTTTATCGGTTTCATTCTCTTGTAAAACAACAGATACTCGTCGACGTTGTGATCTATCCACCGTAATAGTAAACCAATCGCCTTTAGCTATAAAATAATTTTCATCTATATGTTCGCTCCACTCTTCTGTGTCAGATTCTGAAAGTATAAAGCCAATGCCAGTAATATTTGCATCAGTCGTTAATATTACTTCTTGTGCATGATAATCTACTTCGACATAGTTTCTCCTAAAGTAGATCATGTCAACTGGCTCGCAAGATATTAACAAGAAGACTGAAATTATGTAAGCTAATAAATTTTTCATCCTCGCTAATAAAAATAACCTCTTATTCTGTTGGTTTCGCTTTTTGAACAACGGTCGCATAATCTGTTGTAGTGTAAGAACTCGCGAAAACAACAACCTTTCTATCTTTGTTGGTTTCATTCTCTTGTAAAACAACTGACACTCGTCGACGTTGTGATCTATCCACCGTAATAGTAAACCAGTCGCCTTTAACTATCCAATAATTTTCATCATTTGTCTGTTCATTGTTCTTTTCAGAGTCAGTTTCTGAATATACAAAGCCAACCAGGCCAATATCTGCATCAGTCGTTAGTATTACCTCTTGAGCTTGATGATCTACCTCAACATAGTTTTTCTTGAAATAGATTAAATCAACTGGCTCGCAAGATATTAACAAGAACGCTGAAATTATGTAAGCTAATAAATTCCTCATAGTTGTATTAGTATGAATAATCGGCATTTAACACTTTTGTTCCAGTTGGAACATCATAAGTTATAAGTCTGAAATGCCAACTGTATGGACGGTATTTGTCTTTGTTATCCAAGCTTGGATCGTCATATTCTTCGGCTTTTGCAGGATTCAGACAAGTAGTAGAGAAATATCCATTGGATTGACCACTCCAACCAAAGTTGAAGTGCAGAAGGTAGCGATTCTTATCTTCCGATGAATACTTAGCGCCATCTATTACCCATGAATGCCCCTTGCTCCATTGCTTCGGTATAGCAGAAATAAAAACGGGTTTATTCAGCGCAAGCATATCACTCGTCGCCTCTACAAAAGATTCTGTAAAGTCAGAGCTGCAATGTCTTACAACATTCGTGTATCCAAACTCTTTCATCCTTTTTTCAATCTGTTTCGGAGTGATTAGTGTGGATTTTTTGGTAGCAGTTTTCTTTACATTGGCAAATATTGTTGCCATAAGCATTGCTACATCATCTTTGCCCTCTTCCGATAATTTGTTAGCATCTAATGATGTTTTCATTTGTTCCCAATCCAATATATTCCCGTTGATAATAAGCGTCTGCGGGTATTCGTTTTGGGCAACAATCATTGCCATTGCCGTAGTGGAGCAACCTGTTAGAGCCGATTTCCATTTGAATATCAGATTTTGACGCTTGCAATATTTGTTATAAGGCGAACCTTGTCCCCAATTAGTTCTGAGCATAGGTTCTCTTGTTACATATCTGGTATTTCCAGTGGCTGGGATGTTATTACTATTTTCATTCACTACAACCTTAGTGCTAATAGGTTGGTCGATTGCTACCTTAATGCACTCTGTTACAAAATTAGCCGTTAATATTTCACCTGTGTAAAAATCATCATCCTCTTCACAATACCAACTTATCGAATCTTCTGAGATTTCATATAAGGCGTTATCATCAGTTTCTGTAGCATTGTCTACTTCTGAGTGATCTGCGGATAAAACAACTTGTAAATCTTCTTGAATTTGTCCTTTCTCTGTAACAGCTACAATATCAGCAACGGCATTATTGGCTCCAAGTACAGCAAATCCTTCTCCATCCGCAAAGTTTATGAGATAAGCATCGGGGATAGCGCTGGCTTGTGTTGTTCTAGTGCCAGTTGCGTCCAATTCCCCATCCTTGTAGTATGTAGAAATGTTGACAATCTTTCTTGCTGAGCCCGAGCGAGTTGTAAGCATATCGGGCTCATTATTGCTAAGGAAGTTTTCTAGAGTCTCAAGAGCCTCTTCCAAAGGTATTTGCCTCAATTCTACCTCTTGCGCAATTTGCATTTCACCTAAGTAATCAACATCCGCTTGTTGGCACGAAAAACTTAGCGCCATGGTTGCCATCAATAATAATGTAAGCAACGTTTGATTCAAGTAATTCATAATCATAAGGGAGGCTCTATAAATTCAATTTATCATTAGCGAGTAGCCAGAGCCTCATTAGGACCACCAATAATGTTATCTTTTGTCGTTACAAATATAATAAAACTTTTCTTTTTATACGCAAATTATACTCTCCTTTTTTTGAGCATCGAATGGCAATTTTTTGAAATAACGAGATTTTATTATCTTTGCAGAGGATAATCAATTATCCCGTATCTGATTGATACACAAATAGCGAATGCTATGGTAGAAAGTTGTTGGTAACGATTTGGCGACTTCAAGATTGCACCAATCTTCTGCATTATGCTTTACATAAAACAGGCTACACCTCGGCATAATTAAAACAAGTTTTATTCTGCTCTCGGTTTGCACTGTCTTTGTCAAACAACTCTGATACAAAAGTAGCCAAATTCCTTGATTGAGCAAAGAGTTTGGCTACTTTTTAAATTATATCTTATTAATAACCCATTTTCCAGAGTTTCCGCCTTCACGAATCAATACGCCTTTTTCTCGTAATAGGTCTGT
>JAFUPR010000012.1 GCA_017481145.1 Alistipes sp. | reverse complement strand
CCAATTACACCATATCCGCAGGATCTTCACCTCTCAGGTCACCGCCCTAGAGCGCCAAACACCGACCGTTGGGAGGGTTTAGCGGTGCAAAGGTAAAAACTTTTTTGTAATATCCACAATATTATTTCATTTTTTCGCATATTTTTTCCTATTTTTGTATTTTGAACGCGTAGCCGCCTCGCTTGAGGTGCAGCTACCAAAGCATAAAAGAACAAAATAGGAGGATTATGCCCAAGACCATAACACTGCAACTATCGCCCAAGCAGGCAGCCGACGAGAAGTTTTACATAGCACGCGCTGCCGAGCGTCTCGGCATACGTCAGGGCGACATTGCCTTGGCGCGTGTCGTGAAGCGTTCCATCGATGCACGCCAGCGTATGGCCAAGGTGAACCTCTCGCTCGAGATATACGTTGACACCGAGCCACAGCCCGCACCTCTACACTTCGACTACCCCGCCGTAGACACGGGCACGGAGATCATCGTCGTAGGCTCGGGGCCCGCGGGTCTCTTCGCCTCGCTACGCCTCATAGAGCTCGGCTTCAAGCCCATACTCCTCGAGCGCGGCAAGGCGGTGCTCTCACGCAAGCACGACATTGCGCAGATAAACCGCGGTGGCGATATTAACCCCGACTCGAACTACGCCTTTGGCGAGGGAGGCGCAGGCACCTTCTCCGACGGCAAGCTCTTCACGCGCAGCAAGAAGCGTGGCGACTACAACAAGGCACTACAGACGCTCGTATGGCATGGTGCGAACCCCACCATCCTCTACGAGGCACACCCCCATATAGGCACTGACAAGCTACCGCGCATTATATCGAACATCTGTCGCACCATCACCGAGCGTGGTGGCAAGGTGCTCTTCGAGAGCCGCGTTACGGGCTTCGTCCTCAAGCGCGGGCGCATCACGGGAGTGAAGGTTGGTGACAACACCATCGAGGGTGCTGCCGTAGTCTTAGCCACGGGTCACTCCGCGCGCGACATATATGAGCTGTTGCACTCCTCGGGCATAGCCATTGAGGCCAAGCCCTTCGCCATGGGCGTGCGCATAGAGCACCCGCAGAGGCTTATCGACAGCATACAATATCACCGCGAGGAGCGTGGCGAGTGGTTGCCAGCGGCGAGCTACTCGCTTGTGAGTCAGGAGGCGGGGCGCGGCGTCTACTCCTTCTGCATGTGTCCTGGAGGCTTCATCGTGCCCGCCATGACCGACACTAATCAGTCGGTCGTAAATGGTATGTCGCCGAGTGGTCGTAACTCGGCCTTTGCCAACTCGGGCCTCGTCACGGAGGTGCGCCTCGAAGATTTCGCACACCTCAAGGCCGAGTGGGGCGAGCTCGCAGGGCTACGCTACCAGCAGCAGTTCGAGGAGCTTGCGCGCATGCATAGTGGCGAGAAGCAGGTGGCACCAGCACAGCGCGTCTCGGACTTCGTCTATGGACGCACATCGCACACGCTACCACGCACATCATACATCCCAGGCCTCACACCCTCACGCTTAGATAGGTGGATGCCCGAGGTTATAGGCGAGCGTCTACGCAGCGGCATCGCCACCTTCGGCCGTAAGATGAAGGGCTTCGTCTCGGACGATGCTATCGTCGTGGGCGTGGAGTCACGCACATCGACACCCGTGCGCATACCTCGAGACCCCGAGACACTGATGCACACCGAGGTGGAGGGTCTCTTCCCCGCAGGCGAGGGTGCGGGCTATGCTGGAGGCATCGTCTCGGCGGCACTCGACGGCGAGCGTATCGCCGATGCCGTGGCACGCTACTGCAAGGCGCACAACTTCTAAACCTCGCGCTGTGTCATCCACCGTCATCATACTCACCCTCGCGCTCTATGTCGCGCTACTATTCGTCGTAGCATGGCGCACCTCGCGCAATGTCGACGCTGAGACCTTCTTCACTGGAGGGCGCTCCACACCACGCGTCGTGGCTGCCATAGCGATGGTGGGCGCTGCAATGTCAGGAGTGACATATATCTCCGTTCCTGGCTCTGTGGCTACGGATGGCTTCTCCTATCTACAGACATGCTTAGGCTTCTTTGTGGGGTACGTAATCATCGCCTACGTGCTCATACCGCTATACTATCGTTTGGGTGTAGTGTCGCTCTACGAATACTTAGACCACCGCTTCGGCATCGTGGCACACCGCACGGGGGCATGGTTCTTCTTCATCTCGAAGATTGCCTCGGCATCGCTCCGCGCCTACGTCATCTGCGTTGTACTCCAGGGGTTGCTATACGACATCTATGACATCCCCTTTGCGGTAAATGCCGCAATTATGATGACGCTCGTCGGGCTATATACACGTCGTGGTGGCGTGAGATCGGTAGTATGGGTCGAGATGCTTAAGACGTGCATCATGGTGGCGAGTATCGTACTATCCATACTCTTTGTTATCAAGGCCTTAGACTTGGACCTTGGAGGGGCTATATCGGCAATATATAGTAGCGACTACTCGAAGGTGCTCTTCCTTGACGACCCGCTCGACGGGCGCTACTTCTGGAAGCAGTTTCTTGCGGGCATATTCCTCGTCGTGGCTATGACGGGCTTAGACCAGGATATGATGCAGACAATGCTCTCGTGTCGCTCACGGCGAGATGCCCAGCGAGGCATGATGAGCTCCATAATGATACAGATTATCGTTATCACCCTCTTCCTTGCCCTCGGTGCGCTGCTCTACATCTATGTCGACGGCCGTAGCATAACCATCACGCGCGGTGATGACCTCTTCGGCCTTGTTGCCACACAGTGTGGTCTCCCCACCATCGTAGGCGTGGCCTTCATCCTCGGCCTCGTAGCCTCAACATACTCCTCGGCAGGCTCGGCGCTCACGGCACTCACCACGTCGTTCACGCTCGACATCCTCGGTGCGCGTAGACGAGGAGATGGTTGCAATGTTGAGCGTATGCGCCGATGGTCGCACGCCATTATCGCTGTGGCCATGACGCTCATCATCATCGTTTTCCACCACTGGAGCACGGCGGGAGCCATAACCCTTATCTTCACTATGGCGAGCTACACCTACGGCCCACTCCTCGGCCTCTTCATCTTCGGCCTCGCCACACG
The DNA here is from genome assembly GCA_017481145.1 of Alistipes sp. Taxonomy (GTDB): domain Bacteria; phylum Bacteroidota; class Bacteroidia; order Bacteroidales; family Rikenellaceae; genus Alistipes. The sequence goes on along the minus strand of JAFUPR010000012.1, from coordinate 1,272 downwards.
ACGTAGACCACGCTCACATGCCATACCCGTCGTTGCCATCACAGCGCCCATCCTTAGCTACATCGTCGCCTCGCACTCAGAGGCGTGGCTTGGAGGCTACACCTTCAGCTACGACATCCTTATACTAAATACGGCCATCACCCTCCTCGGTCTATGGCTCGTATCACTACGACGGACTATCAAGGCGTAAGACTCGTACAAATAAAATAATAGAGGTTGTCCACGCGGACAACCTCTGTTATTTTACTTACCTTGTCTTACAACTCCATCAGCGAGTCTGCGACATACTTAAACTTACCCTTCTCGACAACATCGAATGCGAGTGAGTAGTTCTTGTTGGGGCCATAGGCGTAAACCTTGACGATAACCTTCTTATACTCATCGGTAGTCATCTCGGGATATACATAACCTAGCACCTCGGCAAATACCTCGGCAGTATGCTCCTTGAGCTTAGCGAGAATCTCGTCATCCGAGAGCTCACCCATGCCCGCAGCAGCAAAGCCACTCTTCACAGCCGAAGGACGCCAGTCCATATTGCCATAGTAGGCCGAAGCACCCGTGTAGAACTCGTTGTTACCATAGTTCGACACCCAGTAATTACCTGCGGGCTTCGCACCGTTGATAAGCACAATCTCTGTAGAGATAATCTCACCCTCGTTATCACGTGCAGGAGCACCCAGAGGCACATCCTTATTGTCATAAACCCAGTTTACGCAATACTGATAGAAGGCCTTAGTCTCGGCACTTGACGTCGAGGTGAAATCAAGCTCGAGCGTAGGATCTATAGCCCATACACCAGCAGTCTTACGGAACTGGTCGGTCTTAGAGGTGAAGTACTCGGTCTTTGTCCATGTGCCATTAAATACATACTCATCCACACGCGACGTCGTCTCCTTATTTGCATAGCAACGATAGCCTACGTAGATCTTATCGTCAGCCATTGCATAAGGATATGTCTCGGCGAGGAAGAGCGGGATGTATGTATCCTGCGTAGGATCGGTGAAGCTACCATACGACTGACCCATAGCGGTATAATCCTCGGGCTGGATAGCCACGATATCGGTAGCCTGATACTTACCACTATCACCAAGCTTGAAGTAAGCATAACGCTTCTGGCTCGTAACCTTGAGCGCCATCTTCTTAGCTGCAGGAGCAGCCGCAGGCTCAACAGAGGTGAGCACGATATTTACAAACTTAGGATTACCACCCGAGCGAGAGATCGAGATGAAGTAACCATAAAGGGTACAGTCCTTACCATCCTCAAGCTGTGCT
>JAFUPR010000130.1 GCA_017481145.1 Alistipes sp. | reverse complement strand
TATCGGAAAACATAAGCGGTCAACATTAAATCACCGCAAAGTTAAAATTTCAAGTCCGTTCGCACTGAAAATCTCTGCAACTAACTATATTTCAATAATTTCAAAGAACATTCCCCAATTTTAATGGGACAGTAGTGTAAATTTTATTAAAAAATAGTTCTATATTAGCGCGTATGTTTCGGCTTCTATGAGCTCAAATAATTCCGAAATAAAATTTAAGGCAGGTTCTACAAATTAGGTCGAGTTGATTTTGGAGGTTATTTTGGGTATATTCCTAACTTCTTATAAAGGCGTAATGCGGGCATTATAACTGCATAATACCTTAAACAGCTTCTAAGAGCGGTGAAAAATAGCCATTGACCGCATAAAAAAAGTAAGAGGAGCCCCTAAAACTGCAGACGGGGCTCCTCTTTGTGCAACACTAATTAACAAATCTTGAAAGCATAAAAAACTTAGCGTTGCATGGGGAAATTATATTATTGCTTAGCGTGCCGTGTACAACGACTACTTAATAGTGATAGTAGTGTTTGCACCATTTGTGCTATCCCAACGAGATACCCAAACCAACTCGCCGTATGCGGGAGCTGTACAGCCATCTAAGGTTACTGCAATACCTTTAGTGATGAAACAGCTGTTGGTCTCAACAGCGCCCTCAGAAGCGGTATTCTCGGTAGTGAAGGTACACTTTGAGAAATTTACAGTCTGGCCACCTTCTACATCATTATCGCTGTAGCAGTTTACGCAGCGGTCGCCGTATGTGAAGTCACACTCCGTAAAGCTAACATTCTTGCAACCGTATGTCCAAACGCTGTGCTCAGCCCCGTTTGAGTCGAACGTACAGTTTTCAAACACTACATTCTCGCCGAACAAGAATTGCAAACCATTGATATGGCAATTTCTGTATGTGAGGCTTGCAGTGTTAGCAAAGCCCATATAGTTAACCTTGCCGAAATTGATGGTAACGCCGTCGAAAACTATGGTTGCGCCAGTTACAAACTGATTTCTCGCATCTATGTTGCTCGCATCAATAACGGTATCCTCAGTACCAGTGATTGTGAGAGTCTTGCCGTTTAAGCCAGAATCAAGCATAGTGTATTCACCAGCAGTAAGAGCGATCTCTTTGATATCAGCAGCTACAGCAGCTTTCACGCCTGCCATATCCACGGCGGTGTAGTTGCCGTTCTCATCCATATACAAGCCATTTCCCTTCCAGATGAGACCGTCAACGGTGAGGTTTACAAGGCTTAGGTCTGCGCACTTGATATTAAATAAATCAGTGTTGCTGTTGAGGCCTACAGGGAAGCCCTCGGTTTTGCAGTTGTTGATTGATACAACCATCTTAGCTCCGTTAGCCGAGTTGACGTCAATACCTGTTACAGGCTTGCCATCCCAAGTTGCAGCGTGCTTATCTGCTTTGAAAGTACAGTCGGTAATTGTTGTTGTGAATGTGCCAGGAGCCTCTGCATATACCTGCAAAGCCTTACCCTCAGATGCACGGAAGTGGCAACGCTCAAATACGCAGTCAGAAGCGTAAGTGTAGAGGTAACCATTCAATGGATCGATAGTACAATCATAGAAGTAGTGGGGAGCATTGCTGTGAGCATACATCTGACCGATAATCTCACACTCTTTGAATGTTACAGACTTTGTACCACCAAAACCACCTGAATAACCATTGTTAATGGTCTTGTATGTAACCTTCTCAAGAGTTAGGTTCATGCCCTCAGCATAGTTGCCAGGAAGAGCATTATTGTTCCACTGGTTGTTAGTTCCGAGTAGAACTACGCCCTCAACATCACCAACAAGCTTAACGCTGTCACCACTCTTTGCATTAATGCCAAGAGGTAATGTGTATTCGCCATCGTAGATAAAGTAAAGATTTGTGGCACCATCAGCAAGAGCCTCCTCGATATTGCGGTAGTAGTAGTACTCGCCATTGTAGATAGGTGCGCTCTTGGTATTATCGGTATTATTTACAATGTTCCATGTGTTATTCTCGCCTACATCCTCTGTTGCACATGCGTAGTCGCCATTGAATGTAGTGTTCATAATGGTGATATTGTTGCCTGTGCCAGGGTTTGCAGACTCGCTGTTAATCTTAACGCAAACACCGCGGTACATCTTGTTGTACTGGTATAGCGAAGTCAATATAGTGCCATCGATATTAATGGTATGGTTCTTACCCCAAATGTTGATAACATTAGCACCCTCGTAAGTGCCACCATTGATAGTGATAGTATTATTCTGCTTTGCAGGCTGATTTACGGCGTAAGCCCAATCGTGAGCGCTTTCATGCTCGAAGTCTATTGTACACTCGTTAAGGGTAAGCTTAGAGTTATTAGTAGTCATCTTGATACCGCAGATGTAGTTGGTAGAGATTCTCTCAGTGCTAACCTTAAGGTTTACCTTGTTGAATGTAATATTAGCGTTATCGGCAGTAACTTCGATACCATAGCGAGCTGGTGAGTAGATTGTCTTATTGTCACCATTGATCACTACAGCATTGGTAGTTGAGATAGTGAGCGTCTCAATAGCTGTGATATCCTCAGTAAGAGTCATCTCACCACCATTAGCGAAGATATACTGTAGAGTTTCTAAAGCTGTCTTAATATGGTCAACCTCGGGTTGCTCAAGTTGTCCGCCATTTTCAAAAATGTCACCATCGCCAGAAATAATGTTAGTAGTCGAGTCGCTCTTGAACGTGCCGCCATTAAGAATTATGCTGCCGTCATTCTTGATGAATGGAGCTGTAGAGTCGCTTGTGAGTGTCACGTTACCCTCGCCCAAGAATTTGAGAGTATTACCTGCGTTAACAGTAGCAAATGCTTCAGAGGTCTTATTGCTTACGATGATATTCTTACCGTTGAGGTAGATGTTTGACTCAATAGCAGTAGCTCGAGTTACAGCAAGTGTTGAGGCTGCAGGTGTCGATATATATATGTCCTTACCTACCATATAGCTGCCACCATTGTTGATAGCGTTGATAAGCTCTGCACCCGAAGTGATAACATTGTAGTTCTCCTGATTTTCGTTATTCTCGCCAAAGTCGGGGTTTACATCAACATTAACATCGCCACCATCGGTAAGGATATTACCCTTCAATGTAGTGAGGTAGTTGCGACGAACATTGATGTCGGTGTTGAATACACGAGATACGATCTTGCTGCCTCCATTCTCAAATACCTCCATCTCAAACTTCACAACGTCATTCTCTGCGAAGAAGTAGTCTGCAAAGATTGTACGTTCTTTGCCTGTCTCTCCATACGATGCGATGTCGTAAGTGTGAGTCTTGTTGCTAAGCGATGCGCCAGCTGCAATACCATCAAGAGCGTTGAATCCAACACGCATATCACTCTTGTATGTTACCTTTGCATTGTGAGGAGTAACATTGAAATTATTCAACTCGGCAATGTCGGTAGTCACTACGCGTAACTTTGCAAATGGACGTGTAAGCTCAATAGTGATATTGTCTGCGCTTGTAAAGTTGGGCTCAGTGAACTTTCCTGTATAAGCGTCACGAGTCTCGTCCATAGCTTTCCAATCGCCCTTAAGAGTGATTGAAGGGAAAGCGCTTGTGTCGTAGTGGTTGTCGCCAGCGTTCTCGGCAGTTGCAATATCTGCCCATACAACGAATGTATACTCGCGCTCGGGAACAAGACGGACGGGGAATGCTACGCTCTCCTCGTCGGTGTATACCACCTGTGGCTCTGCTTTTGAGGCATTGCCGTTATCGTCGAATACTTGGAAGATGTAGCGAAGTGTTGCAGCGCCATCCAGTGCATTATTTGCAATAGCACCTTGTGCACTACTTGTGTAGCCTGCACGGGTCTTAGCCTCGGGAATGGTTACGTTGACTATAGCGTCAATCTCGCCACCCATCGTTACATTGAGACCTTCGGGCTCTGTCTGGCACGCTGCTAATCCAAGCACTAGTGCCGCAAAAACTAAAAATTTTCTCATAACTTAAAAGTGTTAAAGTGTAAAAAAATATTGATTTATGAAATTTGTTTATTGTGCTGATTTTTGTGTCGTGCGTAGGCGCGCGGACAAAATAAACGCGCGTAGTTCACAGCCGTGGAATACGGACAATGCGCAGCTGTCCCATCGCCCGAGAGCGGTGGGTTTAGTGGAAAAATAGTATAATGGTAATTATTGTTTAGTGATTTGCAACTGCTTGATAGATAGCGAAAAATCCCCCCCCGTTGGAATTGCAGGGATTTCCGAAATAGAATATGTCGCAAATAGTATCATTTAGCGTTACAAAATGGATGGTTTATCTAAGACAAAGATACTAATTTTAGATTAATATGCAAGAGTTTGTTGATAATAAATCCGTTTTTGATGATTGGTAGTTCAGTGGTTGCTATGCGTAAAATGGTGTAAAATTGGATTATACGGGAGATTTTATGGTTGGAAATCGTAGGCGAGATAAGAACCTTTTGCTGCTCGTCAAATGTGAAGAGAATCGTACGGAAAGAAAATAATCTGACAAAAGCTTCGTTAATCAAGCAAATATTATTATATTTGCGGATTAAAATCGGAGAGATTATGATGCAAGAGAAGAATAGATTCAATTTATGGAATAATATTGTGGGATGGGCGGTATTCTTTATCGCCTTGGTATCCTATCTTATGACCATGGAGCCCACGACAAGCTTGTGGGATTGTAGCGAGTTTATCGCCACCTCGTATAAGCTCGAGGTGGGACACCCACCTGGAGCGCCGCTATTTATGATGCTGGCGCGTATAGCCTCGATATTTGCACCCTCGGCTGAGGCGGTGCCTATGATGATTAATGCAATGAACTGTCTTGCATCGGGATTCTGTATATTGTTCCTCTTCTGGACAATCACGAACTTGGCGCGTCTCATAACATCGTCGGGCGGTGGTGAGGCTATGTCGCTCAGCCGCATGGTGTTAATCCTTGGCGCAGGTGCTGTGGGAGCACTCTCGTATGCCTATACCGACACCTTCTGGTTCTCGGCTGTCGAGGGCGAGGTCTACGCCATGTCGTCGATGTTCACGGCTCTGGTCGTATGGCTCATGCTCAAATGGGAGGAGAATGCTGACAGGCCGACGGCCATGCGTTGGATAATACTCATAGCCTACCTTATGGGTCTGTCTATTGGTGTGCATATCCTCAATCTGCTCACCATCCCTGCACTTGTGATGATATGGTTCTTCCGTCGCTACGAGTATCGTACGGCGTGGGATTATGTGCTCAAGATGGCGTTAGCATTGGTGGTGTCGATGCTTATCCTTGGTGCTATCAATGGTCTTATCATCCCCTACACCGTGGCTCTTGGCGCTGCTGTCGATACCTTTGCGGTGAATAGCCTCGGGCTGCCTGTAAATGTTGGCATGGTAGTATTCTTATTGCTGGTATTCACAGCTTTGGCGCTTCTTGTGCTCTACACCCACCGTCGTGGCTACCGTGTGCTCAATGGCGTGGTACTTGCCGTCACGGTGATATTGATAGGCTTCTCGTCGTATGCTTCGGTGACGATACGTGCTACGGCCAACCCACCTATGAACTCGAATAACCCCTCTACACCGCACATGTTGCTCAGCCTGCTAAATCGTGATCAGTATGGCAATCGTCCGCTCCTCTATGGTCCCTACTACTCGGCTAAGCCCTTGGCTATGGTGGCGCAAAACGACGACTATGCCTCGGACGACCAGTATATACCTACGGGCGACTACGAGTCGAAGAGCATGATGTGGCTAAACCCTGAGACGGGGAAGTATGAGGAGCGTGAGTTCTTCGATGGCTATAAATATCCCTCGTCGGCTAATCGCTTTATGCCCCGCATGTGGTTCTACTCGCGTCGCGACAACTACGAGGCTGATTGGATAGCTTTGAAGAATGGTATGCCCACGGTGCGCTGCGAGGATGACGAGGCTGGCGTATGGTACGAGCATACGGCTATGGAGGATGTAAACTACTTCCTCGGCTATCAGATGGGCGATATGTTCTGGCGCTACTTCATGTGGAACTTCGTTGGTCGCCAAGATGACGAGCAGCTGCAGGCCGACCCCGAGAATCGTATATATCTGCATGGCGGATGGATCTCGGGTATCGACTTTATCGACGAGCTCTTCGCGGGGCCGCAGAGCGCCCTGCCATCGGATGTGAGGGATAACCCTGCGCACAACACCTACTTCTTCCTGCCGCTACTCTTGGGTTTATTAGGTCTTATATATCAGCTCAATACCGACTGGCGCAACTTTGTCGTCGTCATGCTGTTGTTCGTGATGATGGGTATCGCCCTTGTCGTCTACTTCAATACAGCTCCCAATGAGCCGCGCGAGCGTGACTACGTCTATGCAGGAGCCTTCTATGCCTTCTCTATATGGTTGGGCTTGGGTGTCATGGCTATTGGCGACCTGTTGCTCTCGGCGGCACGTGCCCTGCGCCTCGATGGTCGTAGGGGTGCTATGACGGTGACTGTTGTTGCTGTTGTGATGGGTGCTGGTGTCCCCACGGTGCTCGCGGCGGAGAACTGGGACGACCACGACCGCTCGGGACGATATATGGCGCGCGATATAGGCCGTAACTACCTAAACACAGTGCCTAAGAATGGCATCATCATAAACTTTGGCGACAACGACACCTTCCCGCTGTGGTACTGCCAGGAGGTTGAGGGTGTACGTCCCGATGTGAGGGTTATGAACTCGTCGTACCTCGGTGGCGAGTGGTACATCGACGAGATGAAGCTCGCTGCTAACGAGGCGGATGGAGTGCCCTTTACCATACTGTCAACGAAGTATAGCTTCGTGAACGACTGGGTTGTCGTTGCCGACGTTATGGATGTGTTGGATACCGATCAGGCGCGCAAGCTACGTAGCGAGCGTCGCCGCATCGAGAATAGCGAGGTTTACTCGATACGCTATACTGATAGTGCTGGTCGTCAGCAGGTTGTTACAGGCTACTATGGCGACATAAACGATAAGATAACACAGGCGCAGGCGACCATCGAGGAGTATCAGCCATTCATCGAGCAGTGTGTTGCTGAGGGCGACACCTCGTCGGATGCCTTCTACGATGCCTATGCGCGCTATGTTATGGCCTTCGACCTCTTCGATGCCATCGTTGGCGACGAACGTTTCATGGCCGACTACGACACGATGGAGAAGTACTGGAAGCTCAACGATTCGATTGCTGGCGCTACGCTCTACTTGGAGGATGCCATTCGTCTCTTCATCTCGGACGAGCCTATGACGCTTGTTGTGAACGATGGCCGTATGCGTATCCTTGCCGAGGGCGAGGTCATCCCTCGCGATGAGCGTGCCGACGACTATAGGATGGTTGGCCGTCTCAAGGCTAAGGTCGACAACTTCTTCGATGGCTTAGATGCCGACTACATACTCAACGTCAAGCGCTACGCCATACCTGTCGACAAGGATAAGGTCATCGCCTCGGGCTTGGTCGAGGAGAGCGACCGTGAGCGTATTGTCGATGAGGTATATATCGATTTGGCGGGTAAGTCGGTGCTCACGAAGGACCACCTCATGATGCTCGACCTCTTTGCGCACTTCGACTGGGAGCGTCCGCTGTCGTTCACGCAGTCGCACCTTATGCGCGACTATGGCATCGTCGACTATGCGCGCTTTGATGGTTATAGCTATACGTTTGTACCTATCCTCACACGCTACAAGAGTGGCTCGGAGGTGGGCTACCTCGATGCCGACAAGCTCTACCCCATATTTATGGGCGAGAGCGCTGAGTGCGAGCCTCTATACTTTGGCAACCTCGCTGATGAAGATGTCCTTGTGGACTATTTCTACCGCTTCAATGCCTCAGCAGCACGTCAGAGGGAGAACTTCGCACGCGTGGCTACGGAGTATCTACGTCGTGGAGAGAATGAGGATGTCGTGCGTGCTGAGGCGCTACTGGATAGGGGTCTTGAGGTGTTGCCATCGCAGAAGATAGGCTATACCCACAGCAATACGCAGCCCTATATTCGTGGCTACTATACCGTTGCAAGCTACTACCTCATGCTCGCTACCGACGAGCTTGTTGAGGCGGTGGATAAGTTTAACGCGATGCTCGACATGAACGTCACGGTGGAGCATGATGGTGACGACTTCCTCTACTTCTACAACCTCTCGGATGCAGCTGCCGAGTTGCAGTCTACGGCGATACATCGAGGTGTAGACGTTTCATCTGTCGACGAGAACCTACTCCTTAGCGACGAGCTATTTGCGCGTGCCGAGGAGTGCTACCGTAAGGGTGATGTTCTTGCTGCGGAGTATATCAAGAATCGCGGCGAGTGGGTGCGCTACTACTTGCAGTTCGCGCGCTACGATAGCTTCTCGACGATTATTAGCGAGGAACTCTATAACGCCATGCTCGACATCATCGAGACGCTCGATACGAGCCATATCCTTGCGGGTAGTTTCGACTGGGTGGCTAATGGCGATACGGAGCGTCCGCTGGTTGATGCGCCACTTATCTTTGACGAACTTGTCGTGTCGTATCTTAACGCTGTTAAGCGTCTTACACCCTCGAGCATTGACGACCCGCAGATGGCGCTTATGGAGGGACATATATGCAACCTCTACGAGATCTATAGTGCCTTGCCTCCTACGCGTTTCTTGGGAGGTGTGGATAGCGAGGCTCCCTATCTCGCCGATATGGAGAGATTCCTATCGGGCGATGCTCAGTACGAGATTTTGCAGATTTATGGTAAATTGAAATAATTGATAAACTAACACATATATGGAAACGATAGTATTGTACAATACGCTCACACGTCGCAAGGAGACGTTCGAGCCTTTAAACCCCGAATATGTGGGCATGTATGTCTGTGGCCCCACGGTATATGGCGACCCGCACTTGGGTCATGCACGCCCTGCAGTTACGTTCGACCTCTTATTCCGCTACCTTCAGTCGCTTGGTTATAAGGTGCGCTATGTGCGTAACATCACGGATGTGGGTCATCTGGAGCAGGATGCTGACGATGGCGAGGATAAGATTGCTAAGAAGGCGCGCTTGGAGCAGCTTGAGCCTATGGAGATTGCGCACTACTATACCGAGCGCTACCGCGATGCTATGCGCGAGCTAGGCGTTAAGTCGCCCTCGATCGAGCCTCACGCCTCGGGACATATCATCGAGCAGATAGAGATGGTCAAGCGCATCCTCGATGCGGGCTATGCCTACGAGTCAAACGGCTCTATCTACTTCGACGTGGAGAAGTATAACAAGGATTACCACTATGGACGTCTCTCGGGTCGTAATCTCGACGACATCGTGACCAACACTCGCGAGCTCGATGGCCAGAGCGACAAGCACCACTCGTTCGACTTCGCCCTCTGGAAGAAGGCCTCGCCCGAGCATATCATGCGTTGGCCGTCACCATGGAGCGATGGCTTCCCTGGCTGGCACATGGAGTGCTCGGCGATGAGCACGAAGTATCTCGGTGAGCAGTTCGACATCCACGGTGGTGGCATGGACCTAATGTTCCCGCACCACGAGTGCGAGATTGCGCAGTCGACAGCAGCCCTCGGTAAGGACTAAGCACGCTCCTGGGTACACAACAATATGATTACCATCAACGGCCAGAAGATGGGTAAGTCGCTTGGTAACTTCATCACCCTTGAACAGCTATTTACTGGCTCGCATCCCATCCTTGCGCAGGCATATACGCCCATGACCATCCGCTTCTTTGTGCTTCAGGCACACTACCGCTCGACGCTCGACTTCTCGAATGAGGCGTTGCAGGCGGCAGAGAAGGGCCTCGACCGCCTGATGAAGGCTGTGGAGACACTTGGCAAGATTAAGGCCGCGGAGAAGTCTACGTCGGATGTTAACGACCTTGAGCGTCGTTGCAAGGAGGCTATGGCTGACGATCTTAACTCGCCCATGGTTATCTCTGCCCTCTTCGACTGGGTGCGTATAATCAACCAGGCGGCCGAGGGACAGCAGTCGTTCACTGCTGCCGACCTTGAGAGTCTGAAGGCTATAGTAAACCGCTACGTCTTTGATATCCTTGGTCTACGCAACGAGAAGGCTGCCGAGGCTGGAGGTAAGGATATGGTGTCGCCCCTCGTTGAGATGCTTCTCAATATGCGTATGGAGGCTAAGGCTGCGAAGGATTGGGCTACATCCGACAAGATTCGCGATAACCTCACAGCGATAGGAATTAGGGTCAAAGATAGGAAGGATGGGTTTGACTGGGAGATAGAGTAATTTGTAGTGATAAGGGGTCATCTACTGCCGCTAACAAAATATGCCGTCAATGGGCAGTACGCTCAAGTACAGCCCATCGACGTCAATTTTGCCGAGCGTTGTATCTAACCCCTTCTAACAACAAATTGGGTGCTGCATGATATGTCGTGTTGAGCGTAGCGCAGTGTAGTCGAAACATCTTGATTCTGACAACAAATTAGATGTGCTACCCGCTATGTCATGTTGAGCGTAGCCGAAACATCTAACTCTTGGTAACAAATTAGATAAATGGTATTATTAGAACAAATATCCGCTCTTAGGGCGCGTATCGAGAAGCTCTACACGTCGATAGATGTGGAGCAGCGTCGTATAGACCTACAAAACGAGCAGGAGCGTACCGAGGAGCCCAACTTCTGGGACGACCCCGACCAGGCGCGCAAGCAGCTCAAGAAGGTAGCCGACATAAAGTCTGTTATCGAGGAGTGGGAGGGGGCTCAGCGCATGGTCACAGATCTAGACCTTGTGCCCGACTTCGTGACCGAGGGTGTCATCACCGAGGTTGAGGCCGAGGAGCAGTATGCTGTAGCGGCGGAGCTCGTCGAGAAGTTGGAGCTCAAGCAGATGCTCTCGGGCACGGAGGATAAGTTGGGCGCCATTATGGATATCAACGCTGGTGCTGGAGGTACTGAGGCGTTGGACTGGGCCGAGATGCTCATGCGCATGTATACGCGCTGGGGCGAGGCACATGGCTACACGGTCAAGGTGGCAGCCTATCAGGCGGGCGACGAGGTGGGCGTGAAGTCGTGTACGTTGGAGTTCGAGGGTGACTATGCCTACGGTTACCTCCGTAGCGAGAGTGGTGTTCACCGTATGGTGCGCCTCTCGCCCTTCAATGCGAATAATAAACGCCAGACGACCTTTGCCTCGGTATTTATAGCCCCCATGGTTGACGATAGCATCGAGATAAACATCTCGCCTGCGGATTACGAGTGGGACACCTTTCGCTCGAGTGGCGCGGGTGGTCAGAATGTGAATAAGGTGGAGACGGCGGTGCGTCTGCGTTATCATGGTAAGGATGCCGATACGGGCGAGCCCGTGGAGTTCCTTATCGAGAATATGGAGACACGCTCGCAGCTTATGAACCGCGAGAATGCCATGCGCATATTACGCTCGAAGCTATACCAGAGAGAGTTAGACAAGCGTATGGCTACGCAGCAGGCGTTGGAGGCTACGAAGAAACGCATAGAGTGGGGCTCGCAGATACGTAGCTATGTCTTCGACGATAGACGTGTTAAGGACCACCGTACGGGCTATCAGACATCGAATGTCGATGCCGTGATGGATGGCGACCTGGATGGATTTATCAAGGAGTACCTATTGCAATATTGATGTTAAGAGCTGTTTACATATCCCTGCTCCTTATCTTTGGAGGCTGCTCGGCATACGCTACCGCGCCCGAAGAGGTGTTGGTGGGTGCCACCGACACGGCTGTCTACATGCCTCTGCTACGCGACGAGCGCGTGGCGGTACTGGCAAATCATACGGCCATGTACTCTGCCGAGGAGCACGTTGTCGATATGTTGCACCGCGAGGGTGTTAATGTGGTTGGTATCTTCGCCCCCGAGCACGGCTTCCGTGGCTCGGTGGAGGCGGGTGCTAAGGTCGAGAATGGGGTAGATGTGCGCACGGGAATACCTATACTCTCGCTCTACAATGGCAATACGCAGCGACCCTCGGACGAGGTTATGCGCTCGTTCGATATCTTGGTTGTCGACATGCAGGATGTGGGGCTTAGGTTCTACACCTATTATATATCTATGCTTCGCATGATAGATGCGTGTGCCGACTTTGGTGTCGAGGTCGTCGTGCTCGATAGACCCAACCCCAATGGACACTATGTCGATGGCCCTATCCTCGATATGCGCTATAAGTCGGGCGTGGGGTGGTTGCCTATACCCGTAGTCCATGGCCTCACGATGGGTGAGATAGCCACGATGGCCATAGGCGAGGAGTGGGCTAAGGAAGCGAAACTTAGTGTTGTTAAGTGTCGCAACTACGATCATACGATACGCTACATGTTACCCATAGCACCATCGCCTAACCTGCCTACGCAGCATAGTATCTACCTCTACCCCTCGACATGCTTGTTTGAGGGTACGGTGGTGAGCATGGGGCGTGGCACGGAGGCGCCTTTCGAGATGTATGGCCACCCAGCGATGACGGGGCGCGATTTCTCCTTCACGCCTATGCCTAATGCTGGCTCGGCAAAGCCTCCGCATAATGGTGTGATGTGCTACGGTGTCGACCTTCGCGATGTGGCGGATGAGGATATTTGGCGCGAGGGTGTCAACTTGGAGTATGTCATAGATGCCTATCGCGACTTGAATATGGGGGATAGGTTCTTTACCTCGATGTTCGAGAAGCTTATAGGCGTAGACTATGTCCGTAGGATGATAATCGAGGGCGCCACGGCTGAAGAGATTGAGGCGTGCTGGAAGGATGATGTCGAGGAGTTTAAGGCGTTAAGAAGAGAGTACTTATTATACGACGAATAATAACTAAAACAAAAGAATAGATATGGGATTTTTCGACTTGTTCAAAAAGAAAAAGGTAGAGGAAATTCAGACCGAGAATGTAAGAACGCCCGAGGAGGTTGAGGCAGATGCCGCACGCGAGGCCGAGGTAGCTAAGGCGGAGGTCGAGGCCGAGCGTAAGGAGCTCGAGGTGGGACTGGAGAAGACCAAGGAAGGCTTCTTCGGCAAGCTTAAGCGCGCCATTGCAGGTCGCACGACGGTAGATGCTGACGTTCTTGACGACCTCGAGGAGGTGCTCATAACCTCGGATGTGGGCGTCGAGACGACGGTGAAGATTATTCGTGCCATCGAGGAGCGAGTAGCGCGCGATAAGTATATGAACACGGAGGAGTTGCACGGCATACTACGCGACGAGATAGCCTCGCTTATGGAGGAGTCGCACCGTTCGACCGAGGACTTCGGTATCGAGGTTAAGGAGGGCATGCCCTACGTGCTTATGGTTGTGGGTGTCAATGGAGCGGGTAAGACGACGACTATCGGCAAGCTCGCAGCACAGCTCACGAAGGCTGGCCGTAAGGTATATATCGGTGCTGCCGACACGTTCCGTGCTGCTGCCATCGACCAGCTCGGCGTATGGGCTGAGCGCGCGGGTGCTACGATGATACGCCAGGAGATGGGCTCTGACCCCGCATCTGTTGCCTTCGATACGCTACGCTCGGCCGTGGCTAATGGTGCCGATGTTGTTCTGATAGATACGGCTGGCCGTCTGCACAATAAGGTGGGCCTTATGAAGGAGCTTACTAAGATACGCAATGTGATGTCTAAGGTCATCCCCGACGCGCCACATGAGGTGATGCTTGTGCTGGATGGCTCGACGGGACAGAATGCCTTTGAGCAGGCTAAGCAGTTTACGGAGGCTACGCAGGTGACATCGCTCACTATCACTAAACTCGATGGCACGGCTAAGGGCGGTGTCGTTATAGGTATCAGCGACCGTTTCCATATCCCAGTGCGCTACATAGGTATCGGTGAGGGCATCGACCAGCTTAAGATGTTCGACCGTAAGGAGTTCGTGCGTGCATTGTTCGGTGAATCAAACAAGTAATCAAGGTGAAGAAGATAAACATCATAACCCTCGGATGCTCGAAGAATACGGTTGACTCGGAGCATCTGGCTGCCCAGCTTGCAGCCATGGGGTATAAGATAGTGTTCGACAGCGATAAGACGGATGCCGATGTTGTTGTCATCAACACCTGCGGTTTCATTGGCGATGCCAAGCAGGAGTCGATAGATACCATCCTCAGTGCTGCGCAGCTTAAGGAGGCGGGAGAGATCGAGGAGCTCTTCGTCGTGGGCTGCCTCTCGCAGCGTTATGCTGACGAGTTGCGTCCAGAGCTACCCGAGGTTGACGACTTCTTCGGCGTGAACGATTGGGCGGGTATCGTCGAGCGTCTTGGTGCTAAGTACCGCAAGGAGCAGGAGACCGACCGTGAACTATCCACGCCGTCGCACTATGCCTATCTCAAAATATCGGAGGGATGCAACTGGATGTGTGGCTACTGCGCCATACCGCTTATTCGTGGTCGCCATAAGTCGGTGCCTATGGAGGAGCTCGTCGCTGAGGTCGAGAAGCTTGCGGCTAAGGGTGTTAAGGAGCTTATGGTCATCGCCCAGGATACGACATACTATGGCGTCGACCTCTATGGCGAACGTAAGATTGGCGAGCTGTTGGAGCGTCTGTGTAGGGTTGAGGGTATCGAGTGGCTACGTCTGCACTATGCCTATCCTACGGACTTCCCCGCGGAGGTTATAGATGTCATGGCACGCGAGAAGAAGATATGTCACTACTTAGACATACCGTTCCAGCATATCTCGGACAACCAGCTTGCGGCGATGAAACGCCGCCATACCAAGGCCGAGGCGCTGGCGCTCATCGCGAAGTTGCGCGAGGCTATACCCGACATTGCACTGCGCACGACACTTCTTGTTGGCTACCCAGGAGAGACGGAGGAGGACTTCGCCGAGCTTATGGAGTTCGTACGTGAGGTGCGCTTCGACCGCCTCGGTGTCTTCCCCTACTCGGAGGAGGAGGGTACCTACTCGGCAACACGCCTTAAGGATGATGTTGCGGAGGATGTCAAGCACGACCGTGTAGATAGAATCATGAGCCTTCAGGAGCGCGTGTCACTGGAGAATAACGCCAAGCGTATTGGAAGCCGCATGCGTGTCATTATCGATCGTAAGGAGGGCGACTACTACGTAGGCCGCTCGGAGTACGACTCGCCCGAGGTAGACCAAGAGATTATCGTCGATAGCTGCGGTAAACGCCTCTATCGTGGTCGCTTCTACGATGTCGACGTCACCGACTGCGAGGACTACGACTTGTATGCTCGCATCGTTAAGAAGTAGTTTTTTGGTCTAAAATTTTGAAAAATAGGCTTAATGGTCAAAAAGAGACCTGCGAGAGGGGGTAAAATTGTTTAATGGTCAAAAATGAGACCTACACAGACTGTCGAGAGATTATTTCGACAGTTTTTTTATGGGTTTATGAACT
>JAFUPR010000129.1 GCA_017481145.1 Alistipes sp. | reverse complement strand
CGAGTTATCAGATGAATACATCCTGAACACTCAGTATAAACTAAACCGCAGACCAAGACAAAAATTAAATTTTGAATCCCCTAAAAAGATGTTCTTTAAATTTTTATCTTAATTTTGCACTTAGTCTTTGAAACTACCCAAAGGTGTTTTAAACAAAATATTTGGACTATTGGAAATTTATTTCTACCTTTGTAATAAGGTAGTAGAAAAACTGCCTAATGTATAACTATTAAATTTTACGATTATGAAGAAATTGTTCGTTTTGATGGCAGCTTGCGCATTGTTCGCAGCTTGTGGTGGTCCTGGTGATAAGGCTGTAGACTACATGGAGGAGATGAAGGAAGCTATCGAGAATAAGGACTACAAGAAAGTCGAGAAGCTTTCTAAGGAGATTGAGGAGTGGGAGAAGACTCTCAGCGACGAGGAGAAGAAGGAGGCCGAGAAGGCTGTTGAGAAGTGGGTGAAGGAGAATGGTGGTGACTGGATGTAAGCACACTTATTCATATAATTTTTAACCATAATACGATGAGGGGGATGACTAAATTACGGTTTAGTCATCCTCATCGTATTAATGATAGCCCTATCGGTTATACGAAACGCAGGAGCACCATCATGCCAGTCGAGGATACCACAAAGGGTGACAAGCTCGTCGGGAAGAGGGTACTCGGCGTAGTAGCAACGGGCGTCGGTAACAACACGGAGGGTATCGCGGCCATCGGTAAAGAGACGTATGGTAGTAAGACGTTCGCCTGTGAGCGTATCTATATCGACCCAGCGGGCATCGCGCTCCACAGCACGGAGGTTGTCGATACGTAGATAGGTGAGCATGTCGCGCGTGCCAAGTTCGGCAATGCGACGCTTCGCGGGCTCAACGAGGTGATACGACGTACTATCCACCCTCACGCGGTTGTATAACTCGGTCTCAGGGATGCGCGATACGAGGTAGTCGTCGTCGCCCTTAATACCTACCACCACCCTGCCAGCTGTACGCCCGAGTGTGAGCCCCGAGCAACGAACCTCAACCTCCGAGAATAGCGGCACGAGGGCGTCGACATCGCGCGAGTCCACCTCCACAACAATACCGCCCGTAGCATCGGCAACAACAAACGACGAGCTCAGCTCGCCAAACTTATCATTGGCAACAACATAGCCGCGTATCGTGTAGTCCTGCTTAATGTCGACACTATCCGACGTAGCCAAAGACCACAGATAGGCTATCGACACCTCTCCGCCACGCATGTCATCATCGCTCGTATCGCACGTAACAAGCAGCAGCATGCTAATGCACAGCGCAATCACTCTCATAGCGCATCTTAAGCTGAAAACACTCTTTGCCACCATCATACTTACCCCACTGCACAATACCCGTAATGGCCACCTCACCGCCAGGGATATGAGCCTGAGCATAACGGGCATAGTCGCGCGTATAGAGCGCAACGCTATCACCACGTTCATCCTTAAAGAGCGTATATCCCGTCCAGCGGGCATCAGACAGCAGCTCACCAGCCTCAATGTCCACCGACGAGGCAGACACGAGGTGTAGCGCCTCAATGCTCACAAGGCGGCCACACATCGACCTATCAAGCTCGGCGATGGTGATGACCGCAGGCTCTACCTCTGCGACATCGTCACTACGAACAATGACCCTATCCAGTGCCTCGCGCGAGGCTAAGTAGTCGACAGCATAGCTACCCACGCCCTTACGTCCCACTTGCAGCACGCCATAGCCATAGTTGGCATAGCAGCCACCAAGCCTCAGCGCCACCCTCAGACCTACGGGGTAGTACGCTGCAAGCTCCGACATGCCAGCCATAACCTCCACAGCTGCGCCCTCATCCTCGACAACGAGGGTACGATAGAAGTTTTCGTCTACGTCTGACGACACCACCCTACCCTCGACAACGACATCGTCGCCGAGCGCCACGCCACCGCTGCCCACAACGTCATGAAGGCGCGCGATGGTCGTCGTAGGCGTAGGCATATCAGGGGTAATAAGAGGCTTGTCGGCAGCATTATGGCAGCCAACAAGCAACATAACACTCAATATGATTATCGCCCTACTCATCCTTAGCTGTAGCGCGAAGCTCCACCCACGAGTCCTTAAGTCCGAGGAAGTAGAGGATGCCATCGAGACCAACGGTCGATATAGACTGTCGTGCCGTGGCACGCACCTTGGGCTTAGCGTGGAAGGCTATACCCAAGCCCGCGATGTTAAGCATTGGCAGGTCGTTGGCGCCATCGCCCACAGCGACAGACTGCTGTATGTCGATATTCTCGAACTGACACAGTAGCCTCAGCAGCTCGGCCTTACGCGCTCCATCGACAATCTCGCCCGTATAGCGGCCTGTGAGCTTGCCATCCTCGACC
Organism: Alistipes sp.; assembly: GCA_017481145.1. Classification (GTDB taxonomy): domain Bacteria; phylum Bacteroidota; class Bacteroidia; order Bacteroidales; family Rikenellaceae; genus Alistipes. Next base: position 6,181 of record JAFUPR010000129.1, on the reverse strand, counting down.
TCAAGCTCGTTAGCATATACGTAGTCGAAGCCGAAGCGGCGCTTAAGATAGTTGCCGAAGTATGTAAATCCACCCGAGAGTATCGCTGTCTTATAACCCACGCGCTTCAAGATTGTCATCATGCGGTCGACACCCTCGGTGATGGGTAGGTTCACGGCAATATCCTCCATGACGCTCACATCCAAGCCCTTCAATAGCGCCACTCGCTCCTTGAAGCTCTCGCGGAAGTCTATCTCGCCACGCATGGCGCGCTCGGTGATGTCGCGCACCTCCTTGCCCACGCCCGCCCTGTCGGCAAGCTCGTCGATGACCTCCGTGGTTATCAGCGTGGAGTCCATATCGAAACATATAAGACGTCGCGAGCGACGGAAGATGCCGTCCTTCTGGAACGATATGTCCACCTCGCCCTTGTTCGCTATCTTCATCAGCTCGTTCTGGAAGTGGCTCTTGTCCGAGAGCGTGCCACGCACCGAGAACTCGATGCTTGTCTTGGGTGCTCGCGCATCCTCGTCCAAGGGCATGCGACCCGTCAGACGGTTTATGTCGTCAATGTTGAGCTCCGCCTCCGATATTAGGCGCGTCACCTGGGATATATGCTCGGCCGTAATCTTGCGCCCCACGAGGGTGAGGATGTAACGGTTCTTGCCCTGCCCCGTCACCCAGCGGCGATACTCCTCCTCGTCGATGGGGGTGAAGCGTATGGCTATGTTCATCTCCGAGGCCTTGAATAGCAGCTCCTTCATTATCTGTCCCGAGCGCTCGGGCGTGGTCATAAAGAGTATGCCGAGCGTGAGCGACTGATGTATGTTCGACTGACCAATGTCGAGGATGAAGGCATCATGACGCGCAAGTATGCCCGTAAGCGACGAGGTAAGTCCAGGCTTATCCTCGCCCGAGATATTTATCTGTATGATTTCAATCTTGTCGCTATTCATAGACTTTTCTGTTTTATACAATTACTAACCACAAATATACGAATTTTTGCAAAAAATAGTTACCTTTGTAGCGTTAAAATTTTTTGACACGCTAATTTTATATAGTAACAACTAATTAATACTATTGACAACTATGGAATTAAAGGATATTTTGGCAATCTCGGGACAGCCTGGTCTGTATAAGTATGTTGCTCAGTCGATGCGTGGTGTTATCGTCGAGTCGCTCCTTGATGGTAAGCGCATGAATGCCTCGGCAACATCGCGCGTGAGTGCCCTCACGGAGATTTCGATGTTCACCGAGGGTGAGGATATCGCCCTTGCAGATGTATTCACCAACATCTGGAACTACACCGAGGGCAAGGAGGCCATCTCGCACAAGGAGTCGGCAGATAAGATTCAGGCCGAGTTCGCCAAGGTACTCCCCGAGTATGACCGCGAGCGCGTACACGTGTCGGACATGAAGAAGTGCTTTGCGTGGTACAATATCCTCGTAAAGGCTGGCTTCACCGAATTCAAGCTCCCCACCGAGGGCGAGGAGTAGCGAGTAGTTTTTAACGAAAGAGGCTGAACCTCTTAAACAATAGGGAGCGACTAAATTACTTTTTAGTCACTCCCTTTGTATTGGTTGCATCATCCCACTCTACTAGTGATTATTCCAGAACTCGAAAGGTTCCGACATATTATAGCCATCTCCCTCGGTACGTGTGGGTGTAAACTCTATATAATTCCACTCGCCGAACTTACCATCAGCATCTTCAGCAAACCACGACAATGAGTATGTAGTGTCAAATTCACACCCTACATATCGTCCCCATGCTTTATCTACGTGGCTAACGGTATCATTTCGCAACAAGGGGATAAGATAGTCAACACCCATATCGTAATACTGCAATGGGAGCCATACGCCACCATACCAGTGTGCTGCGCTCTCGTTAGGAGTATACTCGATGTAGATGATACAGTTATCCTCATATCCAGCCCACATCATCGGATACTGCTCAGCAAGCTCAGCGCCATTGAAGAGATAGTACTTAACATCAACAGCAGCGTCGCTTTCGTTCCATGGGATAGATGGCGTCTGGAACTTAAACTCGTAAATGGGGGTAGTATTGCTTCCTGCCCAGCCACATACAAGCAGTGAGTACTCACTATCTGAAGACCAATAGTATTCATCCTCGCTCTCGCCCATCTTAGCATAGTACTTAGCCTGACCGTCGAAGTACTCTTCAGTGAGCATGTGCATCATCTCGTCGTCGTTAATCGAGCCATCATCGTTACGATACCAGTCGACATAGGCGGACTTCATCACACAAGCAAGCCAATACTCGTCATTGACAGATGGCGTTACACGTATCACGGGATAATCCCACACATTCTTCACAACCTCTACGCTAAAGGTCATATCAGACTGCTCAACATCCGTTGTTGTCTGGTCGAAACGCGCGATGTTGGTTGTACGGATGCCATTATGGTCTACGCCAAAGACATAGATACGATAGGTTTTACCAGCCTCAAATGTCCAGTCGAGATCTGCACGCCCCCATACCGTCTGCTCACCTGTAAATATCCACTCGGCGTTTGTCCAGTCGACACCCTGGCCATAGAATGCCTCGTTAAAACGCGCCTGCTCCATATTGATGAGTCGCTGTGCCATCTGCTCATCACCATACGAGCCACAGATGCTCTCCTCAACGGGGCATATCATATAGCGGGTACTCGACACCGAGGGTTTTACATTAATAAGAATATCGGTCTGACTAACCTCTGGGCATGATATCTCGAACGTGCAATCGTCACTAATACCTCCCGACTCTGTTATGAACGAACCGATGTTGACTGGTTGCGTGGTCGAATTGCCATAGATATTCATACCCCAGGCTATAACGTGATACTTCGTACCACTCCACAGATTCTGAGGGCGCTGTGACGACACTCCCGTATGGATGATATCCAAGATATCTGCGCCATTGCTCACGCTGGCGTTGATATTCTTTACCATATTAGTCATAATAGTATACTCATCGTAGAGTGCATAGTCCATCTCTGAGACATACGTCCAATAGTAGTAATCGTCATTGCTCGGAGTCACTGTAATAGTTGCAGAGTTAGAACCTATATCATCCACACCAAGGTCAAACTCGATGTCCGATGTGGCAATAATAGATGTCTTAAAACCATAATAGCATATATCCGAAGTACGCTTACCATATACATCCATTCCATAGCAATACGCTACATACTCGGTCTCAGGTAAGAGATCGGTGTACCTCATAGAGACCTCTGAGCCATCAGCTGAAAAGATAGACGCATTAGCTACAAGATAGTCGCTAATAGACATATCATTGTACTCAGCGAGTTCACTAAGCCAGCTATAATCCTCCGCATATAGGGCTGCAAAGTCACCTACACGCTTATACTGCTCAAAATACGACGCACTAACAACCAGGAAGAAGAACGAGCCTTCATGATTGATTGGCGTGAACTGAGCCCAGCAGGCGTGAGAGTCAATATTTGACACATTGATAACGAAGTCGCTGTCGGCAACACCCTGGGTAATAGTAACCCTGGTACCTACACGGCCGCATACCACCTCAAGCGATGCTACACGCTCCTGCTTAAGAGGGTTGGCATCAACCCGACAACGTATGACAGCGTCATAGACAGTAATATCGTGTATCCAATAATCGTCACACTCAACCGTAGGCTTAACGCCATCCATACCCTTAAGGACAAATGCTATATTGAGATCACCTCCAACACCGTCAATGTAGGCATCATCAACGATTATCTGTGGCTCTTCGACCACTGACTGTCCATCATCCTTGCACGATGTCAACTGCATACCCATTAGTATAGCAGCAAACATCACGATCAAGCTAATATACCTTTTCATATTCATTAACCTTATGTATTATCTTATTCGACAGTAATACCCTCAATATTGCCTGTGAAAGTACCCTTCACATTTCTACCATCCTCAAAGTTAAGATCGAATGTGATGGTATAGGTCTTATCATCGTTGATATCGAACATTACCCAGCCATCTGTTACAAACTTTTCTGAAAATTCGTACGATATCTTCGTATAAGCCTTATCCAGTTCTCCAGCGCCAGTACCACCTACCTCGTACGTGCCCGCAGCAACATAGCTTAAAGTGCTATCAAGGTTGTAGAGGTCAAGGTTTACATAGGCTATATCCTGACCCGCACCAGTTGTACCTAAATCGCTACCAGGAGTAAAGAGCATAACGCCATAATTAGAAGTGCTGTATGCTTTACCAGATGCACTCTCAATAGTAAGTTCTACGTTAGTTGAAGTATCACCACCATCGCTGTTATTTGGAAGTGTATAACCCTCAATAGCGCCAACGTATACACCCGTGTATGACTCGTCGTTTGTGAGTGTTATGTCTACATTTATAGTATATGTACTATCACCATTGTCTTCAAAGATAGCATTACCAGACTTAAAGCCAACGCCATCATTCCAATCAGTGCCATACCAGCCACCGTAAATCGAGCCACCAGCCCAATTTGAACTTACTGTGTATGTACCTGGCGTGATATATGCTTTCTCCCACGCGAGGTCGAGCAGATTGAGCTTTAGCTGCTTATTGTTGTCCGCTACAAGATATACATACGACTCGCCACTATCACCAGAGTAGTAACCATTGGCCGATACAAAGTTAAGCTCGGTAGCACCTGCAGCTACCTCCATATCGTATATCTCGCCCTCGTAGCTACAAACCCATACACGGCGCGAATCCTTCTCAGTCATGCGGAAGCCCACCTTGTAAGTATTATCCTCAAGGCTCTCAACAACGACCTCACCACCATCAACCTCGATAGTATCATAGCTAAATGTTGTAAAACTCAATGTCGATAGGTTGACATTACCTGCCTCTGTGCTATTAGCAACAGCATACGTACCAGCTGGAAGTTTCGTAGCTCCAGCCTCAGCATAGAAATCAAGAGTTAAGTAATCTGCATAGTCCGTACCTGCCGTCTTGAAGGTGATGTTAAACTGACCATCAGTAGCTCCGCCTGTAGTATTACGCGACGCTGCTACCCACTCAAAGCCATTCTCGAAACTCATACCCTCAACCGCACCTTTGAACTCACCCTTGAGCTCACGGCCATTGGCATCCTTCAAATCAACGGCAATATCATACGTTAGGTCATCGTTGATAGCTACGGTAATAGTACCGCTATCGAGTGCAGCCTTCTCCTCGTTGATGGTGATATAAGAGTAGTAGAAGTCAATCTCTCCCTCAGTAAAGCTAATTCCCGAGTTCTTAACAGTATAGGTACCCTCATACAGATAACAATACTTCGAATTGTATGTATAGATGTCTGCAGCGAGCTTTACCGCCTGATCCTCAGTAGTGAGTACCAAAGTATGGTAGCTACCCTTCCATGTAGACTCGGCCTTAGTAAACACCTTCAAAGGATCTTCTGCCTTCTTAGCCTGCTTAACGGTAACCTCGAACTTCTGCTCGCCATAGGCTACGACAACCTTAGCCTCACGTGCATCGCCATCGTTGGCAGCAACAGTGAAGGTTACAGTCTCGCCAGCGGCAACATCCTTAACCCACTCAGCCTCGCATGTAGCCGTAAGAGTTGTACCTTCAACAGCATTCTCCAACTTGTAGGTAATCTCGCCAGCGCCACCCTCGGCAGTGAACTCCATCGTAGCATCCGATGTGAGCGTCAAAACGGGAGCGGGAACCTCGTCCTTAGCAACCTGCTTAACAGCAACCTCGAACTTCTGCGTCTCGTAAGTTACAACAATCGTCGTCTCACGGGGTGCTGTCTCCTCGTTAGCGGCAACAGTGAAAGTTACAGTCTCGCCAGCGGTAAGGTCGGTTACCCATGCAGCCTCACATGTAGCCTCAAGCGTAACACCCTCCTTAGCATTCTCCAACTTGTAGGTAATCACGTAGTCACCACCCTCAGCTGCAACCTCCATTGAGGCGCTTGATGTGAGTGTCAAGACGGGATCTTTAACTTCGGGAACATCTGGTTTCTTGTCCGTACCCTCAGAGCCATTCTCACATGCTGCAAATACCAATGGTAATGCAAGCAACAGATAGAAAAAATTTCTAAGTTTCATAGTTTAAAGTTTGATATTTGTGTGTGTGTATTATTATAAAGTTGAGGCAAATTTAATAAATTAATTCTAACATTGTTGCTTTTTTTATTACTTTTTTATGCATAGGGGGGGTATTTTGTTGATTTTCAACATAT
>JAFUPR010000128.1 GCA_017481145.1 Alistipes sp. | reverse complement strand
TGGTCATCGAGCCCTACTACGACGGCATGCCCGAGCCTACGAAGTATAAGGTTAACGGTCAGGAGATCGCCGTGAGCGTTAAGGGTAAGGAGGAGTACGACCTCCCATGGGGTGGTAAGCTTCAGTACTACAACTCTATCGTTGGTGGTGCTATTGACGCTCGCTTCATGCCCGCAATCTTGAAGGGTATCATGGAGAAGATGGACGAGGGTCCATTGACAGGCTCATACGCCCGCGACATCCGCGTTACCATCTACTACGGTAAGATGCACCCAGTAGATTCAAACGAGCTCTCGTTCAAGCTTGCTGGCCGTAACGCCTTCAAGGAGGCCTTCCGCAATGCAGGCCCGAAGATTATGGAGCCTATCTATAACGTCGAGGTTCTTACACCAAGCGAGTATATGGGTGCCGTGATGAGCGACTTGCAGAACCGTCGTGCTATGATTATGGGTATGGAGTCGGATAAGGGCTTCGACCGCCTCAATGCACGCGTGCCTCTGGCTGAGCTCTACCGCTACTCTACATCATTGTCGTCGTTGACTTCAGGTGCTGCTACGTACACCATGCAGTTCGCATCATACGAGCAGGTACCAGCCGATGTACAGGAGAAGCTCCTCAAGGCTTATACTGACACCGACGAAGAGTAATTTCTTGTGATAAGGGGTTATTCTCGACCTCTCAATCATTAGCCCGAATGGGGAATACGCTTAGTATATCCCATTCGGGCTAATTTCATGTCGAGGCCAAGCCCAACCCCTTATGACAAGAAATTGGGGTGTGCAACCCGCTCTGTCATGTTGAGCGAAGCGTTAGTGTGGTCGAAACATCTCGTCGTCTTCTGATGGCAAATTAGCCTCGCGCTAATCGTACTTTTTGTCACGCGTTCTTCTCTCTGTCATCATGAACAAAGTAAAGAATCTGTCCGCGACAATCGCATACTAACCAATTTAACCCATCGTAACTCACAAAAATAAGCAATAGCTACCACAATAAACCATTATTACCTCGGCCAATATTTTGCACTTTTCAACTATATTTCATATCTTTGCTTAGAATCTCACAAATAAAACTCTATAACTATGAATCGAGAGTTAGCACTTAACCCCAACAAGCTCGTAAGCTTCCTGGGCAAACCTGCAAAGGAATTTACCAAGGCCGACATCGTCGACTACATCACCAAGAACGACATCCGCATGGTCAACTTCATGTATCCCGCGGGGGATGGTCGTCTGAAGACGCTCAACTTCGTCATCAACAATGCCGAATATTTAGACACCATACTCACCTGTGGCGAGCGCGTCGATGGCTCGAGCCTCTTCAGCTTTATCGAGGCGGGAAGTAGCGACCTCTACGTCGTGCCACGCTTCAGCACCGCCTTTCACGACCCCTTTGCCGAGATACCGACGATAACGATGCTATGTTCATTCTTCAACAAGGATGGTGAGCCGTTAGCCTCAGCACCGCGCTACACACTCCTCAAGGCGCTACGCGCCTTCAACGAGGTTACGGGCATGGACTTCGAGGCCATGGGCGAGCTTGAGTACTATGTCATAGCTCCCGACGAGGGTCTCTTCCCTGCAACAGACCAGAAGGGCTATCACGAGTCGGCGCCCTACGCCAAGTTCAACGAGTTCCGCACGGAGTGCATGGCATACATAGCTCAGGCGGGCGGACAGATAAAGTATGGCCACTCGGAGGTGGGTAACTTCACCATCGACGGCCGCATATACGAGCAGAACGAGATAGAGTTCCTCCCCGTATCGGCCGCCGACGCTGCCGACCAGCTCGTCATCGCCAAGTGGATAATACGCAACCTCGCCTATCGTTACGGCTTCGACATAACCTTCGCGCCAAAGATCACGGCGGGCAAGGCTGGCTCGGGACTACACATACACATGCGCATAGTCAAGGATGGCAAAAATATGATGCTCGAGAATGGAGCACTCTCAACGACGGCACGTCGTGCCATTGCTGGCATGATGGAGCTCGCACCCTCGATCACGGCCTTCGGCAACACCAACCCCACGTCGTACTTCCGCCTCGTACCACACCAGGAGGCACCTACAAACGTATGCTGGGGCGACCGTAACCGCTCGGTACTTGTACGCGTGCCATTAGGATGGACAGCCAAGAGCGATATGTGCCAGATAGCCAACCCCTTGGAGAAGGCTCACGACTACGACACATCGCAAAAGCAGACCGTGGAGATGCGCTCGCCCGATGGCTCGGCAGACGTCTATGAGTTGATTGCTGGCCTTGTGGTGGCATGTCGCTATGGCTTCGAGCTCGACAACGCATTAGATATTGCTGAGCGTACGTACGTGAATGTAAACATCCACAAGAAGGAAAATGCCGACAAGTTGAAGGTGCTGGCACAGCTGCCTGATAGTTGTGCCGCCTCGGCCGACTGCCTTGAGCGTCAGCGCGACATCTTCGAGTCGCGCGGCGTCTTCAGCCCCGCAATGATTGACGGCATCCTCAAACTATTGCGCTCGTACAACGACCGCACACTGCGCGAGGATATAGGTAACGACCGCGCACAGATGTTGGCACTCGTAGAGAGATATTTCCACTGCGGATAATTTGTTGTATGACATTAGAGGACCTTGCCCTGATATTCGTCCGAGGCATCGGTAGCCGCGGAGCAGCACACCTCGTAGACCACTTCGGCAGTGCCGAGGAGGTCTACGCGGCCTCGCGGGCAGCGCTCGTTGGTGATGCTGGTCTGCGCCCCGAGCTTGCCGAGCGCATCGTCGCGGGAGAGGGCATGCGCGAGGCTGAGGAGGAGGTGCGATATTGTCGCAAGCACGACATACGCATAATATCGGCCACCGACGCGGAGTACCCCGTACCGCTACGCGAGACGTCGGATAGACCGCATGTACTCTTTGTGCATGGTAACGTCGACGCCCTCGCCATGCGCACGCTCTCTGTCGTAGGCACACGCGAGATATCGCCCTCGGGTCTGCACATCACCGACAAACTAATAGGTGACCTCGCCGACGCCATATCCGACATCTGCATCGTCAGCGGCCTCGCCTATGGTGTAGATGGCGCAGCACATCGTGCTGCCCTAACACATGGAGCTACGACCGTGGCCGTCATCGCAAGCATACTTCCCGAGGTGACACCAGCGCCCCACCGCGCCTTAGCCGAGGATATTGTGCGCCATGGTGGTGCAATTGTCTCGGAGCTACACTCGCGAACAAAGCAGAATGGCAACCTCTTCATCTCTCGCAACCGCATAATTGCGGGGCTCAGCACTGGGCTTGTCGTCATCGAGTCACCAGCAACGGGAGGCTCGCTCGCCACAGCCGAGATGGCCGACAGCTATGGTCGCGCGGTCATGGCCGTACCAGGACGTCTCACCGACAGCACCTCGTTTGGCTCGAACAACCTCATACGCAGTGGCAAGGCGCGCCTAATACTCTCGGCGAATGACATTATCGACGACCTCGGCTGGGAACATACAACACCTAAACCAGCGCCCATAACGCAACATGACGGTGACAATCTCACAGCGTCACAACGCCTGATTATCAGCGCCTTCGACAGCGCCACGACCCTTGACCATGCAGCGATACTTGCGGCCACAGGGCTATCTATCGGCGAGCTTGCGATGGAGATGATGGAACTCGAGTTGAAGGGGCATATACGTGCACTCCCAGGTAAGCGCTACGAAAAGGTATAACCCAAGGGCATAAGTAAAGTATCTATATGATTGACACACACTCACATATCTATGCCGAGGAGTTCGACGCCGACCGCGAGGAGGCCTTGGCACGTGCCCGCGATGCGGGCGTCGAGATGTTACTACTTCCCGACATCGACGCCGAGAGCCGCGGGCGTATGTTCGACCTCGCAAAGGCACATCCCGACTATTGTCGCCCGATGGCAGGATTACACCCCACGTCGGTGAACGATAACCCTCGCTGGCGGGAGGAGCTTGACATGGTCGAGGCTCTATTGCGTGAGCCACCGATGGCGCTATGTGGCGTAGGAGAGATAGGCTTAGACCTCTATTGGAGCTGCGATTTCTATCGCGAGCAGCGCGAGGTATTGCACGCGCAATTAGAGTTGGCGTTAAAGTATAATATGGCCGTGGCGATACATACGCGCTCGGCCTACGACGAGATGCTCGACGCCGTGGCCACATACCGTGGTCGCGGTCTGCGGGGTGTCTTTCACGCCTATGCCTCGGATGCCGACATGGCACGTAAGCTCCTAAGATATGGCGACTTTGTCTTCGGCATTGGGGGTGTTGTGACGTTTAAGAACTCGGGGCTCGACAGGGTTGTTGCAGAGCTTCCTACGGAGTTACTAATCCTCGAGACCGACTGCCCATATCTCACGCCCGTACCTCACCGCGGCAAACGCAACGAGTCGGCCTATGTGGAACATGTATGCCGTAAGGTAGCAGAGATTCACGGTCTTAGCTGCAAACGCGTAGACGAGATAACAACGGCAACGGCCTGTCGCATCTTCGGGCTATAGGAGGAGTATATATGCAAGAATATTGCGTTAAAAGAGTTTTTTTTTGCATAAAAGGGTACATCATTCGCTTTTTTTGCGTACCTTTGTGATGATATGTGCGGCACTAACGCCACATGAGGCTCGTTTATGAAACGATCATCGATACTTATTATATACACCGGTGGTACCATCGGTATGAAGACCGACGAGGCCACAGGCGTCCTTGTCCCTTTCGACTTCAGCGGAATATACGAGGAGTTCCCATCGCTCAAGCGACTCAATGTGGATATCGAGGTATTCACTATTAAACCTCCCATCGACTCATCAAACGTATCTATTGAGAACTGGGTAGATATGGCGCGCATCATCCGCGACAACTACGCTAAGTATGATGGTTTTGTAATCCTCCACGGCACAGATACAATGTCCTACTCGGCAGCAGCACTAAGCTTCATGCTCGAGAACCTCGCCAAGCCCGTGATATTCACTGGTAGCCAGATACCTATAGGCATACTGCGTACCGACGGTCGCGAGAACCTTATCACGGCCATCGAGATTGCAGGCGCACGTAGCGAGGAGGGCACGCCCTTAGTTCCCGAGGTGGCGCTATACTTCCAAAACCGTCTCTTCCGCGGCAACCGCACAACGAAATTTAGTGCCGAGGCGCTCAACGCCTTTGCCTCGTTCAACTATGCGGCGCTGGCAGATGTGGGCGTGAACATACAGTACAACACCGCGGCAATAGCCCCATACGCCCCCGACTTCTCCGACGAGTTCCGCATAAGCGAGAGGCTGGCGGATGATGTCGTTGTTGTCAAGCTCTTCCCAGGCATACGCCCCGCGACACTACGCGCAATGCTCATAGATAGTGGCGCTCGTGGCGTAGTGCTCGAAACATACGGTGCGGGTAATGCCCCCACGTCGGAGTGGTTCGTAGAGTTGGTTAAGGAGGCAATAAGCAAAGGGGTTGTCGTAGTGAACGTGTCACAATGTAAGGATGGTGCTGTGCAGATGCACCTCTACGAGACGGGCTTAGCCTTGCAGGAGGCGGGCGTAGTCTCGGGACACGATATGACCATTGAGGCAGCAGTAGCGAAGTTAATGTACGTTTTAGGCAAAAATTTGCCTCTTTCGGAAACGCTAAATTTGATGCGTCGCCCGCTCCGTGGCGAATTTACGCTCTAAAGCGTTGCACTTTTCGGAAATAATGCGTATATTTCGCACTGCAAAATGTCTGCAAACGAGGGGGCTTGGAAGTGGGACTCCGAGGTTTGCGGATGTAATATGTTGATAGATACCGTGTTTGGGTCATATTAGGGGGCATTATATGCTCACGTATGGGTGTAATGCCGATGCCAGGCGGTTGAGCGAAACGAAGAAGAACTAATTACATTTAGACGAAATAATAGAGATAACAACTACTAAAATTTACAAATTTTAACTAACAAAACATTATGAAAAAATTATTTTTGGTTTTGGCAGCTGCCACTATCTCATTCGGCGCTGCTTACGCACAGGATGCTAACGAGGCTACCGCACAGGAGGCCGCAGTAGAGCAGGTTGCTCACGAGGCTGAGGCTGAGGCTGAGGCTGAGGAGTTGGATGGTGAGCCTATGCACTTCGCTCTTATGAAGAAGTTCTTGTAAGGTGGTTGGGAGTGGATGCTTCCCGTGCTTGTCTGCTTGGTTCTCGGTTTGGCTCTCTCTATCGAGCGTATCCTCTACCTGACTATGGCGCAGATTAACACCAAGAAGTTCACTGCTGAGGTTGAGAAGGTTCTTAACGAGCAGGGCGTTGAGGCTGCTTTGGAGCTTTGCCGCAACACACGTGGTCCTATTGCCTCTATCTACTACCAGGGTCTTCTTCGTTACGACCAGGGTCTTGAGGCTGTTGAGAAGGCTGTTGTGTCTTACGGTTCAGTACAGCAGGGTCACCTCGAGACTAACCTCTCATGGATTTCGCTCTTCATCTCTTTGTCACCTTCACTCGGATTTATGGGTACCGTTGTTGGTATGATCCAGGCATTCGATGATATCCAGGCTCAGGCAACTATTTCTCCTACCGTCGTAGCTGGTGGTATTAAGGTGGCTCTTTTGACTACCATGTTGGGTCTTATCTCTGCTTGTATTCTTCAGGTGTTCTTCAACTACATCCTCTCTAAGATTGAGGGTCTCGTAGTTAAGATGGAGGATACATCTATCACCTTGGTTGATATGCTTACTGCATACAACAAGCGATAAACAAGACCTAATACTATTTTTAAGAGATATCAATTATGAGAAAATTAAATAAACACGTATTCTGGGTCTTCGCCTTGGTGTCGGTTGCAATGTTCGCATGGGCAATCATCGCAGGTTGGAATGCTCCCGACTCTGCAAGGATTGCTAATAACACAGCTCTTGCACAGAAGTTCGACGCCAATGGTGTTGCCGTGAATACTGAGGATGACCAGCCTGTGCCCGTAGAGTCGGCAGAGGAGGGTATTCAGGCTCTTGGCATCGTCTTTGCCAACCAGCTTGAGGAGGGTATCCTTACGTTGGATGCCATCAAGGCTGAGAAGGAGAAGGTTGTCGCTACACGCGAGAAGCTTATCCCCGAGTACGAGAAGAAGGTTTCTGACAATCGCGAGGCTGCTCTCGAGGCTCAGACTACAATCGAGGAGCTTAAGGCTAAGAAGAGCCTAACTGGCTCGGAGAAGCGTGCTCTTGCTGCTGCTGAGAAGGTTCAGGCCGACTTCAAGGCTTTGAACGACACGCTCAACCAGCACAAGGAGAACGTGAACATCATGGAGGAGAACATCGCTGCCTCTATCAAGGCTAACGAGGATGCTAAGGCTGATGGTGAGTATATGGTAGGTCTTGCTACTGCTATTCACTGGAACCTTATGTGGCTCTACTTCTTGATGGTGTTCGCAATCTGCTACATTATCATGAGTTCTATATGGAATACACTCCGCAGTGGCGCGGCTATGAAGGCTGCTCTTGGTGTAGCGGTTATCGTCGTTATAGTTGTTGGCGCTGCTTATTTCATAGCAGCTGGTAACGGCTGGGATCAGGGCCTCACTTTGAAGGATGCTGCTGGTTATGACCTCGGTATCGGTACTGACCCTGCAACTCGTACGGTATTCGGCGAGTTCGAGTATATGATTGCCGACACTGGTATTTTGGTAACATACATCACATTCGCCGGCGCTGCTCTTGCAACTATCTTCTCGGCAATTCGTGATATTTATAAGTCGTAGTTATGGCAAAAGCTAAGAGAAAAGTAGCTGAGATTAACTCCAGCTCAATGGCGGATATCTCATTCCTGCTGTTGATATTCTTCTTGGTGACAACTACGATGGATGTCGACACGGGTATGAAGCGTACGCTTCCGCCCTGGATCGACCCTACGGAACAGCAGAACGATGTTGACGTTAACGAGCGTAACGTACTCAAGGTGAACGTATCGCGTAGCGGTGCTATCATGGTGGGCACGGAGGAGTATCGCTCAAGCGACTTGCGTCGTAGCGGCGAGCACTCACGTCTCTCTCGTGAGGTATTCTTCTTCCTTGTTAACCCCGATAGGTCTAACAAGAAGGCTACCGAGATTGATGGCGCAATGTATAACGTCAGCGAGGGTCTGGTGTCACTGAAGGCCGATGATGAAACAGAGTATAAAGTCTACCTCAAGGTACAGGATGAGTTAACACATGCCTTTAACCTATACCGTGACGAGATCTCTCTTCAGGTATATGGTAAGGTATACAACGACCTGGATGACATCCAGGCGGGTAACATCCGTAAGGCTGTACCTATGAAGATTTCTGAGGCAGAACCTAACGATCAAACAAAGAAGTAGTTATGGCAGTAATGGCAAAAAAGGGCAAGCGTGAAGTGCCCGCGTTATCGACATCATCACTTCCCGACATCGTGTTTATGCTTCTATTCTTCTTCATGGCAGCAACAACGATGCGTGAGGTAGATCCATTGGTTACGGTGCAGATGCCCGAGGCCATAGAGATTACTAAGTTAGACAAGAAGAATCTTGTGAATATCTGGATGGGTAAGCCCCTTACAGCAGCTAAGGGCGAGGATGCGTTGAAGATTCAGCTCAACGACCAGACCCGTGAAGTAGAGGATATCCGAGACTTTATCTCGGCAACGACGGTGACTAAGGGCGTAGGTCCTAAGGAGATCGTTGTTAACCTTCGCGTTGACGAGGGTGCAACAGTAGGTAAGCTTACGGCTGTAAAGCAGGAGCTTCGTAAGGCTGAGGCACTCAATATCGCTTACGCAGCACGCCCCACTGAGGCGCAGCACTAATAGGTATATCCTAACCTAACGAAAGAGAGGCTCGACGATTCGAGCCTCTCTTTTTTACTGGAATATAGCAACCACAAGATTACAACTCTGTCTTCCATAGACCATGCAGGTTGCAATACTCATACACGGCCACGGGCTTAGACTCACCAATGTAGAACTCAGCACTCGGGCTATCCTTGAGATCGGCACGTAGGCCACCATGCTCCGTCTCGACATATACGAAGGCTATATGATGCTCCTCAGTCATCGGGTGAGGCACGCTGCCCACATCCACCCTTATACGACCATCGCCAAGAAGTGTAACCACAGGGACATGCTTCTCACCACTGGCATCCACAGTGTTGGGCACAAGCTCCTCCATCTTCTGACCGCAACAGACAACGGGCACCTTAGAGTCAACAACCTTATGTATTACATTACCGCAAATATTGCACTTATAAAATTTCGTAGCCATAGTATCTTTAGTTTAATTGTTAATTTTCGTGTTTCACGCTGCAAAAATAGAACAAAAACCTTATAATGTCAAGCTAAAAATTTTTATGATATTATAAGTATGGCCTATACTCAATATCTTAAGAATAGACCACACAGACTGGAATATGTTGAAAACTCTTAGTGCGCCTCGAGCCAACAATTGCCGCTATTGACCTCAGCAATAAGTGGCACACGGAGCGTAGCTACACTCTCCATCGCCTCCTTAACTATACGCTTAACGACGTCAACCTCGGAGCGGAGCGTGTCGATGACAACCTCGTCGTGTACCTGCATGATCATCTTCGAGCGTATGCCCTCGGCAATAAAACGACGACGTATCTCAATCATAGCAAGCTTCATAATATCGGCAGCCGAGCCCTGAATAGGTGCGTTTATAGCGTTACGCTCGGCCACACCGCGCACAGTACGATTAGACGATGTAATATCGTGCAACAGCCTACGGCGACCAAACATAGTCTCAACATAGCCAACACTTGCTGCACCCTGGATAGCGCCATCCATATAGGCCTTGATAGCAGGGTACGAGGCAAAATAGTTCTCTATTAGCTCCTTAGCCTCGCGGTTAGGGATGTCCAAGCGCTGGGCGAGGCCGAAGGCCGAGATACCATATATGATGCCGAAGTTGGCGGTCTTTGCCCTGCGACGCTCGTCGGAGGTGACATCTGCTGTACTCTTATGAAATAGTCGTGCCGCCGTTGCAGAGTGAATATCGTCACCACGCCTGAATGCCTCGATAAGCGCCTCATCACCACTAAGGTGCGCCATAAGGCGTAGCTCTATCTGCGAGTAGTCAGCGGCAACGAGCACATGGTCGCCATCCGAGGCTACGAAGGCCTCGCGGATAGGCTTACCAAGGTCGTCACGGATAGGTATATTCTGAAGATTAGGGTTGGTCGACGAGAGACGCCCCGTAGCTGTCACTGCCTGGTTGTACGAGGTGTGTATGCGCCCCGTTATTCGATTCACAAGCTCGGGCAGAGCATCAACATAGGTAGATAGCAGCTTCTTAACGCCTCGATACTCAAGCACCTTACCAACAATCGGGAAGTCGTGAGCGAAGCCCTGCAGATACTCCTCCTCGGTGGAGAACTGCTTCATCTTCGTCATCTTGGGCTTGTCGGTGATACGTAGCTTAGCAAAGAGCACCTCTCCGAGTTGGCGCGACGAGTTGATATTTAATGTAGGCTCGCCAGCCATCTCTCGTACCTCCTCCTCAAGGCTCTGAAGCAGCTCCCTAAGACCAACGGCATAGTCGCGCAACTTGGGCGTGTCGATACACACGCCTTCAAGCTCCATATCGGCCAATACATCAATCATCGGCTCCTCAATATCGCGATACAACTCCATCATGCCGAGAGCCTCAACCTCGCGGTAGAGCTCATGCTTAAGGCGCAACGTCACGTCGGCATCCTCGGCTGCGTACTCTGCAACACGCTCGATGCCAACCATATCCATAGTTAGCTGCTTGGCGCCCTTGCCTATAAGCGTCTCGATGGCTATGGGCGTATAGTTTAGGTATCGCTCCGCCAGGAAGTTCATATTATGGCGCGACTCAGCATCGACGAGGTAATGCAAAAGCATCGTGTCAACCTTCCTGCCTCGTACCTGAATACCAATGGTGCGCAACACCATAAGGTCGAATTTTATATTCTGCCCTATCTTAGTTATAGCCTCATTCTCGAACAGAGGTCTCAGCGCTGCAACATAGCTCTCTGTCTGCTGCCTATCCGTGGGGAAGGGTACATACCACGCCTTGAATGGCTCAGCAGCAAAGGAGAGGCCCACAATGCGACACGTTATCGGGTCGAGACCCGTAGTCTCTGTATCGAAGCAGAACTCGCTAAAGGTAGCAAGATATGAGCATAACTCGTTGAGCTCCTTGACATTGTGTATCGTGCGATAGTCGTGCGGCGTATTTGATATATTGCGTATAGAGACCTCCTCCTCGACTACAGTCTCTGCCGTAACCACCTCGGGCACAGAGGGAGTAACAACAGCAAAGAGGTCGCCCTGACCCTCAAGACTTGCACGTCGCTTAGCCTCAGCCTTAGCACGCGTAACCTCCTGAAGCTGAATCTGCGGCGCCTGCACAGGAGCAGAGGATATGGGCTCGGGCTGCGCTACATTCTCCAGGTCGCGTAAGAACGATGAGAAGTTAAGCTCAGCATACAGACCACGCAGCAGCGTGTAGTTAGGCTCACAAAACTGTAGTGCCGCCTCGTCAAGTTCGATGGGCACATCCAAACGAATAGTAGTGAGCTCCTTAGCTAAAAGCAGTTTATCTCCCCACTCGGCTATATTCTTACCCGTCTTCCCACCAATATTCTCGGCATTGGCAAGGATACTCTCGGCCGTGCCCCACTCCCTTACAAGCTTCGTCGCACCCTTCTCGCCTATACCTGGAACGCCAGGGATGTTGTCCGACGCATCACCCCAAAGTGCCAACATGTCACGCACGAGGATTGGATCAGTGAAACCGTACTTAGCCTCAATAGCAGCACGATCAACAATCTCGCGCTCCTCACCTTTCTGCTTGTATATCACACAATTGTCGTCGACAAGCTGACCATAGTCCTTGTCGGGCGTAACCATATAGACAGCATAACCAGCCTCGGCGCCACGCTTGGCAAGTGTACCTATGACATCGTCAGCCTCGAAGCCCGCAACCTCAAGTATGGGTATATTCATCGCCTTCAATAGGCGCTTAACGTAGGGTATCGAGAGTTTTATATCCTCAGGCGTGGGCGGACGGTTAGCCTTATACTCGGAATAGATATCACGACGGAAACATCCTCCAGGGGGGTCGAACGCAACACCTATAAGGTCGGGCTTCTCGCGTCTAAGTATGTCGCGCAGAAACTTCGTGAAGCCGAAGACCACGGAGGTGTTCAACCCATCACGATTACGCATAGGTCGCCCCATGAAGGCATAGTAATACTTGAATATCAACGCATAAGCGTCGATGAGGTAGAGGCTTTTACGCATATACGGAGTATTTAGAAGTTATCCGACGCATACCACTCGGCATACGACGAGGCCGTCTCGTGCAACTTCAGCGAGCACAGCTCTATATCCTCGGGAAGCACTCCAAGAAGACGCTCCGCAAAGTCGGCGAGCATATTCTCGCACGTGGGCTGATAGTCCGTGAGGACAACCTTCGAGAATTGCATGCTCAAAGCCTCGGCAACAGCCTCAGCATCCTCCGAGCGACGCATCATAAAGGCGTGGTCGAGGCGCTCGACAATCTGCTCCGAGACAATACGTTTCAGCACGCCGAAGTCCATGACCATGCCAAGCTTAGGCGACGCAGGGTCTGTCACAGGCTCGCCCTTGACGGTGACAAAGAGACGGTACGAGTGTCCATGAATCTCGCGACAGAGACCATCGTACCCCTCAAGCATGTGCGCAGCCTCGAAGGTAAACTCCTTAGTAAGTCTTATTATCGACATCGTTATATCATTTTTTGTTTCAACTCATTATATAAGCAATACCACAAAGGTACGAATAAATTTGGATAAACGCCTTAGAAGCTGTTTGAATTTTATCTTGGGTAGTTTCAAAGACTAAGTGCAAAATTAAGATAAAAATTTAAAGAACATCTTTTTAGGGGATTCAAAATTTAATTTTTGTCTTGGTCTGCGGTTTAGTTTATACTGAGTGTTCAGGATGTATTCATCTGATAACTCG
>JAFUPR010000127.1 GCA_017481145.1 Alistipes sp. | reverse complement strand
TAATAATTATAAATACTGCAAATATACTATATCTCAACATTTTACCCCCTCTCGCAGGTCTCTTTTTTGACCATTAAGCCAAGATGTTGAATAAAAAGATGTAGTATTAGACTTAAGTTCCTTTTCACCGCTCACGCTCGGCGAATTTCGAGACGATGGGCTGTACTACAGCGTACTGCCCATTGGCGAGATAATTCGTTAGCGGAAGTAGATGATGACTTATGACAACAAAGAACGACAAAATACTCTTTATATTCAGCCTCTTCTATTTTTTAGTCATCCTCCTAATATGCTCTTCGGGGTTAGTCGCCCCATGGGATGACGATCTCATCCTCGAAACCTGGGTCAATACCGATACCACCTGTGCCGAATGAAGTTGTGAGCAGACGTCCTTCGATGACGGTCTCCATGTTACGCTTCAGTGGCACGACCATACCTAAGTTATGGCTAATCTCCTCGCCGATGATCTCGCCCTTGTCGTTTATGGTGATGTCGCCGTTGTAGAAGTACATGTTGAGCTTGACGTTTGTCTGCTTACCGTTAACGAATACGTAGTCGTAGAAGAGCTCGAGCATGCCATCCTCGTCGAGGCGCGCTGTTGTTATGAACGTACGTGTCGGCTCGAAGTAGTTAGGCTTCTGCTCCTCGACGTTGTAACCTGCAGATACATACTGCGTATATGTCACCACCGAGGTGATGTTATCCACGCTACCACCACCATGTATGTAGTCGTTCATGTCTGTTGTGATACACTTGAATCGTCCCTTGGGGCGCTCCAATACGGTGTCGTATGTCACTACGAAGTCGCCATCGAGATAGTAGTAGTCTTTCAGGTCGACATTTATCATGTTGGTGAATACATCCTTATCATTGTTGTCTACTACGACCACATCCGAGTAGAGAATCTTACGGAGGTCGTCGGTCTCGTAGTACCACGCCTCGCGCACATCATCCTGCACGTAGTCACACCATATAAGCACCTTGTACTCTGCGGGTTCTACGTTAAATGTGGCTGTCGCCTCAATATTGAGATCTGTGAGTGCCGAGAAGCGTATCTCGCGCTGCACGAATGTTGAGTGCGAGCTAGTCACACGGTAGAGGTCTATCACGTAACGCAGACATACGGGCTCGTTGAATCGTGTTCCCTTGAGTTCTGCGTTCTGCGCACGCACGACGTACGTAGCGCCCTTATCAGGCTCCCACTCTACCGTCACGAAGTGCTCGGGGTGTGATAGGTCGACAGAGCAGTTCACGACCAGCTCAATTGTGGGCAGGCCAGGATACTCGTGGATGGTACGGTCGCAACTTGCCAAGGCAAGCACCGACAATAACATCAACGCAATATGTTTAACTCTATCGAACATCTACTTATATTATATATTTACTTAATATACTCTCTATCCCTTATAGCTTTCAGTTCTCTTTTTTTATAACTTCTAGCTCTCTACTTTCTATAGCATTCAGCCCTCTATTTTTACTCCTCGAGTTGCTTTTCTTTCTTAGCCTTCTTGCTCATATCTATGCGGTATGAGATGTCTATGCCGAGGCGTGTGGGACCTATGTAGTTGCGTGTCTCGGTGCGCAGGTATCGACCATTTGTCACGCCCTCATATACGTCATACTTTATATCCATATAGCCCACGCCAATGGTGAACTCTATGCCCCAGTTGCCCTTCTTGCCCAGCGGCATTGCATAGCCGTAGCTGAGACCTAAGCCCCATATTGCGTGGTTGGGATCCTGATAGCGGTACTTGTCGTTGAGCTGCACGTTGAAACCAGCTATGGGTGCGTGCAGACCGATGAAGTGACCCTTCACAAGCGACTCTCCCCACCAGTAGCGTATCTCGGGCTGTATGGCAAATACACGAATCTTGCGCACGTCGGTGAAGTAGTCGTATGGTGAGTAGTGACCCATAACGTCGAATGACAGACGCGGCGTTATGCGAACCTCAGCGCCGAGGTTGATGACAAGAGCAGCATCCTCGAGGAGGTTGTTCTTGATGCTCAACAGCGGTGTGCGAGGCTTCTCCTCAACAACAGGCTCGGGCTCGGGTATGGGTTCGGGCTCGGGTTCTAGTATAGGCTCTGGCTCGGGCATGGGCTCGGGTATAGGTTCGGGCTCAGGTTCGATGACCTTATTGCGGTGCGTGATAATGATGAACCACGCATTTCGCATGTGAACGAAGTAGTTGTCGAGCAGATACTTCCATGTGGCGTTACCTAATGCTTGAAGCTTGGGCAGACGTCCATCCATGGCTATTCCTCTCCAGTCCTTAGCATCGGGATAGCTGGTGTGTAGAATCTCCAACACCTGCTCCTTGTTGGGCATCTTATCGTCGAGTTCGATCATCTCCACAAGGTGATGCCATGCGATGTAGTGGTCGTTGTGGCGGACGAGACTGTCGGGGATGTCGATATGGTCACGAACCATGTTCTCGAGTGATACCATTCGAGCATGACTTAGGCGGCTGTTAACTTGTGAGTTACCTTCGGGTGAGGCACTACCGCAGAACTCTACAGAGACCACGTCAATGAGTGTGTCAGCCTTGATGGCCGTGAAGAGCGAGTCGATGCGCTCAAGCACGTCGGCATTGTCGTGATAGGCGCGGTCGATAGTCGAGCTATTTACGCGGAAGTCGATGCACAGGCTACGGCGTGTGTCGCTCTGCCAGTCTGCATGGAGACGGTCATCTTGGGCACGCAAAACCTGTGGCACTAATAGAGCCACGATAAGCAATGCTGAAAGCGCAAATATTTTTCTATCTTTTCCTATCATCTTTTTGCGATGACCTGCTGTCTTGTTTGTCCTTTACTCTGTAAAGTGTTGAAAATCGACCATCTTGCTTATCCTCTCTCGCCTCATCAAAACCCTCCATTTATCTTTGATAAACAGTGCGTTATCCATACAGGTGTAGATTTTCTTACACTTGACAATGCAAAGTTAGGAAATTTATACCAAATTCCAAACAATTTGTAATAAAAATGTGATAATAATGTTATCCGTTTATCAAGATTTTTTCGCGATTTGTGATTAAAAAGACTATATTTCTATTTGTATTTATTGTCCTATATAATATATATATATGGTCTTAAGAAAAGATGGTAAAAAATAAATGAAGTGACTCTCCACAGTTGAGAGTCACTTCATTTCTAGTTGCTTTTTGTGGGCTCTTAAAGCGTAGCCTTCGACTCGGCTGTAACCTCGCGGCTAACCTTTGTTACGAGACCCTGAAGTACGTTGCCTGGGCCTACCTCGGTGAAGGTGTCGAAGCCATCTGCCACCATATTCTCGACGATCTGCGTCCAGCGCACAGGGGCTGTGAGCTGTGCTATGAGGTTCTTCTTGATAGCCTCAGCCTCGGTGTAGGGCTGTGCATCAACATTCTGATATACGGGGCATGATGGTGTCATGAACTCAGCCTCGGCAATGGCAGCCTCGAGCTCCTGGCGTGCGGGCTCCATCAATGGTGAGTGGAAAGCACCTCCAACGGGAAGACGCAGAGCACGACGAGCGCCCGCAGCCTTCAGCTTCTCGCAAGCCTCATCTACGGCAGCATTAGCGCCCGAGATGACGAGCTGTCCAGGACAGTTGTAGTTGGCACCCACGACAACGCCGTCGATAGATGCGCATACCTCCTCTACAGTCTTGTCGTCTAAGCCTAGTACGGCAGCCATGCCTCCAGGCTGCTGCTCGCAGCAACGCTGCATAGCCATGGCGCGCTTCGACACGAGCTTCAAGCCATCCTCGAACGAGAGAGCACCAGCGACAACAAGCGCTGAGAACTCGCCGAGCGAGTGTCCTGCAACGGCGTCGGGCTTAACACCGAGAGCCTTAGCCAATATTACCGAGTGGAGGAATACTGCAGGCTGTGTCACCTTGGTCTCCTTGAGCTCCTCGGGTGTGCCTGCGAACATAATATCTGTAATGCGGAAGCCGAGAATCTCGTTGGCCTTCTCGAAAAGCTCCTTAGCCTCGGGTACGTTATCGTAGATATCCTTACCCATGCCTACGGCCTGCGATCCCTGGCCTGGAAATACGTATGCGTGTTTCATATTCATAAATGTTGTGTAAGTCACTATCGACCTACGTGTTAATACTGCGTTTTAGCGCGCAAATTTATGAATAATTTTCTAAACGACAAAATTGGAATAGTCGAAGTGACTGAAGGTAGTTTCAAAGACTAAGTGCAAAATTAAGATAAAAATTTAAAGAACATCTTTTTAGGGGATTCAAAATTTAATTTTTGTCTTGGTCTGCGGTTTAGTTTATACTGAGTGTTCAGGATGTATTCATCTGATAACTCG
>JAFUPR010000126.1 GCA_017481145.1 Alistipes sp. | reverse complement strand
CGAGTTATCAGATGAATACATCCTGAACACTCAGTATAAACTAAACCGCAGACCAAGACAAAAATTAAATTTTGAATCCCCTAAAAAGATGTTCTTTAAATTTTTATCTTAATTTTGCACTTAGTCTTTGAAACTACCTTCGCCAATTCATTGCTAATTATTTTTTGCAGTTCAAAAAAAATATGTACCTTTGTATGTCTATACCTATGACTTAAAACGAAATATTATATGGCTAAGGCAAAGTACACACTTCACGAAGTGAAATTGGGTGATAAAAGATTGGAGAGAGAGTTCCTTGACCTACCCAAGAAGATATACAGGGATAACCCCAACTGGGTATGTCCCTTTGACAGCTCGATAAAGGCGGTCTTTGACCCCGCGAAAAACAAGCTATTTCAGGATGGTGAGGCTATACGCTGGGTGGCACACAACAACGATGGCGAGTGCGTAGGTCGCATCGCGGCATTCTACGACAAGACACACGCCTACGGCTACGAGCAGCCCACGGGAGGTTGTGGCTTCTTTGAGGCCATTGACGACCAGGAGCTTGCAAACATGATGTTCGACGCCTCACGCGAGTGGCTCAAGGAGCGTGGCATGGAGGCTATGGATGGCCCCGTGAACTTCGGCTCGCGCGACGCGTGGTGGGGACTTCTGGTCGAGGGCTACGAATACCAGCCCCTCTTTGAGAATCCATACAACCCGCCATACTACAAGGCGCTATTCGAGAACTACGGCTTCCAGAACTACTTCAACCAGAACACATATGTCTGGAATGTATACGACGACGATGTAAACGAGGTTGTCTACGACCGTGTGAAGCGTCTGATGTCGACACCAGGCTATCGCTTTGCTCCCATAGGCAACGAGGATTTATACTCTGCCGTGGAGAAGTTCCGCGTCATATACAACAAGGCATGGTCGCTATTTACGGGTGTGCAGCCCATGACCTCGGAGGAGGCACGCAAGATGGCCGACACCATGGGTCCCATCGTCGACCGTAACCTTATATGGTTCTCGTACTTCAACGACGAGCCCATCGGCTTCTTCATCATGGTTCCCGACCTCAATCGTCTCATAGGCAAGTATAACGGTAAGTTCGGCATCATCAATAAGCTACGTATGATGTGGGATTTGAAGGTTAGAAAGAAGTGTGACCGCGTCTTCGCCATCATCTTCGGCATCACCCCCGAGTTCCAGGGCAAGGGTGTGGAGTCGGGCTTTATGAAGGCTATGCTCGACGGCTACGTGCGCACCGAGAAGAACGAGTATCGCAGCATCGAGTTCGCATGGATTGGCGACTTCAACCCCGTGATGAACCGCATGGTCGAGCGTTACATCTGCGCACGCAAGCATAAGGTACACACCACCTACCGCTATCTCTTCGACCGAACGAAGGAGTTTACGCGCTGCCCCAAGGTGGGATTCAAGCCACGCCCCAAGACGGAGGCACCACAGACGGATGCTAAGCCCGAATAACGAGAGTAATAATTCAATCAAGATAACACTAAAACTATCAACTAAATGAAAACTACAGCATTTACCAAGTACCATATTGCTAATGGTGCTAAGATGGCAGAGTTCGCAGGCTACAACATGCCTATCGAGTTCTCGGGTATCAACGACGAGCATATCAACGTGCGCGAGAAGTGCGGCGTCTTCGACGTGAGCCACATGGGCGAGATCTGGGTTAAGGGCCCTCGTGCTACGGAGTTCTTACAGCGCATCACTACAAACAATGTGTGCGACCTATTCGACGGCAAGGTGCAATATACGACGATGCCTAACGGCAAGGGTGGTATTGTTGACGACGTGTTGGTTTACCGCGTGAACGAGGAGAAGTATATGCTCTGCGTCAATGCTGCCAATATCGAGAAGGACTGGGCACATATCTGCAAGCAGGGTGAGGAGTATGGCATGAAGGCTGGCGTGGAGCTCGAGAACAGCTCGGACAAGACAGCACAGCTCGCCATCCAGGGTCCCTTGGCTATGAAGCTCGTACAGAAGATGACCGAGGAGCAGGTTGAGGATATGGAGTACTACACCTTCAAGATTTGCAAGGTTGCAGGCTGCGAGGTTATCCTCTCAACAACGGGCTACACAGGCTCGGGTGGCTGCGAGATATATATGTACAACGAGGATGCCGACACCATCTGGGAGGCCATGTGGAAGGTAGGCGAGGAGTTCGGCCTTAAGAACATAGGCCTTGGCGCTCGCGATACTCTCCGCCTTGAGAAGGGCTTCTGCCTCTATGGTAACGACATCGACGATACCACATCTCCTATTGAGGCTGGTCTCAACTGGCTCACTAAGTTCGTTGACAACAAGCCGTTCATCGACCGCGAGCTTATGGAGCGCCAGAAGAAGGAGGGCGTGACACGCAAGCTCGTCGGTTTCAAGCTTATCGACCGCGGTGTGCCTCGTCATGAGTATGAGTTGGCAGACCTTGAGGGCAATGTCATCGGACACGTGACATCGGGTACGATGTCGCCTTGCTTGAAGATTGGTGTGGGCATGGGTTATGTTAAGCCCGAGTTCGCCAAGGCTGGCACGCAGATCGCCGTTGTGGTTCGTGGCCGTCTGTTGAAGGCGGAGGTTGTACGTCTTCCCTTCGTATAAAGGATGGAGGTTGACCCCCTATTTCCATAATGCTTTTTATTTTGCTGAAAAAAGTCTAAAAAGGTGGCATAATTAGGATAATTTGTCTATCTTTGTGTAACTATTTGAAGCAAACAGATAGAATTGGAACGAAACAATAATGTAAATCATTTTATAATAACCTTTTAACTTTACTTAAAACTATGGATGTAAAAGTATTAATGGCCCAGTTGGAGGCTAAGCACCCCGGTGAGAGCGAGTACTTGCAGGCGGTTCAGGAGGTATTGGAGTCTATCGAGGAGGTATACAACCAGCACCCCGAGTATGAGAAGGCTAAGATTGTTGAGCGCATGGTTGAGCCCGATCGTATCTTCACATTCCGTGTAACATGGGTTGACGACAACGGTGAGGTTCAGACTAACCTCGGCTACCGCGTACAGTTTAACTCAGCTATCGGTCCTTACAAGGGCGGTTTGCGTTTCCACCCTGCAGTGAACCCCTCAATGTTGAAGTTCCTCGGTTTCGAGCAGACATTCAAGAACGCCTTGACTACTCTTCCTCTGGGTGGTGCCAAGGGTGGTGCTGACTT
>JAFUPR010000125.1 GCA_017481145.1 Alistipes sp. | reverse complement strand
TATCGGAAAACATAAGCGGTCAACATTAAATCACCGCAAAGTTAAAATTTCAAGTCCGTTCGCACTGAAAATCTCTGCAACTAACTATATTTCAATAATTTCAAAGAACATTCCCCAATTTTAATGGGACAGTAGTGATTTGTGTGTAGTAGTTAATTGTTTGTGTCCGTTAGAAACTGTTTAAATTTGTTTACAAAATTATTTTAAGCTGTTTTGCAGCTATTTTTTCTTCTAATTTAAGGCGTATAGCGATGGCCATATAACGAGGATTAGAAGGGAAAAGAGCCGTAAAGAGCATAAAAGAATAAAGTAAATAAATTTTAAACAGCTTCTTATTATAATCTGCCGCAGCTCGCACTACTCCATCCACCACATTCCATAATGCTGCTCCTGCTGGTTCTCGCCATAGGCGACACCAACCTCGCGCCAAGCGTCTACCCTCTTCTCCTCGAGGTACTGCTCGTTCTCGGCCATCGTACGCCACCAGTCTATCTGCTCCTCAGCCTGCTCACGGTCGTAGGCGCGCTCCTCGATGACGAACTCCTTGATTTCCTCTGCTAAAGCCTCAGCCTCGGCATAGCAACTAGCATAGGGCGACACCTCAGCAAGGTAGCCACCAGCCTCCTCGGCAGCCTCATAGCTATGACCTGCAGCCCACACGGTCTTAGCCTTCTGCAAGTTTTTGAGCGACTCGCCATCGATCATCTTCTGGTATACCTCGATAGCAGCGTCGTTGACCTTATCGAAGCCCTCGCATACGTCGGGCACAGCCGAGAGGATATACAATGCCGACTCGTACTCGCCCATCTTGGCTAACGACTGAGCCTGTTTGATGAAGTTATCTATCTGCGACTCATAGTAGTCGACAATCTTCTTCGAGGCGCGCTCAACGAAGCCCTTAAACTCCTGAGAGGTGGGCTTCACGTTCTTAAACGCTGAGGCGAAGGCCTTATTCTCGTTCTCACCCACGCCACGCACCGACATAGCGCATGTCTCGTACACACGCTGCGTGCCAGCATCAGCAATATAGAACGTAAGGTCGGCATGCTGCACGATACGCGTAGGAGCGCCAGTGATCACCTCCTTATCGGTGAGGTTAACCGAGCAGGTGATAAAGAACTGAGCATGGTTGTCGGCACCAAGGCCATTGAGCGTCACAACCTGACGCATCTTATCCGTGAGCGTCGCCTGCGCCATAGCGGGCACGATGGCCTCGTCGCTCGACACATATACACCAATAGGTATAGGCTTCGACGTCTGAGCCATGGCACACATCACGGTGGCCACAGCCATAAATGTCATTATAATCTTCTTCATACGATATTACGTTTTAGGGTTATTACTTCTCTCCAAGGATGATAACACAACGACCAAGACCCTGGTTCAGCACCTTGATATCCTCAATAAGGAAGGGCTCAGCCTTGAGGTAGCGCACCAGGTCGCGGATGAAGCGGTTGGCATCGTTGGCACGACCACGCTCATCGAAGATAGGTATGCGCACCTGATTCAAGGTCATCTGCGTATCCGACTGGTCGGTGATATTGTAGCGATGCCCCTCGGTGTTGTCGTAGAACCAGTCGTCGAGAATCTCCGATAGCGCATAGCCGTCGTAGTCGCTCTCGAGGTCGTTACCCCACACATCCGAGATACGGATAAGATAGCTCACCTCACGGCCATTGGCAAACATATCGTCGAAGTGCGCCTGAAGACGACCTACGAAGGCATCCATGTTAGCCTCCACGGCCTCAGCCAAGAGCACCGCGGGGTCTACCTCATGCGAGGGCTCGCCCGTGCCATTAGCACCAGCAACCTGCTTGTTGGTATACGAGTCGAGACCCTGCAACGTGTAGCGCACCGACTTCTTAGGGCCTACAGACACAACATCCCATGTCACCTGCATAATGATGTCTGCCTTGGCACGATTGCGCACCTGGTCGTACAACGACTCAACAACAGAACCTCCATTCTTACCCTCGACCAAAGCCAGCTCGGCACTCGTATTGTTGATATCCTTGATTACCGTCTCGAGATTCTGCAAAGGAAAGCCGCGGTCGTTCATCAGATCATTGAGCTTGGCAATGACGTTGATAAGGTCCATGCTACCCTGCATCGCCGCAGTATAGTCGGGCGAGTATACCTTCGTACCCATATTGTCAATCTCGGTAACAAAGCCGTTAGCCTTGCACCATGCGTCGCTTGGCATAACCATGATTGTAGGCTTCTTAGCCTGCGAAAATGCGCTCACCGTGATAAGAGCAAAGAGCGCCGTTAGTAGTATCTTCTTCATAGTATCACTATTTTATTATTCCATTATCCTTGAGGTACTGCTCGAGGTCAGAGCGCAATACACGCACTGTTGTCGATATCTTCATCTGCGTGCCACTCCAATGTTTCTCGTTGCTATTGTGACGACGGTCACGCTTGGTGTAGAACTTCTTGTAGTCGCTGTCATCGGTAAAGAAGTCACGAAGGAACTCAGCATACTTCTCCTCGGCGTTAACCTCCGTAATCAGAGGTCGAGACATCAGCGCATCGCCTGGCACGTTCACACCCACAAGCATCACCTCGCGCACAGCATTCTTGCGTGCCTGCTCTATGGCGTCACCACGATGACGACCCTGACCGTATGCACGCAACGTAATAGAGCCATCACCCTCAGCATTCAGAAACTCACACTTCACGGGGTGGAACGACTCGGTTGTTACCACCTGCTGGTTACACGACACTACGAACATCGCACCTACGGCCGCCACCAGTGTTATAATCTTCTTCATATAATCCTATTTAAGCTATTAGAAACCACTATTCAAACTACGCACAATGCCAGCATCCTCAAGGTGCTTGCGGAGCATATCCTTGTTGACCGTAACCACGACGCCAACCTTATACTCCTTGCCCACCTTGCGCACCTCAGCCGAGCCATCCATCATCGCGCCGACATAACGCATGTAGGGACCATCCTCATCGAAGAATGCCTCGAAGTAATCGGCCTTAACTGACTCGATAGTAGGGTCTGACACCAAGGGGCGGTGTGATGAGCCCTCGCCCGAATAGCCACGGAAGATAACGCCATGTACAGCATTCTTACGACACTGCTTCATAGCCAAGTCTGAGCGCTTAGAGTAGCTCCACACCTTGACCATGACCATACCGTCGGAGGCTGTCTTGCAATACTCTATGTCGTAGCGGAAGCTATCCGTGTCCTGGTTGAGTTTTTTCTTCTTGTCGGCATAGACAGCTGTACATGCCAACATGACCATTGTTAATACAAGAATAAGTCTCTTCATTACAATTAACGAATTTGTTGCCGCGCAACTCCTTCGCAGCGATAATTATACTATGATGATGAGGAGTTGTTTGCCACCACCCTACTGCGGCATCATAACCGCAGCGCAAATATATACATTTTTTGATACAATTCCAACATTTATAGACGAAAAAAAAGAGAGATACGCCCCGCATATCTCTCCCACTTTCATAATAAGCAGTTCTCACTCCACCCTGCTACGGTCAGCACGCGCTATAACAAGCACAACTGCAGCAACAATTAATATTAAGCCTGCAACGCTCGTTGTATCAAACTGTTCACCGAAATACACCACACCTACAATAACAGCCGTAAGAGGCTCCATTGAGCCGAGTATGGATGTTAGCGTCGAGCCTATGCGCTTTATTGCCAATATTAGCGTATAATCCGATAGTACCGTACACACCAGCGCCAACATCACCAAATCGCGCCAATCACTCCAGTGGTGTACAGCCTCAATACCCGTCGTGGCAAGGGCATAGACAAAGAAGAGCATAGCACCGATAAGCAACACATAGAAGGTCAGCACCAGCGAGTCGACACTCGACGCCCTACTGCGCATAACACCAATGATATATGCCGCATAGGTTACCACCGTAAGAAGCGCCAAGGTGACACCTCGATGAAAGTCGCCCTCGGTATGATTACCCCACGCCAATAGTCCCACGCCCACCAACGACACGACTACGGCGATATAGGTCGCTATCGATGTCTGCTCGCCAAAGATCCAAGACATCGTAAGCGTAACAGCCAAGGGATAGAGAAAGTGAATGGTTGTGGCTATACCGCTCGGAATATAGTCGTAGCTCTCTATTAGAAGTATCGCGGTTGATGCATATAGCACTGATAGTATGGCGACTATACCAAGTTTATTAAACTCAATCTTGAATTTACGTCGAGTAAGCAGCATAACCACAGCCATTGCCGCAGCTGCAAGCATAAAACGATAACATAGTATTGTAGGTGAGCCTACACCACGACTAAGCAACGGTATGGAGAATAGTGGTATCAGTCCAAAAGTTGCTGAGGAGATGATAGCAAAGGCTACACCTGTCGTATTAACCAACTGTTTCATAGCTACGTAATACTGCTTATATAAAGTAACTAATAGTTATCTGCCATGGGCTCAAAATAGGCCTGAGCATGCTCGCACGAGGGACACAATTTAGGCGCCACCTTAGCCTTTACGATATACCCACAATTGCGACACTGCCACACTATCTCTCCATCACGGCGGAAGAAATCACCATCGGTCAATCGGCTGAGTATCTTCAGATAGCGACGCTCATGCTCTTTTTCCACTTCAGCTACAAGTTTGAATGTGAGCGCCACCTTCTGAAAGCCCTCAGCATGAGCCGTCTCCGCAAAGGCAGAATATAACGCCTCCCACTCTTCGCGCTCACCCGCAGCCGCAGCTATAAGGTTCTCGCGCGTGGAGGCTATCACTCCCGCAGGGAATGTGGCATTGTGAATGGTCGCCACACCGCCCTCAAGATACTTAAAGAAGCGCTTGGCATGCTCCCTCTCCTGATCTGCTGTTGTAAGGAATAGCGCCGCTATCTGCTCATACCCCTCCTTCTTGGCCTCCGACGCAAAGAATGTGTAGCGATTGCGTGCCTGACTCTCACCAGCAAACGCCTTCAATAAGTTCTCCTCCGTAAGTGTCCCCTTGAGTCTATCTTTCATAATATTCAAAGATTAAATGTTTAAGCAAATTCATCTCCACTACTACAAAAGATAGGCCAAAGAACACTCCTATATATATCCACGTATCCACGGCAACCTTATCAAAATAATTTTGCTAGATATTCTTTGCTTTGGATGCATTACACCTCTGTTTCAATCTAACTTCTAATAATTAATAATAGTATTATATTTACAATCCCTCTAAATCCCCTTTAAGTTTGCTTAGCTCCTATTTGTTGCTGCGGCTCGGCATAACAAGTAGACTTGTTCACACCAACCTTAATCGCAACGCTGCTAAAGAGAGGCCTAGCGTGGCGTACACGCCACGCAGGTGCTACTCGCATGCTCATTACGTTTTTTTTGATACGGTTACCGTGTAATTTATACTTTTTACTTGTAATATTTAGCAATTTTAATTATCTTTGTAATGTATTATATCCATAACAATCTAAAAAACTATCGAGATGAAACGGTTATTAGCCTTTATCGGCATTGTTTGCTTGCCAATTCTCCTATTGAGTTGTGAAAATGGAGTTGAATCATCAAGTGGTATAAAGCTTAAACTCAAAGAGAATACATCCACTTCTATCACTTGTACTGTCACTTGCGAGGTAGCACAATTATTTATTCTTACAGAAGATGAGGTTTCTACCATTGAAAATGAGGCACATTTTATAGATACTTATCATAATGACTTTGAGGAGTTTGGCGAGCATTATGGTGATCTTGTATTCAAAATGTTCGGGATATGCGTTGCTGGCACCCGTGATATAGCATTTAAGGACCTCACACCAGACACTAAATATACAATAATCGCATTTACAAATGGTGATACGAGGTTTGCGCGGTTAAATGTAAAAACCAAAAAGAAATAAATAGTTTACTACTATATATTCATATACAGAGGACTGCTCGCCCCAAAATAATGAGCAGTTCTCTGTTTTTATAAAATCCTTATGTATGTAAAAGTTGTTGTTATTGTATTTTTTTTCGTATCTTTGCACGATATAGCGAATAACAATGTAAAAATAAAAATATATGGCAGACGAAAAGATTATATTTTCGATGGTTGGCGTTAGCAAGGTGCTTAACAACAACAAGAAAATTCTGAACAACATCTACCTATAGTTCTTCTACGGTGCAAAGATCGGTATCATCGGTCTCAACGGCTCGGGTAAGTCGACGCTTATGAAGATTATCGCGGGCATCGACAAGAGCTTCCAGGGCGAGGTGGTATTCTCACCTGGATACACAGTTGGCTACCTCGAGCAGGAGCCTCAGCTTGACCCTACAAAGACCGTCAAGGAGATTGTCGAGGAGGGCGCAGCCTCTACCGTAGCACTGCTTAAGGAGTACGAGGACATCAATATGAAGCTCTGCGAGCCCATGGATGACGACGAGATGGCACGCCTTATTGAGCGTCAGGGCGAGTTGTACGAGAAGATTGACCAGGTGAACGGATGGGAGCTCGATAGCGTCTTAGAGCGCGCCATGGACGCACTCCGCTGTCCCGACCCCGATCAGAGCGTGAGTGTATTGTCAGGTGGTGAGCGTCGCCGTGTGGCATTGTGTCGCCTCCTTCTCCAGCAGCCCGACGTACTGCTCCTCGACGAGCCTACCAACCACTTAGATGCCGAGAGCATCGACTGGTTGGAGCAACATCTCCAGCAGTATAAGGGTACGGTTATTGCCGTCACGCACGACCGTTACTTCCTCGACAACGTGGCTGGCTGGATTCTTGAGCTCGACCGCGGCGAGGGCATACCCTGGAAGGGTAATTACTCGGGGTGGCTGGAGCAGAAGACACAGCGCATGGCCATGGAGGAGAAGCAGGAGAGCAAGCGTCGCAAGACCCTCGAGCGCGAGTTGGAGTGGGTGCGCATGTCACCCTCGGGACGTCACGCCAAGTCTAAGGCACGTCTTTCGGCCTACGACAAGTTGATGAATGCTGATACCAAAGAGCGCGAGGAGAAGCTTGAGATCTACATCCCCAATGGCCCACGCCTTGGCGATGTTGTCATCGAGGCTCAGGGCGTATCTAAGGCCTTCGGCGACAGGGTGCTGTACGAGAACTTGGAGTTCTCGCTACCACCTGCAGGCATCGTGGGTGTCATCGGCGCCAATGGCACGGGTAAGACCACCCTCTTCCGCATGATTATGGGCTTGGAGGAGCCCACATCGGGCTCTTTCCGCGTAGGCCCCACTGTAAAGCTCGCCTACGTCGACCAGCAGCATAAGTCTATCGACCCCGAGAAGACGGTCTACGAGGTGATATCGCAGAACTCAGACCTTATACAGCTCGGCAACCGCCAGGTGCCCGCTCGCGCATACGTCGGTCGCTTTAACTTCAATGGTGCCGACCAGGAGAAGAAGTGTGGCGTACTATCAGGAGGTGAGCGTAACCGTCTGTACCTTGCCTTAGCACTCAAGGAGCAGGGCAACGTGCTCCTCCTGGACGAGCCTATCAACGACATCGACGTCAACACGCTCCGTGCGTTGGAGGAGGGTCTTGAGAACTTCGCAGGCTGTGCCGTGGTTATCTCGCACGACCGCTGGTTCTTGGATCGTATCGCAACACATATCCTCTCGTTCGAGGGTGACTCGAAGGTTGTATTTTACGAGGGTTCATACTCGGAGTACGAGGCATGGAAGAAGGCTCAGGGTGAGGATACAACACCCAAGCGTGTTAAGTACAAGAAACTTTTGGCAGAGCAGTAATATATTATGGCACAGAAACCATCAATACCAAAGGGTACGCGCGACTTCTCACCCGAGGAGATGATGCGTCGCACCTATATATTCGACACCATCAAGAGTGTATTCCGTCTCTTCGGCTATGCGCCGTTGGAGACCCCGTCAATGGAGAACCTATCGACACTCCTTGGCAAGTATGGCGACGAGGGCGACAAACTCCTCTTCAAGATACTCAACTCGGGCGACTATGGAGCTAAGCTCTCTGAGGAGGAGCTACGCCAGGCATCAAAGATTTCGGAGAAGGGACTCAGATATGACCTCACCGTACCCTTTGCTCGCTATGTCGTACAACACCAGAACGAGCTGGTATTCCCCTTCAAGCGCTATCAGATTCAGCCCGTATGGCGCGCTGACCGTCCGCAGAAGGGCAGATATCGCGAGTTCTACCAGTGCGACGTCGACGTTATCGGCTCGAAGTCGCTACTCTCTGAGGTCGAGTTGGTCGACATCGTAGCACGCGTATTCCGTAAGCTCGGCATCTCGGTAACGCTCAAGATGAACAATCGCAAAATTTTGTTCGGCATAGCCGAGAGTATAGGCCATGCCGACAAAATGATAGACATCACCGTCGCCATCGACAAGCTCGACAAGATTGGCTTAGATAATGTCAAGGCCGAGCTACGCGAGCGTGGCATCGACGACGAGGCCATCAATAAGCTTCAACCTATCCTTGAGCTTAGCGGCACTAACAGCGATAAGCTCAACAAGCTAAGTGAGGTGATAGGCAGCTCAGAAACAGGTATGCTTGGCATCGAGGAGATGCGCACCATATTCTCCAATGTAGAGAAGCTCGGTATAGGCATAACGCCTGAGCTCGACCTCTCGTTGGCTCGCGGTCTTAACTACTACACGGGAGCAATCTTCGAGGTTAAGGCTAACGACTTCCAGATAGGCTCTATCTCGGGTGGTGGTCGCTACGACGACCTCACTGGCATCTTCGGCATGCCTGGCATGTCAGGCGTAGGTATCTCGTTTGGTGCCGACCGCATCTACGATGTTATGCTTGGCTTAAACCTCTTCCCCGAGGAGCTCGCCTGCTCAACAAAGGTACTCTTCGTAAACCTCGGCGTAGCTGAAGAGGAGGCTTCAATGCGTATAATCTCTAAGCTCCGCGATAATGGAGTGGCTGCCGAGATATATCCCGAGACCGCGAAGATGAAGAAGCAGATGGAGTATGCCAATCGTCGCAGCATACCATACGTCGTAATCATCGGCTCTGAGGAGCTTGCCGAGGGTATCGCCACAATCAAGGACATGCGCACGGGTGAGCAGTTCAAAAAGAGTTTTGACGAGGTAATAGCATACCTCTAACCCTCTGACGTATGCGTAGGACAGCCCTAATATTGCTCGGTATGATTTGTTGCTGGGTCATTCAAGCCCAGCAACACGACCAGCAACTCGAGAAGCTGAACTACACGTACAACTATCTGAAGAACAACTACATCGAAGACATAGACCTCGCGCCATTAGTTGAGGAGGCTATCAAGGCTACACTTAGCGAGCTCGATCCCCACTCATCATACCTTACACGCGAGGATATGCAACAGATGCTCACCTCCATCGATGGTGAGTTTTCGGGCATAGGCTCAAACGTAGCCATCCACAACGACACGCTCATCATCACGCGCGTACTCTCGGCCTCACCATCCGAGGCTGCTGGGCTACGCAAGAACGACCGCATACTCAGCGTCAACGACTCCACACTTATAGGTCTCGACCGCAAGAGCGCCGTGAACCTTCTACGTGGCCCTAAGGGTAGCACTGCCACCCTCAGGCTGAAACGCCAAGGCGAGCTGATAAACATTGACGTTCAGCGTGGTGATATACCCACACGCTCGGTAGAGGTTGCCTACATGCTCAACGACAGCGTTGCCTACGTACGCGTCGACAGCTTCTTAAGCCGCAGTACGGCCGACGAGTTCGTCGAAGCCGTAGCGCCACTTAAGGATATGAAGGCTATAATCGTAGACCTCCGAGGCAATAGTGGCGGTCTCCTTACTGCGGCAGTCCGACTATCGGAACTATTCTTAAAACGTGGTGATCCTATCGTCAGCACCGAGGGGCGTAAGGGCACATCCTCATACCAGTCGTCGAAGAATGGCAGATATAGCGACATTCCCATGGTGGTGCTTATCGACGAGCACACAGCCTCGGCAAGCGAGATATTTGCGGGCGCTGTTCAAGACCTTGACCGCGCTGTTGTGGTTGGTCGTCGCAGCTTCGGCAAGGGGCTAATCCAAAAGCTCGTAAAGTTCAAGGACGATACTGGTGCTAAGATTACCATCGCACGATATAAGACACCCTCGGGTCGCATTATACAGCGCCCCTATCGTATGGGTGCTACAGAGGAGTATAACGCAAACAAGGAGCGATATACTCTGCCCGACACCGCAGCACTCAATACACTTCCTCGTTTCACGACGGTGCGTAGTCAACGCACGGTATATGGCGGTGGGGGCATCACACCCGACGTATATGTCGCCGCAGATAGCCTACCCATGAATCCATTTACCCGCACGCTCGTACGTGGCAAGATAGCACAAAGCGTCATCGTCGAACTATTTGACCGCATACCCATCGACAGATTTACGGAGTGCTACCCCACACTCGACGACTACATCGCACGCTTCAACCTCGACGACCGTAGCAAGGAGCTAATGCTAAGCCTTGCTCAAAGCCATGATAGCATGGTGCTTAACGACGACAAGGGCATCGACGAAAGCATCAAAATCATTGAGGCACAGATAGCTGAGGAGGTATATGGCGAGGGCTCATATTATTATATATATGGTAGGACGAGGGATAGAATCCTCAAACAAGCACTCGATATTGTATCATCACCCGCAACCCTAACATCGATTCTCAACCCCAGGAAATAGTTTTTTTAGTGAAATATTTGGAGTTTACCGAAATTTTTCGTAAGTTTGTTTTAAGTTATTCGAGATTTCGAACCCATACTAAAAAGAAACACTAAAAAGATTAAACTATGGCTTCAGACTATTTGTCTCGCCACGATAATGAGGATTACGGCGAGCAGATCTACTCAAAGGCTGTGCGTGCTGGTAAACGCACATATTTCTTCGATGTTAAGGCAACACGTGGCGACGACTACTTCCTAACCATCACCGAGTCGCGCAAGAGAGTAAATGCAGATGGCAGCGCCTCGTTCACGCGCCACCAGATGCACCTCTACAAGGAGGACTTCGTAAAGTTTGTCGACGGACTGAACGACGCCATTAACTACGTCAAACATTCGCGTCCCGACTACTTCAACGAGCAAGCAGCGGCGACGATCGACGAAGAGTTTGAACAATTGTAACGGTTGTGGGGATGACTAAAAAGTAACTTAGCCATCCCCCGTTCCTTAAGAGGTTGAATAAAAAGATATAGTTTTAGGCATACGAAGCCCGAAAAGCAGAATTTACTCAGCGTAAATGACCATTTTGAGGGCGAGCATAACGACAAAATACTCTTTTATTCAGCCTTATTTTTAACGATTTATGAAGAGCGTACTATTAGGCTTTAGTGGCGGCATAGATAGCTGCACCGCAGCAGCAACACTACGACAAGAAGGTTATCGTGTCGTAGCGCTAACTATCGACACCATAGGTGATGTAGAGATGCTGGACAGGGCCAAGGCTAAGGCCTTAGATATCGGCATAGAGTGGCTCTCATACGATGCTAAGGCTCTCTTTCGCAGGGAGATTATAGATTATTTCACGGCCGAATATCGCGCTGGGCGAACACCCGCACCCTGCACGCGATGTAACACCCTAATCAAGTGGCACATACTTGAGTCTGTAGCCGATAACCAAGGCATTGATCACATAGCCACGGGACACTACTTCAATATCCATACACATGATGGTCGGCACTATGTTGCCAAGGGGTTAGACACCACAAAAGATCAATCGTACTATCTCTGGGGACTCAAACAGGAGACGCTAAGACGCGCACTAACACCCATGGGCGGGCGTATCAAGAGTGAGGTTAAGGAGCGCTTTGCTGATAAGAGCGAGAGCATGGGCATCTGTTTTCTTCAAGGCAAGCACTACACCGACTTCCTTGCCAGTGAGGGTGTAGACATGCTTCAGGGCGAGATTATCACCGTAGACAAGCGCATCGTAGGGCATCACAACGGCATAGCGAGATACACTATAGGACAGCGTCGTGGCGAGGGTATACCTGAGGGGCTGCGTGTTGTAGACATTAGCCCACAAGCCAATCGCCTAATCGTAGGCAACAATGACCTACTCTTCAAACACCATGCCTATATCGAGGAGTGCAACATCGTCAATCGCGACGAGCTACTTACTGCCACCGACATAACCATAAAGATACGCGGCATAGGACGCAATCCAGAGCTTCCCGTAGCTATCAAACCCCACGGTGGCGGCTACATGGTAACTACAGATGACGCGATGTGGGCACCTGCAAAAGGTCAACCATTGGTCTTTTATCGCAATAATTTGGTTATTGGTGGTGGTATTGTTGCGGGATTCGAGTAAATGTTGTACTTTTGCGCGAACACTATATTACCAAAAAAAATGATAAAGAGACTATACAACTGGATACTTTCGTGGAGCGATAGCCGCTGGGGGTGGCTTGCACTATTTGTGATTGCCCTCTTCGAGGCGAGCTGGTTTCCCCTACCTCCCGACATTCTACTCATTGCGCTCTGCCTGGGTGCTACAGCAAAGTCATTCCGTTTTGCAAGTATATGCCTCGTAGGCTCTGTGCTGGGTGCCGCGCTTGGTTATAGTATCGGACACTTCTTATGGGTTACCCCCGCAGGCGACCCTACTGCCATTGCTAACTTCTTCTACGACAACGTATTTAGCGTCGAGAGTTTCAACAATGTGGGCAACCTATACGATAAGTTCAACTTCTGGATTGTCTTTACCGCAGGTTTTACACCTCTGCCGTTTAAGCTCTTCACCATTGCTGGAGGTATGTTCAGTATCAACTTTCCGATGTTTATCATAGCCTCTATCGTATCACGAGGCATGCGTTTCTTCCTTATCGGATGGCTTATTTGGCGTTACGGAGCACCAATTAAGAGTTTCATTGACAAGTATTTTAACTTACTAGCGACGCTGTTGGCTGTGATGCTAATAGGGTTTACGGCACTCGCTTTCTGGCTCTTTGGCAGCGGCGGGGAGGAAGAGGCTGAAACGGTCGCAGCCACCGAGGAGGTTATCACCATCGACGAACAGTCAATCACTGAGGAGCCATGCGAAACTTTGGACTTATAGGCCGCAAATTAGGGCACTCATTCTCGGCAAAGTTTTTCGGTGCTAAGTTCCAGAGCGAGCAGATAGATGCCAGCTATCTACTCTACGAGTTGGAGAGCATTGACCTTTTGCCAAAGCTCCTTACGGACTACCGCCTCGACGGTTTCAACGTAACCATCCCATACAAGGAGAGTATTATTCCCTACTTGGACGAGCTCACTGCCGATGCGCGAGAGGTGGGTGCTGTCAACTGTGTAGATGTACGCGACGGTAAGCTCGTAGGACACAATACCGACATTACAGGCATCGAGGCATCGCTCCACTGGTTGGACATAGAGCCCAACAGCAAGGCTCTAATCCTTGGCTCGGGCGGAGCATCTAAGGCTGTGCAATATATCCTTAAGAAGCATGGCATTGAGTATAAAGTAGTATCGCGCGACAAGAGCCGTGGCGACACGACATACGATGAACTAACACAAGAGGTGATAGGTTCTCATCATCTGATAATCAACACAACGCCTCTTGGCATGTCACCTGACATAGAGAGTGCGCCCGAGATAGATTATAGCGCTCTCACATCGTCGCACCGTCTCTTCGACGTTGTATATAACCCCGCAACCACAGAGTTCCTACGCCGAGGCAAGGAGCGGGGAGCCAAGACCATGGGAGGCATGCTCATGTTGCAGACGCAAGCCATAGCCTCGTGGCATATATGGAGCATGTAAAACTCGGTAATGATGCAAAAAGCGGCGCTTTGGTAAAAAGATAAGTGCTTATATATTTGCAAATTACAGCGATATTTTAGAGATTAGTAGAAATCGGTTTCTACTAATCTCTATTTTTATGGCAAAAAAGCGTAAAATTAGGTGT
>JAFUPR010000003.1 GCA_017481145.1 Alistipes sp. | reverse complement strand
GCATTTCGCTAACCGACAAAACGCACTTGAAAGACCTCTTCGACAAAACTAAATTTCAATATGACAAAGAACTTCTCGGCTTTAATGAACCAGATTTATTTAATTTTTAACCAGTCCCTAATTTTTATGGGACACTAATGATGGAGATACTATGAAAATTAAACATCTACTACTAATTGTAGCATTGATGACTACATGCCTCGCCGCCGAGGCGCAGACTACTGGTGAAAAGGTAAAGGCATTCGCAGATAAACACCTCAAGCTCTCAGGTTACCTTCAGGGAGGCTTCGAGTGGAACCAAGCTAACGACCCCGAGACAACATTCTACCTACGCCGTGCGCGTGTGAGCCTCTCGGGCGATGCTGCTAAGGAGAAGATAGACTACCGCCTCCAGGTAGACTTTGCTGGTAGCCCCAAGATTTGCGACCTCTACATCCGCTATAAGCCCCTCAACGAGCTCAACCTACAGCTCGGTCAGTATAAGCTCCCCTTCTCACTCGAGAATGAGCTCTATGGCCCCACGAAGTTAGAGTTTATCGAATACTCATACCTCACAACATATCTGGTACGCAACAATACCAAGTATGATGGCATCTCGGCCACAGGTCGCGACATGGGCTTCCAGCTCTATGGTGGCTTCTTCGAGCGCGATGGCTATAGCATCCTCAACTACAACGTCGGCGTCTACAACGGCGCAGGCATCAACTGCAAGGATAATAACTCGTCGAAAGATTTCGTTGCCCGCCTTATCGTGAAGCCCATCAAGGGTCTATCTATCTCGGGTTCGTATATGTACTCTGAGACAGAGTTCGATGGCGTAGAGTATATGAAGTCTCCCCGCTGGAGTGTGGGCGCTATCTACGATGTGCGTCACTGGATTGCACGTACGGAGTTTGCCCAGGCTGACTTTGGAGGTAACACAACCAACGCCTTCTATGCTTTGGCTGGCTACCACTTCGAGAAGCCTTGGACAGTGGCTGCACGCTACGAGTTTATCGACGACGAGCTCAATGTCCTCGACGAGCAGCGCGTGACCATCGGTGGCGTGTATAAGCCCTACAAGTTCTTGCGCCTACAGCTCAACTACTCGTACACAATGAACGCCAAGCTTCAGAAGAACTTCAACGGCATAAACCTGATGGTATCAGCCATCTTCTAAGAAGCTGTTTTAAATTTATTTGTTTCATTCTTTTATACTGTTTACGGCTCTTTTCTCATACGATTTTCGTTACATAGGAACTACTATGCGCCTTAAATCCTACGAGGAGAATAGCCACAAAACAGATCATAAAATAATTTCACAAACCAATTCAAACAACTTCCAAAGAAAGTATAACAAAAACATAATATTATGAAAAAGTTTTTAACCGAAGATTGGGTTGTCACCTTCCTTAGCATCCCGCTACTTATCATTGCATTCTTTGCATCAGAGCTCGATGGTGGCCCTAAGATTCCCGAGACACTTACAACCACCGAGGCATGGATGAATATCGGTGTGTTCTTCGTCATCGCCCTTGTGCTCCTATATGTGGGCAACCGACTGCTCAACAGACCATTGAAGGGTCTTTTGATGTCGTTCATCGTCATCTTCGCTATCGCCGTCTTTGCACAGTGGATTGCCAAGCTCGAGACCATCAAATACTATGGCTTCGAGGCAGTATTCTTCTCTGTAATCTTCGGACTTATCATCCGCAACGTCTTCCACGTGCCCGACTGGCTGAAGCCCGCCGTGCAGGGAGAGTTCTTCATCAAGATTGGTGTGGTATGCCTTGGTGCTACGGTGCTCTTCTCGGACGTCATGAAGTCGGGAGCTGCGGGACTCATCCAGGCCGTGCTGGTCGTAGGCATCGTTTGGTTCTTCGCCTTCTGGCTCGCCCGTAAGTTCAAGGTCGAGCAGGCTACGGCCATGACCCTCGCCAGCGGTTGCTCTATATGCGGTGTGTCGGCATGTATCACCGCAGCAGGTGTTGCTGGCACGGATAAGAAGCAGCTGTCGTACATCATATCACTGGTGCTTGTCATCGTCGTTCCGATGATCTACCTTATGCCTTGGTTGGCAAGTGTTGTTGTGCCCATGTTCACCGACAACCCCGCCATCCAGCAGGAGATTACGGGCGCATGGATTGGTGGTACTATCGACACCACCTCGGGTGTGGGTGCCTCGTCAGAGATGGCTGGTGAGGTAGCGCAGAAGACGGCTATCGTGGTTAAGGCTACGCAGAATGTGCTTATCGGCGTTGTAGCCTTCTTCATCGCCCTCTTCCTCTCTACCCGCTCGGTCGATGGCAAGCGCTCAAACCGTCCCTCGTTTGGCATCGTATGGGATAA
The DNA here is from genome assembly GCA_017481145.1 of Alistipes sp. Taxonomy (GTDB): domain Bacteria; phylum Bacteroidota; class Bacteroidia; order Bacteroidales; family Rikenellaceae; genus Alistipes. The sequence goes on along the minus strand of JAFUPR010000003.1, from coordinate 629 downwards.
GTTCCCAAAGTTTATCTTAGGCTTTGTTATCGCTTCAGCCGTATTTAGCGTACTTCAGGCTGAGGATATGCTCACCCTCAACGAGAAGGGCAAGATTATGGAGACGTCGTTGGCAAAGACCTTCTCTACCTTCTTCTTCTCGCTCTCGTTCGTATGTATCGGCATGGATACACGCCTTAAGGATATCATCTCTAAGGAGAACCGCAACGCCCTCTACGCCTTCCTCGGCGCACAGACGTTCAACATCATCGTCACGATGCTTATCGCATGGCTGATGTTCGGTGTCGTTAAGCCCGCCATCTGGCCCTCAACACCCGAGAAGCCAGCTACTGAAGAGGTCACCGAACTTAAGGCTCAGCTCCCACCAGTCGAGGCTAACGCAACGGTTATCACCATCGAGGAGCCTGTCGTAGCACCCGAGGTAACCTTCGAATAAGTAGCCGAATAATCGTATAATATATAAACATTTAGGGCTGTCCGTATACTTATGAAGTGACCCCAAAAGTTTGGACAAAAAACTTTTGGGGTTTCTTTATGCGCAAAAAACACGATTATGGAGCATTACTCAAGTATATGCGAATGCTCGAAGACGGTTATTCTATTGATTGCATTCACAAAAAGTTTGGTAT
>JAFUPR010000124.1 GCA_017481145.1 Alistipes sp. | reverse complement strand
TGGCCAATAAGCAGCCTGCGTAGGGGCACTTATATGGCATCTTTACGATGATTTATCGCTCTTTTGGCGCATCAAAACCTAACCATAACATTTTTACCGCATTAGTATTGCAATTCATTACTTGCGCTCATCGTATCTGAAAAAAAAACGAGACCGACCAAAAATCACTTTTTAGTCAGCCTCTTTTTTAACTCCTATACTACTGCGCAGGATGACGCCACATAAGGAACTCCTCGGCACTGCCGCGTGTGTCGTACGTCAGGGTGAAGGGCTCGCTCTTGTATAGCTCAGAGGGGTTGCCCGCCTCGTCGCGTGCCACGGCGAGGATTACATACTCCTTACCCCAGCGGTCGATAAAGTTCACGGGAGTGAACGATGTCTTTATCTCGCGGTTATCCATGATGTTGACGCGCAGCAGCTCATCGCTGATACCCTCTGTCGAGGCGCGCACGTAGAGACCATACTGTATGCCCGCAGCCTGTGGTGTTGTTATAAACTCGTAGGCACAGAGGGCGACATATCCGCTGTCGATAAGACTCTGGTAGCTGCTGTTCAGTGCTGCCACCTCTGCAAGGTCGAAGCCTCCGAGGATGTTGCACTCGATCTTTATGTCGGCAACGGCCTCGTAGTCGGTCTTGAAGTCGGCGCGGAATAGCTTCGTCGTCACCACGCCACCCTCATAGCCGAAGGCCGCGATAAAGTGGTCGGTGTTGGGTGTGAGGCCTGTGAATGTGTACGAGAAGCCGCCACCGAGTGATTGTGCGGGCAGGTTCTCAAGGTAGTAGGCTATAATCTCGTCGCCCGACATACCCTCAAAGGGAGCACTCTCGAAGCATGCCACAATGTAGGGGTCGTCGTTCGAGGGTGTCACCGTCACGGTCGCCTCGCGCGGCTTTATGTCGCTCACGCTGATGGCGATGTTGTTGTCCGAGGGCTCCACAGCACTTGTCTTGAAGGTCTCAACGGTGGGGTAGGCGTATATCAATCCTGTGTTGCTGTCTATGGGCACTATTGCAGCGAAGTAGTCGGTCTCGGCCATGAGACTCTGCGTGCTGGTGTAGGTGCCACGTATCGTCAACTCCTGTATGGCGGCATCTACGGGGAAGCCGAACTGTAGGTATAGCGCCAATGAGCGATAGTATATGTCTATGGCTACTTCCTTAAGCTGCTCCTCCGTGGGTACGCTGTCGGGGAAGTATAGTGCTGTCTGCTCCACAAATGTGAAGTAGTTACCCTTGAAGTTTGCGGGCTTCGTCGTCACCTCTGCGGTGCAGCCATCTAAGGCTATGTCTATCTCCATCTCGTGCTCCACCATCTCGACCGTGAGCGTGGTGTCGTGTGCTGCAATCACCTCGGTTGTAGGAATGGGTAGACCATCGACGAACTCTACGCCATAGGCATATACCACAAACTCGTCACCTGGGGGTATGCCCATCACCTCGACCATGCGCACTTCGCCTGTCGTTATGTAGTACTTCCTTACGTGCTCCTCCACCGTTGTTCCATACAGCTCCGCCTCGCGCTTGAAGAGTTCGAGGTCGAAGGCGGGGATATCCTGGTCTGTCGTCACGTTGTTCTTCGCGAGGTTTTTCGCGGTGTCGGTGAGGTAGATGTACTCCATCTCCTTGTCCTTGGGGTAGACGTTGTACATGAACGATAGCTCTGTCTTCTCGATGACGTCGATCACAAAGGGAGCGTCGGGATCGGGCTGCTCGGGGTCTTTGGGGTCGTCGGGATTCTCGGGCTCCTTGCCGTCGTTGGGATTCTCGGGTGTTGGCTCTGTTGTTGGGGGTGTGCTATTCTCGCATCCCACTATCATTATGCCGAGCGATGCGACGATAAGCACTAAGTTGAAAATTTTTCTCATAGACACAATCTCTTTATAGTTAACCTTTCGATTACAAAGATAGAAAAATAATCTTATTAAACAAAAAAAATCGGAGCTTTCCAACGTGGAAAGCCCCGAAAATAGCTCTTTGTGGCGCTCTACTGCTTGTGGTATGTGAACGTTCTCGCATCTCCACCCACGGTGAAGGTGAGTGTTATCGTGCCATCGTCTGCCACGTTGCATGTGGGCGTGGGGGTATAGGCGATGTCGTTATTCGAGTATGTCGTGCCACCCACCTTTAGAGAGTTCTTTGCAAAAGAGAAACGGTCTGTTGCCCACACATAGCCTGGGTCGCTCTGCCAGTATGGATAGCTTCCAACAACGGGGTAGCCGTCAACAACAGAGTCGGGATAAAGTATGAGCGTCAGGCTGTTGTTACCACTTTTGTCCGATATAGGAATCTGAGTGTAATATGTGCCGTATACTAACTCGCCCATCGTTGTGAGTGTCACGTTGTTGGGGTCTGTGATTTCGTCGCCAGGCTGCTCCTCTGTGGCCTTGCCGAGGAAGTCGATGCTCTTGCCAGTGTATGTCGCCTTGTAGCTGCAACCCTTAACCACGAAGTCGAACGTAAACGTGCATGTGGCGTCGCCATTGTCCGCAACTATGATTGTTCCCGATGTGGGAGCCTCGCCATTGCATGTGGTTGACGTAAGGTCGAAGTCGGCGTAGTTGAACGCGGTAGTAAAGGTGTATGTGCCAGCTACCACGGCCACTTCATTGCCAATGCCTGCATGGTTAAACTCTGCCACCAGTGTGTTCTTTGCGTCGATGAATGTTATCTCGCTGTAGCCCGACATGATGTTTATCTGTGAGCAGTTGGTGAATGTTGTCTCTATGTCGTTCCAAGAGTCTACCACCTCGTTCTCTACGGGCTTAACAAGACCCTCGATAGTACCTGTGTAGGTGTACTCCTCGGTTGTTGTGTAGTCTGCTGTCACCGCGAAGTTTACGATGTATGCCTCGTTCTCGTATGCTACGGTTGTCGACACCTAACCTATTGACTCGCCATTCTTGAAGGCATAGTTTACATATCCAGGTATTGTGCCGCCATTACCAGCATAATCGCTCCAGCTGTCGGTATACTCGCCGAGCGTGAGATAGTTGTTATCATCCGTGCGGAACTCTATGGCTATTGTGTCGTTGTTGCTTAGCTTGAATGCTACGCTGTGGTAGTTCATGTCGCCGTTCGATGTGCCCTCTGTTGCTACTGCCGATACCACACTTACGGTGTCGTCAACGACCTCCTTTGCAGTCTGCTTTACGGCTACCTCGAACTTCTTGGTGTCGTAGGCTACGACAACCACAGCTTCGCGTGCCTCGCCCTCGTTGGCTGCTACGGCGAATGTCACCTTCTCGGCCACGGCGATGTCGGTCACCCACGTAGCCTCACATGTGGCTGTCACGTTGACACCCTCCTTGACATTCTCCAAGGTGTAGAGTATCTCGCCCGTGCCGCCCTCGGCCGTGAACTCCATCACCGCCTCCGATGTGAGCGTCAATATAGGCTCCTTATCCTCGGGCTCGTCACCAGGCTGATCATCACCAGGGTTCTCGTCGCCAGGGTTCTCGTCGCCAGGCTGCTCGGTGTCTGGCTTCTTGTCGGTATCGTCCGTACCCTTCTCGCACGCAGCAAAGACCAATGTCATTGCCACCAATAGATAGAATAAGTTTTTAAGTTTCATAGTGTTGTGTATTTTGACCATTAAGCCGTATTTTGTTAATGTTCTACATTCTCCTTATGTTGCAAAGATACACAAAAAATTTAATTAGACAAATTGGCCGTAGCAAATGACGAGAATTTTTCCGCGACTTCTCTGTGGTCTCTGTGGTCTCTGTGGTCTCTGCCGTCTCTGTGGTCTCTCAGCCGATAGGCTGGAGCGCGAGCGCGCTCAAAAAAAATAGCAGGGACAGCGGGACAGCAGGGAAATCGCGGAAACTGTCATCCTGAGCGAGGCGAAGGATCTCTTGCAGTGACTACGAAACAGATGTTTCGACTTCACTTCGTTTCGCTCAACATGACATAGTGGAGAGTCCTCTGCATAGCGATTTTATTTGTGTCCCTCTTCGTTGCTACGCCTCGGCATAGTTCAAGCACGCTTGACTTTGCACTCGGCTTAATCGCAACGCTCGCTTTGCTCAGCATGACAAGCTGATCGTGTCATCCTGAGCGTAGCGAAGGATCTCTGGCAGTGAGTATTAAGATTCTTCACTTTGTTCAGAATGACAGAATGGATGCATCTGAATGACATGATAGAGGCATTAGAATGACGTCATAATGTGTCATCCTGAGCGGAGCGAAGGATCTCTGGCAGTGAGTATTAAGATTCTTCACATCGTTCAGAATGACAGAATGGATGCATCTGAATGACATGATAGAGGCATTAGAATGACATCTTAACGTGTCATCCTGAGCGGAGCGAAGGATCTCTGGCGGAGACTACGAAACAGATGTTTCGACTTCACTTCGTTTCGCTCAACATGACATAGTGGAGAGTCCTCTGCATAGCGATTTTATTTGTGTCCCTCTTCGTTGCTACGCCTCGGCAGAACAAAGATCTTTGTTCTGCTAAATGAGTTTCTATGAGTTCCTATACGATTGTCGCGGACAATAGATAGCAGACAGCTAAAATCATAGTGACCCATAGAAACCTACTTACCCCCCCCCAAAAAAAAAATCGGAGCCTCCCGATAAGGGAAGCTCCGAAAAGGTTAAGATAAGGTTATCTTATTTGTTGCATACGAATGTATACTGCTCACCATTAACCTTGAAGGTAAGTGTGATTGATGTATTATCAACAACAGTTAAAGTAGCCTCAGAAACATCAGTATTGCTATAAGTTGTGCCGTTAACAACGAGTGAGTTGTTAACGAATGAGAAGTGTGAACCATTCATAATGTATGAGGGTGAGCTCTGCCATGTAGCGTACTGGGAAGCCATGGGGAAATCAGTGCCAGCACAAGAGTTATCAACTACAAGCTTAACAGAGTTTGCACCTGTTGCATCAGTCAAGAGATAGTAAGTTGTGTAATCATCGAGGCTCCCGCTCTGGCTGATAGTCATAGCGCCATCATCGTCGCTACCTGCAAATGTAATCTCGCCCTCGTAAACGTATGAAGCAACACCATCAATATTCAAGGTAATCTTACCCTCCTCAACAACCAATGTTGAGCCGGAGTAAGTATTATCCGATACGATTACAAAACCATTCCAATTGCTATACATCACATCAAAAGCGTTGTAGCAGTAGTTGATTGTACCAATGGGGAGCGTACCATCCTCGTTAGCTAATGCGTAGTATACACCCAATCTGTACTCAAAGTCAGCACCCTTTACGGTGTAAACAAAGTCGCTACCGCTAACGGTATTCTCGTTATCATCCAACTCATACCAACGACCCTCATAGATGAAATCTGTAACATTCTTAATCTCCAATGCGGGCTCCCCAGCACCAAGAGTGCCTGTGAATGTTGCCTCGCATAGTACAGAGGTGTAGTTTACGAAATCATTGCAACCGCTGAATTGGAATGTGAAAGAGTAAACACCGTCAGTTTCAGTTACAACGAGGTCTTTACCTGAGCCAGTAAACCAACTTGCAGAGCCTCCGTTATCAAAACCATACTCAGGAGCGTAAACCTCACCATTATTGTAGTCGTAAGTTCCCTCGCCACCAGAGTAGCTTGTTACATACGTGCCCGCCTTAAGCTCGCTGCCGAAGGGGATCGTTATATATTCGCCATCCCCGTTGCTAAATTTCCACTTGTTACCACCGAGGTCAGTAGCTGTAGTAAATGTGAAGAATACCTCAGGCTCTGGACCCGTGAACACCTTCTCTACGTATACATACTCACCAGCAGCATTGATAACTACCATGCTGAGGTACTGAGGATACTCGCCATAGTTGTAGGCCTCAGTATAAACGGTTGTGCCAGTCTGTGACTGGTAGCAATCCTCGAATACCTGAGCGATACGCTCATCCTCCTCAATGGCACCTTCCCCGTAGAACTCGTAGTATACAGTGTACTCCTCAGTGAATGTTACCTCAACCTCCATTGCGTATGAGCCATATGTGGGAGTGTATGTTGGCTCTACTACGAAGTCTCCCTTAGTGATGTTATCAGTAGTGAATGTGCCGAAGAGATATGCGTCCTCGTGGGTAGGAGCAAGTGAATAAAGATCCGTCTCAGTCTCCATATTGAAAGGATAAACGTAGAGATAATATGTGTTGTTAGGCTCCACAGCAGGTGCCCATCCTGTCAACGAGTACTCAGCCATCTCTGACAGTTTCAACTCAGTACCAAGTGGCATACCATCAGAAATGATAGCACCAGCATCCATGTTGATACCTGAACCATACTGGCTCTTAAGCCACATATCGAGGAATGAGTTGAGATCTGTACACATGTTATAACTAATCATCTCCTGAACGTATGCGTCCGATACCCAGCCTACCAAATAGTTGGTAAAGCCAGCAAGTGACATCTTAAGAGTAGCATCGTTCCAAGTTACAGAACCCTCTACGATAGCAACGTCAACAAGAACACTCTTGTACTCAGCTATGATTGCGCTCTCCAATACGGGGTATGTAGAGTATGTAGACATATCGAGTGTCTCCTCAGTGTACAAGAAGAGAACGTACTCGTTACCAGCAACAAACTCGTAGTTAGGATAGAACATCTCGCTAACGTCTGCAATAGTGAAGTCGTAAACAGCCTTCTCGCATACGCCCTCCTCATAGTACTGCAGGTCAACAACGTTGCTGAATCCATAAGAGGTGAAATTAAGGTTGCCATCCTCGTATGCAGTCGCCATGTTGAGTGTGCCAGCCAAGAATGCATCGTAGTTAGCCTTGGTCATAACACCAATCTGGATAGGAGCAAAGTCAGTGTACTCCTCACCCCAGTAGTCAGTCTCAGTCACAGCTACCGAGTTCTCAATATGTACATTACCATCCTTATCAACCTCCAAAGTGAGCTCTGCAAGGTTAACAGTGATCTTACCTACTTGACAAGTACCATTGTTACCGTTGAAGTGGATAGCGATCTCACCCTCCTTAGCTGCGAAGCCTGCGTCAACAAACTCCTTAGAAGGACCAGTGATCTTCAAAACGAGCTCAGTGCCACCAGCAGCCAAAGGCATAACGCCCATGTTATCGTCGCCGCTCTCTTCTTCCTCTACGGGAGCAATGGCAACCTCTGCCTTCCAACCAAGAGGCTGGTTCATAACGTTAACGTCAGCAACAGCTGTGTTGATAGTGAAAGGAAGCTCCTTAGTCTCGCCAGGAAGAACATAGAGCTGACCACGTGTAGCGTTGAACTCGATAAGCTCGGCCTTAATTACAGAGAACTCTGCGCCACCAGCCAATGTGAAGGTTACATAAGTGCCATTGTCAACTACACCGCTGAACAACTGAGCACCTGCAGAAGCTGCAGAGATACCAGTCTCAGCCCAAGTAGCACCACCGTCAAGAGAGAATACAAGGTTACCATCCTCATCAACCTTGAATGTAAGCTCAACGGGCTCGCACTCGCAAATAGTGTCAGTATCGTCGTTGCCGTCGTAAACCTTAACCTTCTCGCCGTCAACCAAGTACCAATTAACAAATGCGTTGTCATTCTTAACGTCGATAATAGCGTAGTAGTACACGCCATCCTCAGCATCCTTATAAGGAGCTACGATAGTATCGTCGTTGTCGTTAGTATCAACAACGGGAACGCAAGTGCACTGGTCGTTGCCATCGTAAACCTTAACCTTCTCGCCATCAAGCTCGAGCCACTTTGTGAACTCGCCATTGTTGTAGATAGCCCAGTAAAGTACGTTGTCATCGCCCAACTCGGGAACGATAGTCGTGTTAGTGTCGGTATCCTCAACCTTGGGATAAACAACGAATGACTTGCCGTCAGACAAAGTTACTGTGGTAGCACCATTCTCATCAACAGTAACGCCCGTAACGACAACCTTACCATTGATAAGCTCAGTAAGGTTAGCAACATCAGTCTTCAACTGATTCTCCAAAGCGGTAACACGCTCTGCAAGTGTAGCAAGATCCTGCTCGACCTGGTCAACACGATTCTTGATGGCTGTGTCGTCATAAGAACATGACGCAGCCAACGTCATAGATGCTACGATAGCAGCAGCTACGATCGACTTGAGGGTTGTAAATAAATTCCTCATAGTGTTAATAATTAATGTGTTAATAAAAAATTGAGTGTTAAAAAAAACTTTCTGTTGTGCGTAGCCGTTGTGCGTCTCACTCTAAACTCGCAACGACCAAAAGTGTATGCGCTATTTTTACATAGCGACAATTCGTAATGCAAATATATAATAAAAATTCCTAAACGCGAAAAATTTTTTGCGATTTTTTTGCATAAAAATTTTATTGATGGATAATTATGCAAGGTAAAAGTGTGGTTAGTGGACGGCAGGGACAGCAGGGAAATCGCGGAAACTGTCATTCTGAACGAAGTGAAGAATCTCTTGCAGTGACTACGAAACAGATGTTTCGACTTCACTTCGTTTCGCTCAACATGACATAGTGGAGAGTCCTCAGCAAAGCGATTTTATTTGTGTCCCTCTTTGTTGCTGCGGCTCGGCATAGTTTAAGCACGCTTGACTCTGCACTCGGCTTAATCGCAACGCTCGCTTTGCTCAGCATGACAAGCAGATCGTGTCATCCTGAGCGAGGCACTATGTCATCCTGAACGAAGCACTATGTCATCCTGAGCGAAGCACTATGTCATCCTGAGCGAAGCGAAGGATCTGTCCGCGACTAAGTCTGCGACCTCGCTACATTATCTTCCAGATTCTTCACTTCGTTCAGAATGACAGTGCTATCTGTCCGCGACCTCGCTGTTGTCTCTGCTGTCCCTGCTGTCCCTCAGCCCCCCAAAAAAAACTACCCGACGCCGAGCGTCGGGTAGCGTAGCATTAAACTGTTGTCTAATTAGCCGATAAGAGCCTCGTATGCAGCAGCATCCAAGAGGGCATCAACCTCGGCGGGGTTAGACATCTTAATCTTGATCAACCAGCCCTCACCGTAAGGATCCTTGTTTACGAGCGACGAGTCAGCCTCAACAGCCTCGTTGAACTCCAAAACCTCGCCACCAACGGGTGTGAAGGCGTCAGAAACGGTCTTAACAGCCTCGATAGAGCCGAAAACCTCGTTTGCCTCGATGGTCTCACCTACGGTGGGAACGTCAACGAAGACGATGTCACCAAGCTGTGACTGAGCATAATCGGTAATGCCGATAACGGCAACATCACCCTCTACACGGCACCACTCGTGGTCGTTAGAGTACTTCAAATTAGCAGGTACATTAGCCATAATTCTGATAGTATTTAAGTTG
>JAFUPR010000123.1 GCA_017481145.1 Alistipes sp. | reverse complement strand
GACAGTCTGTTTAGGTCTCATTTTTGACCATTAAACAATTTTACCCCCTCTCGCAGGTCTCTTTTTGACCATTAAGCCAAATTGTATTATGTTAATAATTAGTTTTTAACATCTTACCATACGCTCCTCTATGTTTGGATTATATTATAAAAGAAAGTGTGGAGTTGATTTCCCGTTTATTTGTTAGAAGGTTGTGGAAAGACCCGAACTAAAACAAACGATGCAATGCCCCACACTTGGATAGTATGAGGTATATGCACAGACCGTGCATAGCCGCATAGCTATACAAGAAATGAGTGCTATTCGTTTATCCCTTAGCTCTGAAAACTTCCACATTTTCTAACAAGGACAGCGAAAAACACTTTCAATATGTCTGCTATTTTAGTAATAGCACTACAAAATTAAAAATAATTTCCGAAACGAACAACACTCTTGTGGGGACATTGTTCGTATAGGATACAAAAAATCGCCTCTCGCTAATGCGAAAGGCGACATTATAGTGGTGTATATACTTGCTGTTAATGCAACTACATTACTCGGTGATGCCGAGCTCAGCCTTAACGGCTGCCGTGATGTCGGTGAGGGCAGCAGCATCGAAGTAGGCGAGGCCTGCCGAGGCGGGTAGGTCTTGCGTGGTGCTAAAGATGGCGAGGTAGCCACCCTCAGAGGCAACCTTCTTAACGGCCTCGTTAGCCTTATCGTAGATAGGGTTCATGACGTCGGCCTCCTTCTTCTGCATATCCTGCTGTGCTATCTGCTGGAAGTCGGTGAAGCGCTGCTGCAACTGCTGGAGCTCAGCCTCCTTAAGCTGGCGAACAGCGTCGGTATATGTATTCACGTTCTTCTCGTACTCAGCATACTTAGTATTAAACTCCACCTGAATCTGTTCAAGCTGGTCCTGCAAATCCTTGCCATAGGCCTCAAGGTTGGTCTGCGCCTCCTTGAACTCGGGCATATTGGTAACGATGGCAGCGAGGTCTACGCGCCCAAACTTCTGTGCGAATACCGATGATGCGCTAAGCATGAGCGCCACGGCGAGGGTCAGTTTCAAAAAATTCTTCATTGATAGTAATGTATTTTATGATTATATATTCTATTTCAAGGCCTCGATAATACGCTCCGTGAAGTTCACCTTCTCCGAGTAGTAGAGCACCGTGGGGTTGGCTGAGATGTCGATGACAAGGTCGTAGCCATACTGCTTAGAGAAGCTCTCGATGGTGTCGAAGACCTGCTTCTGTATGGGCTGGATGAGCTCCAAACGCTTCTTCATAAGAGTGCCGTCGGTGCCAAAGAGCGACTCCTGGAACTTCGTAGCCTCGGCCTCCTTCTGAAGGATCATCTGCTCCTGCTGCTGACGCACAGCACTTGTGAGCGATGCGCGCTGCTGCATATATGCGTTGTATAGGCTCTCTACCTCCTCGAACTTAGCGTCTACCTGCTTCTGATACTCAGCCGAGAGCTTCTCTATCTGCTCCAATGCGTTGTTATAGGCGTCGATAGATTTGAAGACCTTCTCGCTGTCGATGACCATATAGTTCTGTGCCATAGCAACAGATGCGGTCATAACCATCAGGGCGATTGCTAAAAATACTCTTTTCATATCAGTTTCGTTTTTGTGTTCTAAATATATAATGTATCGTAACTCAAATATATTGCCAGCAGTCGAAAGTTTTAGCCTATATCAACTAAAATTGTTGACCCATGACGAAGTGGAACTGCGAGCCACTGGGCTTTGTCGAACCATACGGAGCATCGAAGCCCCAGCCCCAGTCGATGCCGAGCATGCCGACAACAGGGAGGTAGAGGCGCACGCCGACACCCGCCGAGCGCTTAATCTTGAATGGCGAGAACTCCTTCCATGAGTTAAAGCCATTACCGCCCTCGAGGAAGCCGAGAACGTATATCGACGAGTTAGGCTTCAGGATTACGGGGTAGCGCAGCTCCATGGTATACTTATTATAGGCCACAGAGTAGTAGTTCGAGGGGTCGAGAGCACCATCCTCATAACCACGCAGGGCGATGATGTCGACACCGTAGATATTATAGCCCGTCATACCGTCACCACCAATTTCGAAACGCTCGAAGGGTGACACCTTATTCTTGTTATAGTTACCTAAGTATCCCATCTCGGCACCGAGCATCAACACGAGATTCTGGTTGTTCGTGAGCGGGAAGTACCAACGACCCTTCAACAGCCACTAGTGGAACTCTATCCAGCGATAGCGATCCTGGTCGGTGAGGTTGGGGTCGGCATAGTTCTTACCATCCCATAGCGAGAAGGGAGGAGTCGCCTGCAACGAGAGGGTAAACTCCGAGCCCGAGCGCGAGAAGAAGGGGGCATCTACCGACGAACGCTGCAATACGAGCTTCAACGACAGGGTGTTAGCATTACCATCGCTGAGGATGAACGACTTCCAGCCGCGCAGACCGTAGCGCTGATAGCCTAACTCACCGTAGAAAGTGAAGTAGGGATCGGGCCACTGTAGGCGCTTGCCAAGACCGACAAAGAGACCCATCGAGCGGTAGTACATCGTGGCATTCTGCCATACGTAGTAGGCGTCGTTCTGCTCAGATATATAACCCGAGATAGTGAATGAGTTGGGACGTCGTCCTCCCAACCATGGGTCGGTGAAGCTCAGCGACAAAGCTTTATAGTATGTACCGTTTGTCTGTCCCGATATCGAGAGGCGCTGGTTCTGTCCCGAGGGGTAGGGTCGCCATGCTCCCTTCTTGAAGAAGTTGCGCATAGAGAGGTTGTTGAGCGTGACGCCAATCGAGCCCACAAAGGTGCCCGAGCCCCAACCACCAGCGATGTTAAACTGGTCAGAAGCCTTCTCCTGAAGTGGCCAGTTGATGTTCACAAGCTCGTCAGAGACAGGCTGTATATCGGGCATGATGGCCTGCTCGTCGAAGTGGCCCATGCTCATAAGCGTACGCATCGTCTGCATCAGGAGGGCGCGGTTGTATAACTCGCCAGGGCGCACATACAATTCACGACGTATGACCTCATCGTCGACGCGTATGTTGCCCGAAATGCCAACCTCATTTACGGTGAAGGGCTTACCCTCATATATGCGAATTTCGAGGTCGAGCGAGTCGGGGCCTACGACAATCTCGGCAGGCTCGATTTGCGACATGAGGTAGCCGTTATTGTTGTAGAGCGACGATATAGACATCTCCTCGGGGTTCATTTCCTTGCCTATACCGAGCCTCTTATGCATCGACTTCTTATCGTAGACATCACCCGACTGAACACCAAACATATTCTCGAGCTGCTCGGTGGTATATACCGAGTTACCCACCCAGTTGATGTTGCGGATATAGTATTTGTTACCCTCCGACACGGCGATGTCAATGCCGAGGGTCTTATCGTCGATATAGTATACCGAATCCTTGAGGATGGTAGCATTGCGGTAGCCTCGCGAGTTGTAGAAGTCCAGCAGCAGGTCTTTATCGTTCTCATACTCCTCCTCCAAGAGCTTCTGGTTTTGGAAGAAGAGGATGCTCTTCTGGTGCGTCTTCTTGAAGGTGCGGCGTAGGCGCTTATCATCGAAGGCCTCGGTACCCTCGAAGTTGATAGCTCCGACCTTGACCTTTGGGCCACGGTCAACGTTGAAGGTTACGTTCACACACTGCTCGTACACCGTGTCGTTGGTGATGCTCACATCTACCTCGCACGTGCGATAGCCCTTCTCGGAGAAGTGCTCTTTGATGAGCTTGATGTTTTTATCGATGACATAGTCCGAGAGCTCGGTGTTGCGGCGTAGCTTGAGCACCTCCTCCATAAGATCCTTAGCCTTCGACTTAGATACACCCTCGATATCCCACTTGAGGATGCGGGCACGCTCCTTGAGGAAGACCTCAAGGTCGAGCGAGTCGCCCTCGATGGTAGCTCCTATCTGTATGTTCGAGAAGTAGCGCGGAGCCCACAATCGCTGCATAGCGTTGGATATAAACTTGCTCGGCAGATATATAGAGTCGCCCTCCTGCAATCCTGCCGACGACTTCAATATGTCGTGGTTGAGATACTTCACGCCGTGGAGGTTTATGTGGCGTATGTAGTAGAGCTTGCCGTCACTCTCGGTGAGAATGGGGGCGCTACGGTCGAAGTCCACAGTGTCGCTAATCTCGTTGTTAGCAACCTCACCAATAGTATAACGCGACGATGCCACCTGAGCCTTAAGCTCCGCGGCGGCAACAACCATCATGACGATGACGACAAATAATATCTTTGAATATTTCATCCGCTCTCTCTAACAATCTTCAGTCACTAAACCATAGCGTCGTTCGCGGCGAGCATACTCCGCCATAGCCTTATCGAAGGCTTCCTCGCCAAAGTCGGGCCATAACACCTCGGGGAAATATAGCTCGGCATACGACGACTGCCACAAGAGAAAGTTACTCAGGCGACACTCTCCGCTTGTGCGTATCACAAAGTCGGGGTCGGGCATGCCACTGCTCATTAGCCCCTTGGCAAAGAGCTCCTCGTCAATGTCGTCGGCCGAAATCTCGCCCTTCGATACGCGCTCAGCAAGGCTACGCGCCGCCAATACCATCTCGCGACGTGCCGAGTAGTTGAACGCCAACACCAGAGTGAGTCTGTCGCCCTCGGCTGTGCTACGCTCTATATGTTCAATCATATCGAGTACCGTGGCCGAGAAGCGTGTGCGCTCGCCCATAATCTTGACCCTCACACCCTGACGTGCTAAGTCCTCCGCCTCGCCCATCACCGTGCGGCAGAAGAGCTCCATGATGGCCTCCACCTCTGCTGTGGGGCGTCCCCAGTTCTCGGTGGAGAAGGCGTATAACGTGAGCCACTTGACGCCATTGCGCGCAGCAGCACGCACGGCGGCACGTACCGACTCGACGCCCGCGATGTGACCCTCGTAGCGCTCCTTGTTGCGCTGCTTAGCCCAGCGGCCATTGCCATCCATGATGATGGCAACGTGTTGCGGTATGGCTCTATTATGGCTCATAATCTACTTAAATAACCTACAAAAGTAGTAAATAAATTTACAAATCACGCTCTATTACGAGCAAATTTTCTCACGTGTACGCGTGGAGCGGTGATAACATCTTGATTATTAGCGTTGTAGTTCGCGCGACGTTGTACTCTGTTTTTTAGCGCTTATCTACGCCCCACATCATCTTCTCTCTTAACGTGTCGTAGAACGTATTATTATGTGGCACAGCCAAAATTAGCTCACTTGCAGCCTTATGCAGTGTTACTTCGGCGCCATCTTTGAGTGAGAAGGTGCGGTTGTCGGCCGAGAGGAATGCCTCGCCACTACGTGTGTGAACACGCAGACGCACTACGCTGTTGTCGGGGATGACCACGGGGCGCATCGTCAGGTTGTGCGGAGCTAAGGGTGAGAGTATGAAACAACGACATAGGGGGTCTAATACGGGGCCTCCAGCGCTGAGCGAGTAGGCCGTTGAGCCCGTAGGGGTTGCAACAATCAGGCCATCACCGTGGTAGGTGGCCACGGGCTTATCGTTTATGAGCGTGTCGATGGATATCATCGTAGCGCCATGGCGGTGTATTGTCACCTCGTTGAGGGCGGTGAGTGTTGTGGGAATGTCGCCCTCGACGGCGAGCATCTGTCGGTGCTCGAACTCGAGGCTACGGCGAGCTATGCGCTCAAAGAGCGCAGCAATGCCCTGGCCATCGTCGGCCGTGAGATAGCCCAAGCGGCCGCAGTTGATGCCCACAACAGGTATGCTGCTATCCTGAAGTAGTGTTACAGCATCTAACAGCGTACCATCGCCACCGTATGTTACAACAACATCATCGCCACTGGCAGCGATGCTGTCGCTAAAGATACGCTCGGCGGGAATATGCACCCCTAAGAGCGACTCTATGACCGCCGCAAAGTCCTCATTTATAGTGTAGTCAAGGCCTAAGCGGTCGATCTCGTGGAGCATCGTTGCGAGCTGCTCGCGTCGGTGGTTAAGTTGCTTGCGCGAAAAAAGTATTATGTTCATTGTCTCGGAATGAAAAAAAATCGTAACTTTGCTACTACAAAGGTAAGAAAAAGTATTGTGGTT
Source organism: Alistipes sp. (assembly GCA_017481145.1). Classification (GTDB taxonomy): domain Bacteria; phylum Bacteroidota; class Bacteroidia; order Bacteroidales; family Rikenellaceae; genus Alistipes. The sequence goes on along the minus strand of JAFUPR010000123.1, from coordinate 19,408 downwards.
TCAATGGTTGAGACCCTATTTATTGATGGTTGTGACCCTATTTATTGCAAGAAGTATGACAAAGCTAAGTGTAAATATTAATAAAATTGCCGTTGTGCGCAACTCGCGTGGCGGTAATGTACCCAATCTGTTGAAGGCAGCACTTGACATTGAGCGCTTTGGTGCCGACGGTATCACGGTGCATCCGCGTCCCGATGCTCGACATATTCGTTACTCGGACGTGCGCGAGCTTAAGACTCACATTGCCACAGAGTTGAATGTCGAGGGCAACCCCATTGAGAGCTTCTGCAAGCTTGTCGAGGAGGTGCGCCCTGCGCAGGTGACACTCGTCCCCGATGCTGAGGATGCTATCACCTCATCTGCAGGCTGGGATACCATCCGTCATCGCGACTTCCTACTGCAGATGTCGGAACGCTTCCATAAGGCGGGCATTCGTGTTTCTATCTTTGTTGACCCTGTTGTTGAGATGGTCACAGCGGCTAAGGAGTGTGGTGCCGATCGTGTAGAGCTCTATACCGAGGCTTATGCTTCGGGCTATGCTGCTGACCGCGAGGCTGCCATTGCCCCATACGTCGCTGCTGCCGAGGAGGCTCGTCGCGTGGGTCTTGGGCTTAATGCGGGTCACGACCTGAGCACCGAGAACTTGCAATACTTCATCGAGCGCATACCGTGGGTAGACGAGGTTTCTATAGGTCATGCATTGATTAGCGACGCCCTCTATTGGGGTTTGGAGAATACGGTGAGCACCTATCAGCGTTGCATCACACGCGCACAGAATAACGGTAAGTAACATGCCTCTTAGACATCCCATATTTAAGCATATCACGCGTGTTGTCGATCGTATGGGCGTCGAGGCGTATGTCGTTGGCGGCTATGTGCGCGACTACTACCTACGTCGACCCTCGTCGGATATCGACGTTGTGGTCGTGGGCAGTGGTGTTGCTGTTGCCGAGGAGCTGGCGCGCGAGTTAGGTGCTAAGTTGACGATATATAAGACCTATGGTACGGCCATGCTTCGTTGGAGGGATGCGGAGGTGGAGTTTGTCGGGGCGCGCAGGGAGAGCTACTCGCCCGAGTCGCGTAACCCGCATGTTGAGCCTGGCACGTTGGAGGATGACCAGCGACGTAGGGACTTTACCATCAATGCTATGGCGTGGTCGCTCAGTAGTGCCAACTTTGGAGAGTTGGTTGACCCCTTCGGTGGTATGGAGGATATGGAGGACTGTATCATACGTACGCCATGCGAGCCAGATAAGACCTTCTCGGACGACCCGCTACGCATGATGCGTGCCGTGAGGTTTGCCTCGCAGTTGGGCTTCGACATTGACGATGAGACTTTCGAGGGCATAGAGCGTCAGGCGGAGCGCATCAAGATTATCACTAAGGAGCGTATCGCTGTGGAGCTAAACAAGATTATGGCATCGCCCGTGCCCTCCATTGGCCTTACACTCATGCGCACCTCGGGCTTGTTGAAGTATGTCCTTCCAGAGCTCGACCGCATGGCGGGAGTAGAGCGTAGGGGTAAGCATGCGCATAAGGACAACTTCGAGCACACGATGAAAGTGCTCGACAATCTCGCTAAGCGCTCGGACGATATATGGTTACGCTGGGCGGCACTCTTCCACGACATAGGCAAGCCCTCGACTAAGGCATACGATCCGCGTCAGGGGTGGACATTCCACCAGCATGAGGCTGTTGGCTCGAAGATGATACCGCAGCTCTTCCGTCGCCTGAAGCTGCCGATGAACGAGCCTATGCGCTTCGTGCAGAAGATGGTATTCCTACACATGAGGCCTATAGTTCTATCCGAGGAGTTGGTTACAGACTCGGCGGTGCGTCGTCTCTTGTTCGAGGCGGGTGACGACGTGGAGAAGCTGATGATGCTCTGCGAGGCGGATATAACCTCGGGCAACGATAATAAGGTGCGACTCTTCCTCAAGAACTTTGAACTCGTGCGCGAGAAGATGCGCGACCTTGAGGAGCGGGACAGGGTGCGTAACTTCCAGCCCCCAATCACGGGCGACATAATAATGAAGACCTACAATCTGCCGCCGTCGAGTGTCATAGGCGAGATTAAGGAGGTGATAAAGAATGCCATCCTCGATGGTGTTATCCCCAACGACTATGATGCGGCATATCGCCTTATGGAGGAGGAGGCTGCAAAACGAGGAATTAGAGCAAAGGATTAACCTATAATGAGGTTGTTATGGTGTGGATGGGAATTGTGATGATGATGCTATATGTAGCTGGTAATGGCTACATCTTCTGGCGTCTGTGGCAGCTGTTGCAAACGGCGCCCATGGCCGTGCGCATAGGCTTTACCATACTCTTTTGGGGCATTTCGCTACTCTTTTTCGTGGCCATGGCTATGCGTAATAGCGAGCACTGCCCGCTGCTTACCAAGGCTATGATGTGGTTGGGTACTACGTGGATGGTGTTTATACTCTACATGGTGCTTGCCACTGCCCTTTTCGATCTACTCGGACTCTTTATTCCAGCCTTGCACCACGGTGTTGTCTATGCTTTAGGCATCACCACGCTACTACTTGTCTATGGCAATATAAACTATCGTAATCCGAAAGTTGAGCACCTCGATATAGCACTTGATAAGAGCATCGCGAGCGAGGACGTGCGTATGGTTGTCGTTAGTGACGTGCACCTTGGCTATGGTACCGACCGCCGTGCCTTAGAGAGGTATGTCGAGCTTATCAACGCCCAGCATCCCGATGTTGTTGTCATCGTTGGCGACCTTATAGACAATAGCATCACGCCCGTTAGGGGTGAGTGTATGGGCGAGGTGTTAGATAGGATTGAGGCTCGTGAGGGTATCTATGTTGTTCCAGGTAACCACGAGTATATCAGTGGCATAGAGGCATCCGAAGCCTTCATTCGTGATACACGCCTTGTGTTACTACGCGATAGCGTCGTGACGCTTCACTCTGGCATACAGCTTGTTGGTCGCGATGATCGCTTTAATCGACGTCGTGCGCCTCTCGGCGAGCTTCTTCGCGGTGTAGATATGTCGCACCCTGTCGTTGTCCTTGACCACCAGCCCTATGACATAGCTAAGAGCGATAAGCTCGGCGTGGACATCCACCTCTCAGGACATACGCATCACGGACAGATATGGCCTCTAAGCCTCATTACGGAGGCTATGTACGATCAGAGTCATGGCTATCGTCACTGGTCGCATACCCACGCTTACGTGTCGAGTGGCCTCTCACTCTGGGGGCCTCCCTTCAGAATAGGTACACATAGCGACCTTGCAGTCATAGATCTTCATCGGGCTGAACAATAAGGTTTTTTCCCTCACCCCCCTTGTTCAACTACCTATAGCACAATTCTCCTATTCGCGCTTACGCAACTTCACGACATTCTCCACATGGTGTGTGTGGGGAAACATGTCGACGGGCTGCACAGCGAGGATGTCGTACATGTCGCTGAGGAGTGCTAAGTCGCGCGCCTGTGTCGAGGGGTTGCAGCTTACGTAGACCATACGCTCGGGTGCTGCGCGCTTGATAACCTCTATGACGCGCTCATCGACACCTGCGCGTGGTGGGTCGAGGATGATAACATCGGGACGACCGTTGCGCTCGACAAACTCATCGCTAAGTACATCCTTCATGTCGCCAGCATAGAACGTCGTATTGTCGATATTATTCAGGTGCGAGTTAATCACAGCATCCTCGATAGCCTCGGGCACATACTCAACGCCCACAACCTTACGAGCGCGGCGAGCGCAGAAATTGGCGATAGTACCCGTGCCTGTATAGAGGTCGTAGAGGATGTCCCCATTCTTAAGCTCGGCAAACTCGCGTGTCACCTTATATAGTTCGTATGCCTGCTCCGAGTTGGTCTGGTAGAACGACTTGGGGCCCACCTTGAATTTTAGACCCTCCATCTCCTCGATGATGTGGTCCTTGCCTGCAAAACATATAGGCTCGCGGTCGCCCAGCGAGTCGTTCCACTTGTCGTTGACCATGTATATGAGTGACGTAATCTCGGGGAACTTGTCGCGGAGGTGTGACATTAGGGCGTTGATGCGCTCCGTGTCGTTCTCGTTGAATACCACGATGACCATAACCTCACCCGTAGAGGCGGTACGTATGACCATCGTACGCATGAGTCCCTCGTGTAGTCGAGCATTGTGGAACGAGTAGCCGTGGTCGATGCAGAAGGTCTTAGTTGCCAGACGAATACGGTTAGATAAATCTATCTGAAGATGACACTTGTTGATGTCTAAAACCTTATCGAAGCAACCAGGGATATGGAAGCCAACGGCGGGTGCTGAGGCTATATCGCCACCCTCGGCAATCTCCTCGTACGTAAGCCAGCGCCTATCGGCAAAGGTGAACTCAAGCTTGTTGCGGTACTCGCGCGTGCGCTCCGAGCCAAGGCATGGGCGCACCTCGGGGATGTTGAGGTGGCCGATGCGCACAAGCTGATCCTCGACCTGCTTGGTCTTCTGCTTGAGCTGCTCCTCGTAGGGTAGGTTTTGCCACTTGCAGCCACCGCAGATGCCAAAGTGCTCGCAGAAGGCCTCTACTCTGAGGGGTGACTTCTCGACGAAGCGTACTACCGTGCCCTCCATATATCGGCGGTGGTGCTTACGTATCTGCACATCCACAACATCGCCAGGTATGGTCATGGGCACGAAGACTACCTGATTGTCGTGCTTGCCCATAGCCTTGCCCTCGGCAGCAAGTGTCGTTATATGTAGTCCCTCAATTAGAGGGTAATCCTTTCTTCTCTTTCCCATATCTATTAGAAGGCTTTAGTTCTGTTACTCTCGGCATCCTTCTCCAACACATCGTCTCCCTCCCAGTCAAAATGCTCGAAGACTGAGCAGCCGCCTAAGCGAAAGCGTGTGTACGTAATAGGCAGACCCATGGCTACAAACTTAGTCTCGTAGGCCGTCTTTACCGATAGCACCTCATCGGCGTAGCCCGAGCCGTAGATGTCGTCGTTCTGTACCTCTACGTCGAGGCCGAGGCGGTCGATAACAGCTGCGGTATAGTTGTATAGATGCTTAGAGTCGGTCTTGAGGTTGATGACACCATCGGTTGTGAGCATCTGCTTGTAGTTGGCCAAGAATAGCGGTGACGTCAGACGCTTCTTAGCGCGACGGCTCTTGAGCTGTGGGTCGGGGAAGGTTATCCATATCTCCGACACCTCACCCTCGGCAAAGAACGAACGTATGAACTCTATGCGCGTACGCACGAAGCCCACATTCTCCATGCCTCGCTCCGTGGCCGTCTTTGCTCCACGCCACATGCGCGCACCCTTGATGTCGATGCCTATGTAGTTCTTGTTTGGGTTGCGCTCCGCAAGAGCCACGGTGTACTCGCCGCGGCCACAGCCGAGCTCCAAGACAATGGGGTTGTCGTTGTGGAAGAACTCCTTGTGCCAACGACCCTTGAGCGGGTGATCCTTGTGAAATATATCCTCAAATTCGGGCTGTACCATGCACTTGAACGTGAGGTTCTCGGCAAACTTTCTTAGCTTATCTTTTCCCATGGTTTACTTCTCGGTTTCAGGTTCCGTTATGACTACCCCTATCGAGCTTATGCCCTTGGCCGCAGCAGTGGGCTTCAGGCGAAAGAGATACTTACCCCTCTGGCTGAGAACGACGTTGCGGCGGTAGGTGAACGTATGCTCCTCGGGACGCATATCCCCAAGCTGTGGTATGTGTAGTGTGAATGGCTCAGCTACGACCATCGAGTCGGGTGATAAGGTCATGACGGTGAGTTCGACACTTTCGGTTACATGCTCACCAGCATAGCGCACGACGATGTCTATCTCCCTCTTCGAGAGAGTGTCGACATTGTCGTAGACGAAGTCCTCGGTCGTAGACCAGATGTTCTCCTTCGTGTCGTGCATCTCGACACTACGACCAGTGCCACCACATGCCACCATTACGCATGCCACCACGAGGGTATATACTATACGCCTTATCATTACTGCTGCTTCGTCTCCTCTCTGTTACCACGCTCCGTGCGCTCCGCACCATTGCGGCCACGGCGACCATTGTTGCGCCCGCGTCCACGACGCTCACGTTGCTCCCTGGACTGCTCCTTGGCTTGCTCTCGGGGCTCCTTAGGCTCTTTTGACTCTCGCTGCTCCTTGGGCTGCTCCGAGGCCTCCTGTTTGTCGCCCTTGGGGCGGTCGTCGCGTTTATCATTACGACGCTTGTTGCGCTTGTTGCGTTTCGACTTATTGTCGAAGCGAGTGATGCTATCCTCCTCGCTGCGGTATGTGGGCTCCTCAACAACCTCCTCGACACTATCACCTACAAGCGTCTCGGCCTTCTCGCCAGCACGGTTGAGTGCCAATATCTCCTTCACACGGCTTACTGGTAGCGTTGTGAGGTTGGCCATGGCGTTCTTGCTTGTCGAGAATGTCATGGTGCCTGCCAGCGGGTCAATCTTGATGAGGAAGTACTCGCCATCGAGCGTCTGTAGTGGCTCCTTGAGGCGCGGCATGGTGCGTCGTGCGTCTGCGTATACGTCATACTCGTACATGAGGCAGCACTTGAGTTTCGAGCACTGACCTGCTAACTTCTGCGGGTTGAGCGATATCTCCTGCACGCGCGCAGCATTTGTCGTCACACTCGAGAAACTCGACATCCATGATGCACAACATAGCTCTCTGCCACAGGCACCAATACCACCGATACGTCCCGCCTCCTGGCGTGCACCAATCTGCTTCATCTCGATGCGTATATGAAATCTCTCGGCAAAGACCTTGATGAGCTCGCGGAAGTCGACACGCTCGTCGGCGATGTAGTAGAAGATGGCCTTGAGCTTATCGCCCTGATACTCCACGTCGCCAATCTTCATGTTTAGACCCATGTCGGCTGCAATCTGTCGTGAGGCGATCATCGTCTCATGCTCTAAGGCTATGGCCTCCTGCCAGCGCTCGATATCGTAGGGACGCGCCTTGCGATATATCTTTTTGAACTCGCCATTGTGGGGGTTGAAGCCCACACGACGCATCTGCTTGGCCACCATGTCGCCCGTGAGCGAGATGATGCCTATGTCGTGACCAGGCTGTGCCTCGACGGCGACAATATCACCGCGCTTAAGGTCTAAGTTGTTGACATTCTGATAGTATGAGCGGCGCGTGTTCTTAAAGCGCACCTCGAAGATGTCGGTAGGAATATTGTTAGGATACTCCTCCAACCAGTTTGTCTCGTGCAGCTTATAGCAACCCTCAGCAGCTCTTGCCTCAATCTCGTCGCCGCAGTCGCAGAATATGCATCCACGACCAATCTCGGGTATATGTTTCTTATTACAACTCATTGTAGTTGGTACTATATATATACAAATCGGGGTAAAGGTACGAAAAAAAGTCTAAAATGAAAAATGTAGAGGCAAAAAGGTTGCCATGTTGGCGTGCTTCGTGGGAGATGTATGGCTAAGTCCTGTTCAAAAAATAACTTGCATCATTTTACGAATCTTGCCAGCTTGTTTGTATTTTGTCATCAGTCATGCAGCTACTGCTGCACACCTTCTTCTAAAATTCAAACAATCCCGACAATCTTCTACAAAATTTGATGCACTTATTTTTTCGCATTCCTAAAACCACAACGAAGCGGCGAGGTAGAAGGTGCGGGGGTAGGTGTAGGTGAGGCGGTTGGCGAAGGGCGTGATGAAGGTGCGCCCCGCGGTTGTGGTGCGACGTATGCGGCTCTGCTCGCTACCATTACGCACGTGGCTACTCCCCAATAGGTTGCGAGCGCTAAGCTGTATGTTGAGTCGAAGGTCGCCCTTTAGTTTTATGCGTTTCGATAGTGTGGCATCGAGCATAACGGCATCGTCAAGGTGCTCCTCAGAGCTAAGCATAGTGCGCTCCTCGGGCGATTGGGTGAAGGATAGTACCCTCTCGGTGCGGCGCACGACCGATGGCTCGACATAGCGCATGCCCGCATAACTTAGTCCTAAGCGTGCCATCCATCCCGAGTGGCGGAACGTAATATCGCCGTATGCGGCAAGCTCGGGTGCTCCAGTGTGTAAACCCTTGGTTGCAGCGTACGATGTGGCTATGAGGTCGTTGTCCGTGTCGGCATAGAGTTGCACCTTGGCATTACCGCGGTAGCGGTACATGGCTGCCGTAAGCATCGCCGTCGAGGATAGATATTGTCCCCAGCGTACCGTGGCCGAGGCCTCGATACCAAGACTTATGCGCCCAATGCCGCTTATGACCGCATCCGAGTAGAGGGAGGCAAGGTCGTCGTAATAGTGTAGGACATCACTCTCGCCTGAAGAGGTTCTGCAAAAGAGCGTTGCCGCAACTCCCACCTTGTGGTGGGTATATCGGTACGAAATGTTGGTACGAAATAGCGTAGTGAGTCGATACTCCTCCGTCGCACGATTGTTATACTGAGTCTGGAGGAACATATCCTCCATATCGGGGCTTGTGCCATGGAGTGCGGCAGATACGGAGAGCGTATGACTGCCGAGGTTGTAGCGCCATGCTACGTTGATGTGGTAGGGGTTTGTCGTGAGGTTGCGCGAGCGACCATAGGAGCCTGCGTCGGGGAATAGCTCCTTCTCGTAATAGCCACGACGCGAGGTGTTGTCCATGCCTATACGTAGCTTTGCGACGATGGTCATATCCTCCCATGCGTATAGTGCAGAGCCGTAGAGTGCTACACCGAGGCGCGAGAGGCGGTAGTCGTAGCCGTAACGGTCGCCCTCCACTATGGTGCGATTGGGGTTGCGAAGGTCGTTTTGTAGGTTGTTGGCATAGGTGGCATCGTCGATAAGGTAGTAATCTATATCGACAATATGCGAGGCGCCGAGGAGGTCATCCATAACCTTGAACTCATGTACGGTGCGGTAGTCGACCTCTATGCCATATTCAGCGTCAACATCACCCACGCGACTCTCGAAGGCGAGGGCAGCCGCCGTACGTAGCATATTCGCCTGTCTACGCTCCACGGCATAGCGAGCACTACCATCTTGTTGCAAAGCATTGGTGTGGTATAGTCCCTGCCAGTCTATCTGTGTATATTGCTCGTCGCCTCCGAGCCACGCCTCGCGCACCTCACGTGAGGTGTCATCGTCGGTATAGAACGATGGCAGATAGCGGTAGTTGTCGGGCGCAGGACTAAGTGCATTGAACCATGCGAGGGTGGTATAACCGTGCCACTCGTAACAGAGGTTGGCACCTAGTGTCATTGTTGTTACGGCCGTGAGGCGTCGCTGCCAGAGGGCTACAACTTCGGGACGTAACGTAGTGGCTACACGTGAGTTACGCACCTTGCCATCTTGCACACCCCACGATGGGTTGTAGAGTCTATTATCGGTGAGCGTGTAGGCCTCCTCCACAGAGGCGCTACGAAGGCCACGCTCCGAGAGTGGAAGCATAAGGGCGATATTGAGCCAGTCGCGGCGGTCGCGGAATGTCGCCATGGCAGCTATGTCGAGCGAATTGCTGTAGACTCCATCGACATAGATGTCGCGCCCCGTACGTAGGCGTGCGTGGTGTCCAAAGCTCCAGCCGTCATCAAGCCTAACGCCATTCTTCAGTGGCTTGTAGCTCGCTCGATGGCTTACACCACCGAGGTAGTTGCAGCCCGAGAACTCGGCACGTATGTAGTGTCCAGGATAGTATTGCGCATCCCGATCCTTGAAGTAGCGTTGTATGTCGCCCTCGGCATCTATATGGTCATCGTGGCGTAGACCCAGTGCCCTGAGCATGCGGGCTGTGGAGTACGATATGTCGAGTTCGCCGACTAAGTACCTCTGGGCGTGATACCCTTCACCGCGACGTTGAAATCCCAAAGTCGAGAGTGAGTATAGGGTATTTGCGACGAAGTCGCCAGCGACAATATTATCGTCATATTCATCTCGCTCTATGGCTGTGAGCCATAGGTCATTGGTAGTGCCGATATCCTCTTTGTAGAATTTGTATTGTAGGTAATCCGACTGGTCGTCCTGGGCATATAGCCTCGTCACACATACGAGAGTAAGTGCAATGAGCGTGGTAACGTATCGACAATAGGCGGGACTCATTGCAGTCTGATGTGTGTTTTGACGCCACGGCGGCACTCTACCTCTTGCTCGATGCCCTCGGCCGTACGTAGGGTGATATGCTGATTGCGGCCACTAAGTAGCCAAGCCTCCACAGCCTTGCCATCGCTCCAGCGACACGACACCTCTACGTCGCCACGACCACATAAGCCGTGGAACTCACCCTCACGCCATGCTGAGGGTAGTGCTGGCAGGAGGGTGATGGCTCCGTCGTGGCTCTGAAGAAGCATCTCCATTATGCCAGCAGCACCGCCAAAGTTACCATCAATCTGGAATGGTGGGTGCGAGCAGAAGAGGTTGGGATAGGTGCCACCACGATGTTTGCCGTCGACGATGGCGGGCTCTAAGAGTGAGCCCAGGAGCTTATGCGCCCTATCACCGTCACCTAAGCGTGCCCAGAAGCATATCTTCCATGCACGTGACCATCCCGTGCCAGCATCACCACGTAGCTCGAGGGTGCGACGTGCCGCCTCCATAAGCTCGGGTGTGTGACGCGATATCTGTGCTGCGGGATATAGGCCGAAGAGGTGTGACACATGGCGATGTTCGGGCTCAGCCTCGCGGTACTCCTCCATCCACTCCATAAGCCTGCCATCCGAGGCTATGCGGTTGGGGGCAAGGCGTGCGAGCGTCTGGGTGTATGTGTCGCGAAGTGCGGCGTCGCAGTCGAGCACATCAGCCGCAGCAACGACGGCAGTGAGTAGCTCGCGTACAATCTGATTATCCATCGTCGAGCCGAGACATACATGGGTGACAATGCCATGCGCAGCATCCTCATCGTTGAGGTAGAAGCCATTCTCGGGAGATGTTGTGGGGGCAGTGACAAGGTAGCCCGTGGCGGGGTGCTCAACAAGAATCGAGCGTAGAAACTCGGCCGCACCGCGCATTGTGGGATAGACCCTGGCGAGGTATGCCTTGTCGAGAGTATAGAGGTAGTGTTCCCAGAGGTGGAGGGTGAGCCATGCCCCACAGGTGTTGGTGGCTCCCCATGAGGGGTCTTCCGAGGGCGAGGTGAAGCCCCAAGCGTTGGCCAACACGTGAGCACACCACCCATCGGCATCGTAGAAGTGGCGAGCGGTATGTCTGCCCGACGAGGCCAACATCTCGGCATAGCGTGTGACGGGGTCTATAAGTTCGGCGAGGTTGCCCACCTCCAAGGGCCAGTGGTTCATCTGCTGGTTGATGTTGAGGTGCATGTCGCCATTCCATGGACACCATATATCGTCGGTCCAGATGCCCTGGAGGTTGGGAGGCAGCACGGCATTGTGTGCCGAGGCGATGAGTAGGTAGCGACCATACTGGGCGTATAGTGCCGCCAGTGGAGCATCATCATGCCCCGCAGCATAGCGCTCGATACGCTCGTCGGTGGCTATGTCGGTAGGCTGCGCACCAAGGTCTATGCTAACCCTATCAAAGAGTGCGCGGTGTGCCGTGATATGGCGACGTAGCATCCTCTTGTAGCCCCTACATCGAGCGATGGAGGTAGTCACACAGGAGCGATACTTGGCATTATTGTAGTCTGTGGCGGCAGCGATATATATTGTCACATCACCTGCATCTCGGATTGTCAGGCTGCTACCGTCGCTCTCTACGACGCCATCGCCTACGACGTGCAGCATGCCGTAGAACGACATCCCAGCGCTATCGTTGCCACTCGGCAGAGTGCCCTCAATCGTAAGGTTGTTACCCTCGGCTCTTACATCCATACCCTTGGGGTGCGTGAGGCGTAGGCGATAGTCGCTCTTATGCTCAGAGCTTAGGTGTATGATGGCAACATCGTCGGCCATAGAGCATAGATACTCGCGATGGAAGGTTGCACCATCGACACTATACGACGTGCGTGCTACAGCCTCCGAGAGACTTAACTCGCGGCGGTAGTCGCTGATGGTGAGATTGTCGATACCAACATGGTCGATATGCAGGTCTGCCAACATCGTGTAGCTGCCATACTCGGGTGATGCTGAGCCTCCGCCCGAGCATGTGAAGTAGCGGTACATCATGAGCTCTGCAGCGCGATTGTCGCCACGAAGGAGCGCCTCGCGTATCTTAGGCAGCCATGTTACTGCCTCGGCATTGTCCGTATGCTGCACGCACCCCGTCCACATAGTACCCTCGTTGAGGATTATATGGTCGGTGGCTACGCCTCCCGACATCGTCATGCCCATGTGTCCATTGCCTAAGGGTAGATACTCCTCCCATACCGTTGCAGCCCTACGATACCACATAACAAGGTCGTCGTTAGGCGAGGCTATGGCGTCAATGAGCGTATACGCTAACATCATAATTAGTGTGATGCCATATTTCAGTGGTCGGTACTTCATCGTCTGGTTTGAACTCTCTACTTCGAAATAGTATTTAGCGCCTCACGTGCCTCGGCTACAATCTCGCGCCATGGTTCGTTGGGGTCGTTGATGTTGGTGGAACGAATCTTTGCCAAGATGCTCTCCACCTTGTTGGTATCGATGCCCATATTACGCAGTGTACGCACCTTCTCGGCAACCTCGATGCCATCGATGAGACGCTCGAAGCGTATCGAGGAGCGGGCATGTGGGTAGATAAGGAAGGTGTCACCTGGACTCCAATTGCCGTAGCGCGAGTCGTAGGCAGGATTCTCGGGCCATGAGTTATACGCCCAGCGCAACATGCCGTCGTAGTCATGTGCAAGGCCATACCAGCCAAGTAGCTCGGCCTCGTAGGGCTCGGAGATGGTGAAGGTGTTGGGATAGGATGGGTTGCAACATATATAGAAGGTGGTGCTGTAGCCCTGCTCGCGACGCGAGAGTATGTCGTCGTGGTCGGCGGGCTGCTCCTGTGCCACGCACACGTCGCGCATATTCATATAGCGCCTATACGACTTGTGCATGTCGGCGATGGCAAAGCCCATCTCGGGGGCGCACTCGGCCAATACCTTGACGGCAGCATCCATCTCCTCGGGGGCACGTTCGTCCATGGCTATGTTGGTAATGTCGAGCCACCCCTTGGTATGTAGATGCTCCTTAAAGTCGACGAGAAAATGTCGCCATACCTCCGAGAATATCGGCTTGCTCGGCTCGGCCTTGATGGTCACAACCTCATGGGTAGCCTCGTCGTAGTACTCTATCTCGCAGTTCCATGGCACCATCGAGTAGCAGTTAATCATCTTGTCGATGCCGAGGCTAAACATCATCTCTACCCAGCGGTCAAAGATGTCGTAGTTGTAGCTCCAGCGCCCGTCGCTATGAAGTGTCCATCGAATCATTGGGGCATAGCCGTCGTAACATTGGTGATTCCATGGATCTTTGTTCAGCGTGGCGGTCACAACCTTCTGTCCCGCGTTGGCCAGGAGTGTCATATTGCGCCTTAGCGCCTCGAAGTGGGCGTCACTCCATAGCTCGAGCCCCTCGGTGCGGGCTACGGCGGTGGGGTGTTGCCATAAGTCGAGGTGATAGCTCCACTGGTCGGGTGTGGAGAGCGTGTATTGCTGCACCTCGAGCGTCAGTGGTAGTCGTATGCTGTCGTTGCCGCCGATGGCGATGACGACGTTAGACGAGTAGTTACCCGCTACGGCATCTACGGGTACGGCGATGGTGAGCCACACGGGGCGAACACTCTTAGCACTTATGTCCATGCTGTGAATGTTATCGAGCATGTCTGCTGCAAGCGACGCGCCTGTCAGCGTGTAGCGTACAAAGCGAGCTTGGGCAATAGTTGCGGGTAGCGAGACTCCCTCCGCCCTAAATGGCTCGACCCTGCACCCCACATCCTCGGTGTCGCTTGTAGTCCATAGGAGAAGTTGTGCCGATACACGCTCGCCACGCCATGCTACGAGGTGTAGAGTGTCAATGCCACTATCTGCGGGCACTATGCTACGGCCATAGCGCCGATCTGTCGATGCCCACATAGCATTAACGCCCGCCTCAGCATTGTTCCATGCAGTCTCCTGCTCGGCACTAAGCGTAATGGGGTCGTCGGCCTCTACAAACGTAGGAATGGGGTTGTGCGCCATAGCACTGCTAAAGCCCAACACGGTCATTAGCGTAATAAAAGAGTATATCGCTGTCTGCTTCATGTTACAAAGATAGCAAAAAGTAGATTGTCTATACCACGTGAGACCCTAATTGTGCGCAAAACATAACTGTAATAGACCCATCGTTACGATGGCAAAGATACAAAATAACTCTTTTTGATGCGGTAAAACTGAATAAAAATTATGTTCCTTTTCGGTACACCGTCCAGGTATAGTTCAAAAGTGCTTGGATTCTCTCTTATTATAGAACAATTATAATCAGAACAAAAAAGGCGAGTTGCCCCGCCTTGAATGTTTTCACAACGGAATAATCCTTATTGTGATTTGCTTTTAAATTTGTACTACAAAAGTAATCTAAAGTTGGCAATTATCCAAATTATTTCTTAAATTTGTGATACTCTTTTAAATTTGTATGCATTATGAAACGAATACTTGGACTTGATCTAGGTTCATCGAGTATTGGATGGGCTATCATTGAGGAGAACACTAAGGAGGTGATAGGAAATGAACAGACTGAGGAGGTTGATAAGATTATCGCTATCGGAAGTCGCATACTCCCACTTACAACCGATGAGAACACTCAGTTTTCTAAAGGTCAGGCAATAACTAAAAATGCAGATAGAACGGCTAAACGTACGCAGCGCAAGGGCTACGACCGCTATCAACTTCGTCGCACACTGCTCTTAGAGGAGTTAAAACGTGCAAGTATATGGGATGGTACTCCGTTAGGTATTAATAAACTGGAGTTGTGGCGAGTGCGTGCTAGGTCGGTTAAAGAGCAAATTTCTCTCTCTGAATTAGGGCGTGTATTGTGTCATATTAATCAGAAGCGTGGATATCGCACGGCAAAATCTGATTTTGGAGATAAAAAACTTGGTGCGCATGTTCAGCAGATTGTTGATCGCTACCGCGAGATAAAGGAACAAGGCTTAACTATTGGTGAGTTCGTGTATCAAGGGTTGCTTAGTAATGCAGCATTTCGCTGTAAGGAGCGTACATATCCACGAATAGCCTATATTGAGGAGTATGATGCTATTATGTCATGTCAAAAGAAATTCTATCCAGACATACTTACAAAGGAGCGTATTGCCTATATTCGTGATTATATCATCTTCCATCAGCGACCATTGAAATCGTGCAAACACCTTGTTGGGCGTTGTGAGCTTGAGAGGCATGACGTATTGAATGACCATAGTGGGCGTGTACGTAATCAAGGGCCAAAGGTTGCTCCACGTAGCTCACCACTATTTCAAGTGTGCAAGATATGGGAGTGTATTAATAACTTGACTATCTGTAATAAGGTTAATGATACGTTACATATTACCTTGGAGCAGAAGCAAGCTATCTTCGACTTTATGAATACGAATGATAAGTTGAAGAGCGCTAATCTGAAAACTATACTTGGCATTAAGTCAAAGGAGTGGCTTTTTAGTAAGGCTGTGGGTGCTGGTTTACAGGGAAATACTACATATTACGCCATTCGTAATGCATTAGGCGACTATCCCCAGGCTCATGAGTTATTACGCTTTGACCTAAAGGTTATAGATGGTAATATAGTAAATACCGATACGGGAGAGTTAACCAAGATAATAGACTCCTCGTTTGAACATGAGCCACTATATCGACTATGGCACACTCTGTATTCCATATCTGATATTGAGGAGCTGCGTGGTCTTCTTCGTCACAAGTACAATATTGTGGATGAGGATGTTATTGATGCGCTGTGTCAGATAGATTTTGTGAAGGCTGGCTATGGTAACAAGTCATCTCGTGCTATACGAAAGATACTTCCCTACCTACAAGAGGGTATGCAGTACTACGATGCAAAAATTGCTGCAGGATATGATGATACACCACTCACACGAGAGCAGAATAGCGCACGAGAACTTGTTGAGCGCCTATTGCCTATACCAAATGGGGAGTTGCGCCAACCAGTGGTGGAGAAAATACTAAATCAGCTGGTCAATTTGGTTAATGCCTTAATGGATGAGTATGGTCGCTTTGATGAGATACGAGTTGAGCTTGCGCGTGAGCTCAAGCAGAGTCGCGAGGAGCGAGAGAAGGCTTCGAAAGCGATGAGTAGTAATCAGAGGGTTAATGAGGCCATTGCAAAGCGCATTAATGAAGAGTATGGACTGGTGCCCACGCGCTCGCGCATACAGAAGTGGAAAATGTGGGATGAGGCAGATAAATGTTGTATGTATTGTGGTGCTCCAGTAAACGTAAAGGAGTTTTTACTTGGCTTTGGTGTGGAGGTCGAACATATAATTCCACGCTCGCTACTATTTGATGATAGTTTCTCAAATAAAGTTTGTGCTTGTCGTAAGTGTAATAAGGAGAAAAATAATCGTACAGCCTATGATTTTATGGAGAGTAGAGGTGTGGGAGAGTTCGAGGCCTATGTTGCACGAGTTAATGAATTGGCAGAGCGCAAAAATGGAGGTATATCGAACACTAAACGCAATAAACTCCTTATGCCTGCAAAGGATATACCCACAGACTTTATCGAGCGTCAATTGCGCGAGAGTCAATATATAGCAAAAAAGGCTAAGGAGATGTTGCTGTCAATATGTCATAATGTCTATGCAACGAGTGGTAGCATTACTGATTTTATTCGCCACATTTGGGGATGGGACGAGGTGTTGCACACGTTGAATTTCGAGCGCTATCGCAACGCAGGATTGACCGAAATGGTTGAGCGAGAGGTTGATGGTAAAAAAATCGAGGTGGAGCGTATTAAAGATTGGAGCAAGCGCATGGATCACCGCCACCATGCTATTGATGCTCTTACGATAGCTTGTACCAAGCAGGGGTACATTCAGCGCATTAATAACCTCAACTCTCTAAAGGAGGTTGCCTACAGCTTAGTGGTTGATGAAAAACAAGGCGAGGAGACCAAGGAGAGATTAACACGTTTGCAGAGATATATCAAACAACAGCCTCACTTCTCTACTGCTGAGGTTGCAAGAGTGGTTGATGGTATCGCTGTATCATTCAAGGGCGGTAAACGTGCAGTGAGTGTTGGTAAACGCTATATACACAAGGGTGGTAAGCGTATTTGTGTTCAACGCGGGATTATCATACCTCGTGGTGCATTGAGCGAGGAGAGTGTTTATGGCCGTATTACGAATAGCGAGAGTGGCAAGAAAGATTATGTTATTAAGTATAAGGTTGGTAGTATCGCGCTTGAACATGTTGAGGATGTCGTAGATAAGCGTATTCGCGAAATCTTACGTGAGCGATTGGAACAGTTTGGTGGCAGACCAGAGAAAGCCTTTGCTGAGCCTGTACTTGACCATCAAGGGCGTGAGATTCGCAGTGTGAGACGTTATACGGGGCTTAACTCCACTGTGCCTTTGCGCTATAACGAAGATGGAGAGCCTATTGCATTTGTAAAGCCTGGAAATAATCACCATGTCGCCATTTACGAGGATGAAAAGGGAAATTGGCAAGAACATATTGTCACCTTCTGGCACGCTGTTGAGCGCAAGAAGTATGGCATCCCATATATCATAAAGAACCTTAGTGAGGCTTGGGATAAGGTAAGTGACGATATGCCCGAATCATTCCAGAAGCAACTTCCCGAGTCTGCCACTTGGAAGTTTAAGTTCTCGATGCAGCAAAACGAGATGTTTATACTCGGCATGAATGAGGAGTTATACCAAACAGCAATATGTAGTAATGACTATGCGCTATTAAGCAAGTATTTGTATAGGGTGCAAAGTTTGAGTCAAAAAGACTATTTTTTTCGTCATCATTTGGAAACAACTGTTGATGACAAGTATTATGGAGATAGAAATGCAGCACTATCAGTTCAAATGGGCAAGTTGATACGAGTAAAAAGCTTGGGTGCATTTGCGCGATATAACCCTCACAAGGTTCATGTTAGTGTAACCGGTAAAATCTCTGAGATATGATAAAGCGTACATTATA
Source organism: Alistipes sp. (assembly GCA_017481145.1). Classification (GTDB taxonomy): domain Bacteria; phylum Bacteroidota; class Bacteroidia; order Bacteroidales; family Rikenellaceae; genus Alistipes. Next base: position 1,432 of record JAFUPR010000123.1, on the reverse strand, counting down.
TTTTGGCAATCCCGCCTACCTATCGGTACGACTCTCTCAACTTGAGATTCGATTACCCGAGGTAGAGAAGAACAGATCGCTTAACGAATCCTTCAAAAGTGCTGCTGTTAAGCAGATTCCAATAGAGGATATCGGTGTAGTGGTACTTGATAACAAGCAGATAACCATTACACAAGCGGCATTAGGGGCATTGCTGGATAATAATGTGGCAGTTATAACTTGTGATGAACAACGTATGCCGTCGGGGTTGATGTTGCCTCTTGAGGGTAACACAACCCAGTCGGAGCGCTTTCGCCACCAAATTGAAGCCTCGCTACCACTCAAAAAACAACTTTGGCAACAGACCATTCAGGCAAAGATACTTAATCAGTCAGCCGTGCTATATCGTCAGCGAAACCTTGAGTGTGGCAATATGGAGGCGTGGTCCAGACAGGTAAAGAGTGGTGATGCCGATAATCTCGAAGGTCGTGCAGCTGCATTTTATTGGCAAAACTTATTCGGAGATATAAAGGGATTCCGTCGCGATAGAGAGGGTGTTCCACCGAATAATCTATTGAATTATGGCTATGCAATACTTCGCGCTGTTGTAGCACGTTCGTTAGTGGGTAGCGGACTCCTCCCAACATTAGGCATACATCACCATAATCGTTACAATGCCTATTGTCTTGCTGACGATATCATGGAACCATATCGCCCCTACGTGGATAAGTTGGTCGCAGAGATTGTTGATAGTGGAGCGGATATATCAGAACTTACCAAGGAACTTAAAAGCAAATTACTATCTATTCCAGTCCTTGATGTTGTAGTGAATGATAGACGTAGCCCATTGATGATTGGTGTGGGGATGACTACTGCATCGCTATATAGGTGTTTCAGTGGAGAGATTCGTAAAATAGCATATCCGACGATGGAATGATTGAACGATTTAGCGAATACCAAATAATGTGGATTTTTGTCTTCTTTGACCTGCCAACCGAGACAAAGAGTGAGCGCAAGAAGTATGCTGAATTCCGAAAGCAACTTTTGCGCGATGGTTTCACTATGTTTCAATTTTCAATCTATTTACGCCACTGTCCGAGCCGAGAAAATGCAGATGTACATATCAAAAGAGTCAAAAATTCTCTGCCGAAGGATGGATATGTTGGCATTTTAACCATTACGGATAAGCAATTTGGACAGATGGAACTCTTCCGTGGTTGCCAACGAATGAAGCATGACGCTCCAACCCAACAATTGGAGCTATTCTAAATATATAGAAAAAGGATTTGCCCCAGTCCAGAGGCAAACCCTTCAATCAAACACTGATTTTTTTAATCTCATATACCCTTGTAAACTCTTGCAATACCGTTGATTACCGTGATTGTAGTGTGTTTGATATGTCAAAGATACAAATTTAAAAGCAAATCACAACAATTCAGTGTATTTTATCCCG
>JAFUPR010000122.1 GCA_017481145.1 Alistipes sp. | reverse complement strand
GTACCAACAAACACTAAAAAAATATGGCATAATACAGAGTATGTCACGCAAGGGAAACTGCTTGGATAATGCCGTGATGGAAAACTTTTTTGGCATTATGAAATCTGAATTGCTATATTTGCAGCAGTTTTCGGATATGGACACTTTCAAACGAGAGCTACGAAAGTATATTAAATACTACAATAACGACCGTATCAAACTAAAATTAAGCGGAAAGAGTCCGGTGCAATACCGAACTCTTTACCAGTAAAATCTTTTTAATAATCCGTCCAACTTTTGGGGGTCAGTACAAAATTATCGCGATGGTCTTTTTCTTTGTCGGAAAATTTGCGTAACTTTGTATCGTGATGCTGTGCGCGTACGTGCGTGCGGCGCTAGCGACGGAACGATTGATTAACCAAAATAAAACACTACACAAATGAAGATTTTACGTTACTTGATGTTCGCTGCAATGTTATCGTTTGCAGTGGCTGGATGTACCGAGGATCCTACCAACGACACGGTAAAGCCTGGTGGTGATGAGCAGCAGCCTGGTGGTGACGAGGGTGGTGATGACGGTAAAGAGGATGAGGAGTTTGTTATAGACCCCTCGAAGAACTACCCCCTAATCTCTACTGAGCCTAAGTTTATCGCTCCAGACACGACGGATGATGTGTATATCATCGTCAATGCTAAGGATACGTCGATGAAGGGATATACGGGCGACATGTATGCTCATACGGGTGTTCTTACCCCTGCCAGTCAGAATAGTGCCGACTGGAAGTATGTTAAGGCTGACTGGGATGAGAATATCGATGCATGTAAGCTCACCAACCATGGTAACGACATCTGGTCGCTCGTGATTAAGGGTGGCCCTCGTGCATACTACGGTGTGCCCGAGAGCGAGTATATCCAGAAGCTCGCCTTCGTTTTCCGTTCGTCGGATGGCACGAAGGAGATAAAGAAGGATGGTCAGGATATATTCATCGAGACAGCCACTGAGGGTCTTCAGGTGAAGATTATCTCGCCTGCACATGGCACAATTCTCACTGTTGGCGAGGAGTATACCGTTCAGGTTAATGCTCAGTCAGCAACGTCGGTATCGCTCTATCGTAATGACACGGAGGTGACCAACACCACCGAGACTGTCCTTGAGTACGCCTTCACTCCTACTACAGAGGAGGATATCGACTTCAAGGCAGTGGCTACTGATGGCACAGATAGCGTTGAGCATAGCATCAAGGTTGCAGTTCTCGGTGCTACGACTGACGCCGCACGTCCCGCTGGTGTGAAGGATGGTGTTAATATTGATGGCACTTCGGCTACATTCGTGCTCTATGCTCCTGGTAAGTCGTCTGTTGTGCTCCTTGGTGACTTCAATAGCTACGCTCCCTCGAATGAGTATATGATGAAGCGCGATGGTGACTACTTCTGGATTACGGTTGAGGGTCTTAGCAATGGTACGGAGTATGGCTATCAGTATCTTGTAGATGGTACTACGAAGGTGGGTGACCCTTACGCGAAGAAGATTCTTGACCCCTGGAACGATAAGTGGATTGAGGATTCGGTTTATCCCAACCTCAAGGAGTATCCTGGAGAGTATACGACCGACATCGTTTCGGTATTCGAGCTCAATAAGACTCCCTATAGCTGGACTATTACGGACTTCCAGCGTCCTGCTGTAAACTCGTTGGCAGTTTACGAGTTGCTTATCCGCGACTTTACGGAGGAGGGCTCTATTGATGCTGTGACAGCTAAGCTCGACTACCTCGAGACATTGGGTATCAACGCCATCGAGCTTATGCCTATTCAGGAGTTCGACGGCAACGACTCATGGGGCTATAACCCCTGCTTCTACTTCGCTGCCGATAAGGCCTACGGTACGGAGGAGGCATACAAGAGATTTATCGACGAGTGCCACAAGCGCGGTATTGCTGTTATCCTCGACGTAGTCTTCAACCACGCCACGGGTCAGTTCCCATGGGCTAAGATGTGGTGGGATTCGTCGAAGAACTGCACAGCGTCGAACAACCCCTTCTTCAACGTGACAGCACCTCACAACTTCAGCGTCTACCACGACTTCAAGCACCTCTATCCTAAGACTCGCGAGTACTTCAAGGAGGTATTGAAGTACTGGTTAGAGGAGTATAACCTCGATGGTTTCCGTTTCGACCTCACCAAGGGTCTTGTTCAGAATCCCTCGAACTACGATGCTGGTGGTTACTCAGCTGAGCGTATCGAGATTCTTACGGACTACGCAAATGCCATCCGTGCGGTTGAGCAGGATGCTTATGTTATCTTCGAGCACTTCTGCGACTCGAGCGAGGAGTCGGTTCTCTATACTAAGGCTAAGGCGTTATGCTGGAACAATAACGCTATGAATGGCTATATGGAGTCAGTTATGGGTTGGAGTGGTGAGAACAATAAGAGTAATTTTGCGGACTTCAAGCGTGGCCGTATGAACAATATCGAGACTCACGACGAGGAGCGCGTTGCCTTCAAGGCTGTTGAGTATGGTCAGAGCTACGTGAAGAACGACTGGGCTGTACTCTCTAAGCGCCTCCAGGCAGCCTATGCCTTCCACTTCCTCACGCCCTATCCTAAGATGATGTGGCAGTTCGGTGAGCTCGGCTACGATGTATCTATCAATGCCAACGACCAGGGTATAGTAGGTAGTGGCGACGAGTATCGTACGCACCGCAAGCCTGTACGCTGGGAGTATTACGATGATGCTAACCGCCGTGCGTTGTACGATGCTATGTCGAAGGTTATCTCATGGCGTACCGACAATGAGGATTACTACGGTCAGGATAACCTCAAGACTATCACTTGGACAGTAGGCGACGCTAATATGGGTGGTAAGGTGCTTGTTATGGATAAGGTAATCGTCGTTGCAAACTTTACCAACGCAGAGGCTACTACTACGGTAAATGTACCTTCGGCTGGTGAGTGGACAAACCTTATAACGGGCGAGAAGGTTACGCTCGGCACAACGTACGCTGCTAAGCTTGCAGGTAGCGATTACATCGTTCTTGTACGCGACTAAACGATCATAGTAATATAGGTATTTTTCGGCTATCCCACGCGGTGAAAACTGCGTGGGATAGCTTTTTTTATTTTTTTTGACGAAATATTTGGAATTTCAGGAAATAAATGTTATATTTGTTATTCGAATAACAGCCCCGTGCTGTTGTGTGCGGAAGACAACTTAAAACTAACTACATAAAACTTTAAAGAAAGCTATGGCAAAGATCTTAAAAATTCGCGATTTGACGTTGCGTGACGGCCAGCAGTCGTCGTTTGCAACACGAATGACTCAGCAGCAGGTGGACCGCTGCCTTCCTTACTACAAGGATGCCGGTTTCTATGCTATGGAGGTGTGGGGTGGTGCTGTGCCCGACTCGGTTATGCGCTACCTTAACGAGAACCCTTGGACTCGTCTCGAGACTATTAAGAGGGCTGTGGGTGATGTCTCTAAGTTGACGGCTCTGTCGCGTGGCCGTAACCTCTTCGGCTATGCTCCCTATACCGATGAGATTATCGACGGCTTCTCGCGTAATGCTATCGAGAGCGGTCTGGGCATCATGCGTATCTTCGATGCTTTGAACGATGTGGACAATGTAAAGTCGACAATCAAGTATATCAAGCAGTATGGCGGTATTGCTGACTGTGCTGTATGTTACACCGTAGATCCTAAGTATTCTGATGGCCAGGAGCACGAGAAGGTATTTACCGACGAGTACTTCTTGGATAAGGCACGCCAGATGGCTGAGCTTGGTGCCGACATGATTACCATCAAGGATATGTCGGGCTTGATTCCTCCTGCACGTGTGGCTGGCCTTATTAAGCTCTTAAAGAAGGAGCTTGGCGTGACGGTTGACTTCCACACGCACTGTACTCCTGGTTATGGTCTTGGTTCTGTATATGCTGCTATCGTTGCTGGTGTGGATATCGTCGACACCAACTGCTGGTGGTTTGGCGGCGGTACAGGTGCTCCTGCTGTTGAGCTTGTCTACCTCTTCTGTAAGAAGATTGGCGTGGAGCTTGGCGCTAACATGGAGGCTGTGGCTAAGATCAATGAGCAGTTGAAGGATATACGCAAGGAGCTTGAGATCTCTGTATTCGGTGCAGAGAAGCCACTTCCTAAGCCATTCAATCCTCTCACTGACGAGGTGCCTGCCGAGGTTGATGCGTTGCTCGACCGTTGTGTGAAGGCTGCCGAGCAGGAGAACTGGGATGAGCTTCTTGTAGCATCGCAGGCTATCGAGGCTTACTTCGGCTTCCCCGCGCCTAATAAGCTCGTTCAGGATGCTGAGATTCCTGGTGGTATGTACTCAAATATGGTTGCACAGCTCAAGCAGCTCGGTGCTGAGGATATCCTTCCTCGCGCAATGGAGCTTATTCCTCCCGTACGTCTTGCAGCGGGTCTTCCGCCCCTCGTGACACCCACATCGCAGATCGTAGGTGCTCAGGCAGTTAACTGCGCTATGGATGAGAAGGCAGGTCGTGCAATGTACACTAATAAGTCGGCACAGTTCGTAGGTCTTGTTAAGGGTGATTATGGCCGCACGCCTGTGAAGATTAGCGAGGACTTCCGCGAGAAGATCTGTGGCTTTAGGGAGGAGCGCCCCTACGATACATCGAAGTATCAGAAGCAGCCCAACCCCGTTTTGGAGAAGGCTGGTGGCGTATTGTTGGCCGAGAACGAGAAGGAGGAACTCTTGTTGGAGTTGTTCCCCTTGGTTGCCAAGGCATACCTCACGGGTATCAAGGAGGCTGCTTATGCTGAGAAGGTCGCTGCCGATCCATCACTCAAGAAGGAGGAGGCTGTTGAGCTTCAGCCTATCACGGGTGATACTATCTGCGCACCGCTGCCTGGTCGCGTAATCGAGCTTAAGGTTAAGGTTGGCGATACTGTAGCTGTAGGTCAGGAGGTTGCTATCCTCGAGGCTATGAAGATGGAGAACTCTATCACTTCAGACTTCGCTGGTAAGGTTAAGCAGATTATCGTTAAGGAGGGTGATACCGTTCAGGCCGAGGGCGTCATCATTGAGATTGAGAGCGCCAAGGCTGCTGCTGCGGCTGGTGGCAAGCGTCCCGTTACGGGCAAGGCTGTATGTGCCCCGCTGCCTGGTCGCGTTATTGAGCTTAAGGTTAAGGTTGGCGATAAGGTTACTTCAGGCCAGGAGGTTATGATCCTCGAGGCTATGAAGATGGAGAACTCTATCACTACCGACTATGCTGGCTTCGTTAAGCAGATTTTGGTGGCTGAAGGTGATACTGTAGCTGCTGATGCTATCCTTATCGAGGTTGCAGATTCGATGGAGGATGCACAGGAGGATGCAGCTGCCGAGCGTAAGGTTACGGCTGCTGATGGTAAGACGGTAAATGCACCGCTCCCTGGCCGTGTTATCGAGTTTAAAGCTAAGGTTGGTGATACAGTGGCTATGGGTCAGGAACTTCTTATCCTCGAGGCTATGAAGATGGAGAACTCTATCTCGTCGTACTATGCTGGTAAGATTCTCGGCTTCCTCGTAGCTGAGGGTGACACAGTACAGGCTGATCAGCCTTTGGTTGTTATCGAGTAATTGCCGAACATATATACGATAGAGGGCAGCCCCACAGGGTTGCCCTCTATCGTATTATACCGCTTCAGCGGAGTTGTATGCTTAGTTGCAGCCGCCGCAATCGCAGCCGTCGCCACACTCGTGGTCGCCACAGCCACCACCGCAGTCACCGCAGCCACAGCCACCGCCCATAAACTTAGCGAGGTCCTCAGGTGTGGTGTCGCGAACATCTACAACGGTAACATCGAAGTTCAAGGTCTTACCAGCCATGGGGTGGTTGAAGTCCATAACTACGGCCTCATCCTTAACCTCCTTAACGATACCCATCATGTGCTGGCCATCGGCTGTAGACATAGGTATCTGGCTGCCAACGAAGAGGATATCCTCAGCAACCTTGCCATCCATCATAAACACCGTCTTGGGTAACTCAACGATAGCCTCGGCGATGACCTCACCGTAGCCATCCTTAGCCTCGAGTGTGAATGATACGCTCTCGCCGGGCTCCTTGCCCATGATAGCCTCCTCGAACTTGGGCAACAACATGCCCATGCCAGCGATAAACTCCAAGGGCTGGCCAGGCTGTGACTGGTCGGCAATAGCGCCATCTACCGTGAGCTTATAGTCAACGGCAATCATCTTATTCTTCTCTACCTTCATATCAATATTTGTTTTATTAGTTTGTTAATACTCCTATTTTTGAGAGTGCAAATATAGGGGCTTATGGCGGATATGCCAAATTTAAGCCCCATAAATTTGCATTATTATTTCTTATCGTGCGATAAGTAGTAGCCTATTTTGCGTGCTCCGTAGCCGAGCCAGTCCATGTGCCGTAGATGCGGTTGCGCAGGTCATCGGTGACGTTGATATCTACCGTATAGGTGCCGTCGTCGTTGTGCTTAACCTTAACCTCGCCGCCACGCATAGGTGCTATCTCTGCAAAGTCGGCAGTATGGAACCAGCTGCACTGGAGTAGTACACCCTCCTCCGAAGTCTGTGTCCATCCATATATAAATGAGCTTGCTGCGAGTACATCAGAGGCTACATAGTCGCCTGCAAAGCCGCTCTCCTTATCTGTGTAGGCGGTGATTATATCCATCTGTATGCAGTCGCCTGTGCCGCTGATAGGCTTGATGACAAACATCCAGTTGTAGTAGCCAAACTCGTAGTAGTCACCCTCGCATGCGTAGACCATAGTATGGTTCGATAAGTCAAGGGCATAGTCCTCGGTAAGGGTAGTGAGGATGTTAACATCCCCGCGGGCATCAGGTAGCGACAACTCGCCTGTATACTCGACCGTATGTTTCTCGCCGTTGATGACAAGGTCGAGCGTAATGCTGTCGCCCTTGACGAGCATCTTGCCGCTATCTATTGTCAACTTCTCGTGATTACCATCTTTGTCGTTGACAAAGAAGCTGGTGTACTCTGCAGCGAAGGTCCACGATGCGTACTTATTGTCGGGGTCGTAGGTGTACTCACCCTCGGGGATGGGTATCATCGTGTCATTACCAGAATATACCGTGCCGTAGGCATCAATACGGTAGTATGTGCCAAAAGGTTGCGATTTACCATCGCTTGTGAATCCACGGTCAGAGAGAATCATCCAGTAGTTACCTGCACCTGGGGTGTAGGCATCACCATAGTACTCACCAGAGAGCTGTGTGGCGGTGAAGTTGTAGTCGCCCTCGCCCGACTGCGTGATTGTTACGTTGAACGAAGCATTGCCATAGCCCACCTCGACGTTTGCCGTGCGGCTGATGTCGGTATTATTGGTAGCAACGAGTAGCTTTACCTCGCCATCAATGCTGGTGTCGATACTGTAGATCCATGCGGCATCGAACTTAGCGTATGTGTAGCCCTCGGGCGACTTGTTCTCGACCGTGTAGGTGATAACGACGTCCTGTCCTGCGCGGTCGATAGATACCTCGCTTGCCGACGTGGGTGTGATGATGGGCTCATCGGGTGTGCCCGACTGGTTTACGACGATAGTCTGAGCCTGTGCTCCAACGGTAATGGTCACAGCGGCCATACGTGTGCCGCCTGTCTCATTTGTCTCGGCCATGATGACAACCTCGCCCAGATGCTTGGCGTCGACAATCTTAAGCCACTCTGACGTGGTGCTAACATTGACATCCTCGGGCGAAACGTCACCTTTGGTGGTGTAGGTGATGGTTGCGCGTCCGCCATACATCGAGATGCTCATCTCGCTCTTTGAGGTGATGACGATACTTCCTATGGTGCTATCCTCGCATGAGGTCACAGCGCATAGTAGGATGGCTGAAATGATAAATAGTAACCGCTTCATATATGTAAAAATTTAGATCTCAATGGTTAATGGTGCGTCGATATTTGCGATGCAAAGATACCAAATTTATTCTATTTATCAACATCGATTAGTTGAAATAGCTCTTATCTTGGTGTAAATAAGAGCAAAGGGGTTGTTTTGCAGCATGGCTCTATATTATATATAAATATAGGTATACCCCTCATGTCGAGGCTAAATACAAAAAATAGTGCCTCAAAGTAAAAAAAGTAGGCAGAGTATTTCTCGATTAAAAAATAAGTTGTATATTTGCAGTCGATTTTCCGTTTAGTGCTCTGTAGGGTTCTTGCGGATAGTTCTTTGAAAGGAGGATGAGGGTAGCGGAATAATTTTTTTGAAAAAAGTTTCCGAAAAATTTGGAAATAAGAAAAAAGTTCGTACCTTTGCAACTCGATAAGGTCAATGCCGATGTAGCTCAGTTGGCCAGAGCAGCTGATTTGTAATCAGCTGGTCGGGGGTTCGAATCCCTCCATCGGCTCAAATATCGGGAAGATACCAGAGTGGCCAAATGGGGCAGACTGTAAATCTGCTGGCGCACGCCTTCGGTGGTTCGAATCCATCTCTTCCCACAACGACGCCGGTTGGAGTTGCAAGACCTACTTAGATATGCGTGTTAAGCGTATGTTGAGGTGGGGAATAAGCAGCCTCCGAACGGTGTATTTTTGCGGAAGTAGCTCAGTTGATAGAGCAATAGCCTTC
>JAFUPR010000121.1 GCA_017481145.1 Alistipes sp. | reverse complement strand
TGCGACCCTTAGCGCGACGTGCAGCCAATACCTTGCGGCCATTAGCAGTAGCCATTCTCTGACGGAAACCGTGCTTGTTGATTCTCTTGCGACGAGAAGGCTGGTAAGTTCTTTTCATTGCCATAGTTGTATCTGTTTTTATTGTTTTTGTTCCGTATCTACCATAGTCAGCGCCCAATAACGCTTTCTATGCGAGGTGCAAAGGTACAACGATTTTTCTTAAATGCAAACGAAATCGTAAAAATATTTCATTTTTTGTCCCCTTTATCCGCTCTTTCGCCGTAAAAGTGGACGTGCCTATTGCACTACTTCTCCTCGAAGAGGTCTAATTCGCCACGCTCGACCTTGCCATGCAGGGCTGCCAGTTCACCAATGGCGGGCGATATTACCGCGAGGGTATCCTCTATTACGCGCTCACCACCACCCTTTATACGGTAGAGCATGGCGGCATATAAGGCGCGGAAGCAGAGCTCCGTGTCGCTGATATCGTCGTTATCCATGAGCGTACGTAGACGTGGTAGCTCGGCAGCCAAGGGCGCATAGGTACAGCGGTAGTGCTCACCGATGGGCAGCTTCATAAGTTGTAGATGTAGGTTATGAAGGTCGGCAATGAGGTGGAGCGTATGGTCTATATGTCCCTTCTCAGCCTTACCCTCCTGGCGTAGCAACTCCACAATTTGCATATACCAGTTAAATATGTTCTCCTTCTGCTGCTCGTCCGCACCCTCGGTCTTAGCCACAAGCGTGGCATATATAGCCTCGGGGCTAAATTGTAGGGCGCGAAGCAGATCCTCCACCTGCCATAGGTAGAGTATGTACTCTGCGATATTCTCGCGACGCTTTTGCAATGCTACTAACATAGTCTTAAATCGGTTTATAGCCAGTCCGAGGCGTTAACTACGCTCTTTGGGGCGTTGGGCACATTGTTAAAGTATGTAAAGCCTGTTAGCTTCTCAAGCTCCTCAATAGAGATAATATCCTTAGATTGTGGTTTGTGACCCTTGTCCTGCTCGTGGCAGATGACAAAGGCTGCACACTGCAGCTCCGATGCCGAGCAGTTGGCGACACTCTTACCCGTACGACCACTCTTGGTACGTAGCAGGGCGTAGTAGAACATCGTGGGCTTAGATACGTCTGAGCGTCCACCAAACGATATCTTCTTGGGTGTGCCCGTATTACCATACTTGTCGGTGTACGTGTCGAAGTAGCAGCCTATGACGGTGTAGAGCGTATCGGCACATACGAGGTCGTCGATGTGATCCTCGAGGTTGTTCCATGCACCACCTCCAGTATTGAATGTGTCGGTGTACTGCGGTGCTATGTTCGAAAAGTAGAACACCTGTCGATTTGTTGCCGACGACGAGGTACGCTCTGCCGAGCCGAGCATGTGGCCATTGTTACAGCCGCTATCTGCATCCTTGCGATAGTATTGTATGTCCGAGGGTATCTGCGGATCTTGTGTATATGCATCCGTACGGCTGGCCGAGCCCACATACATCGAGTGACGTGGCGCAGCTACCCATACAGGGCAGTGATGCTCCGCAGAGAAACATACCGAGTAGTTGCGGGCGCGTCCCGAGCGCTGAGCATTCTGCTCCGAGCCACCACATAGGTGGTGGGCATAGTAGTAGGAGCTATTGTTGTCATCAACACCATCCTTGTCGTTATCCGCCTCAATAGGGAGCTCAAACCACCCCGTGCGATAGGAGTTGCCTGCAACAGGCTGCTCATCGGGCTGCTCAGGCTCTTCTGGCTGCTCAGGCTCTTCTGGCTGTTCAGGCTCTTCTGGCTGTTCAGGCTCTTCTGGCTGTTCAGGCTCTTCTGGCTGTTCAGGCTCGCTACCTGTAGGCAGCGTTTTGAAGTTATCTATGGGACACTGCCAGCCATCATTTGCCGTACGCGCAAAGACCATACAGTGGTATTCTGTATTGGGTTCAAGATTGTCGATGGTTACGGTTATAAGGCGCGAGATATTAGCATCGTAATAGTCGTAGGCATCGCTGCCCGAGCGACTAATGGCAAAACCCAAACGCTTGATCTTACCAAAGTCCGAGGCATTAACCATCGCCGTCAGCGTCACACTACTATCACTGAGCGACTCGATATCGCTCTCCACAACGCTAAACTTTAGCGCTCCACTCTCCTTCTCGCAGCCAACAAATAGCAACACGGCTGCAAGAGCAACAAAAATATTACGCATCTATTCTCTATTTTTAGAATCTATCCATATTGTCACTGGTCCATCGTTCGTAAGCTCTATCTGCATGTCAGCACCGAACTTGCCAGTTGCCACCCTGCGGCCAAGAGCATGCTCTACGCGCTCCACAAAGGCATCGTATAAGGGGCGCGAGACAGCCTCTGGGGCAGCCTTTATCCACGAAGGACGATTTCCCTTCTTGGTCATGGCATGGAGCGTAAACTGGCTCACAAGCATAATATCGCCCTCGATGTCGACAACCGAGCGGTTCATCACACCCGCCTCATCGTCGAAGATACGTAGCTGCACGAGCTTCTTCGTGAGCCACTCCAAGTCCTCGTCCAGCTCGTCGTTACCCACACTAACAAGGACCACTAAGCCTCTGCCGATGCTCGAAAAGACCTCGCCGTCGATACGACACCGCGCCTCCGTAACTCTCTGTATAAGTAGTCTCATAGCGCCAATTATTGCTGTGCCTCCTCGAAGAAACGCCAGAGGTTGTCGCTCTTAGGTACGGGTGCTACGACCGAGATGAGCTTGCCACCTACGGGGTGCGCGAACTCCACACGGCGCGAGTGCAACGATATACCTCCGTCGGGGTTTGAGCGCTTAGCACCATACTTAAGGTCGCCCTTGATAGTGCAGCCTATAGCCCCGAGCTGTGCACGTATCTGATGATGGCGTCCCGTCTTGAGGTCGACCTCTACGAGAGTATAGTTTGTCGATGCACCGAGGATACGATAGTCGAGAATCGCCTCTTTACCATCACCCTTAGGCTTAAGGTGAGCATGCGAGCGGTTGGTCTTAGCGTTGCGCACAATCCAGTGGCGTAGCGTACCCTCCTCCTCGCTCGGACGGTTTTCGGTTATCGCCCAATAGGTCTTACGTATCTGCTGCGAGCGTATCATCTCGTTCAGGCGTGCGAGAGCTTTCGATGTCTTAGCAAATACCACAGCTCCGCTCACTGGTCGATCGATGCGGTGTACCACGCCGAGGAATACCGCTCCAGGCTTATGGTCGCGCACCTTAATCATCGCCTTAATCTCGTCCTCCAAGGCCTCCGTGCCATCGGGGTCGCTCTGCACAAGGTCGCCACAATGCTTATTTACCACCATCAGATGGTTGTCTTCGTAGAGTATATCGTTTATAGTAAACATGTTCTACAACTTAAATGTAAAGGGTAATAACTTCTCTGCCGAGTCTACGACGGTAGCACTCCCAGCTCCCGACATGATTACACGTATGGGCGACTGCTGTCGACGCTCCACGTCGACAATCACCTGTCGGCACTGGCCACAAGGGTAGCACTCACGCTCCGAGGGGACAGATGCTATGGCTAATGCCTCCACGGGGTCGTCGCCATAGTTTGCCTCGACAAAGAATAGCAATGAGCGCTCAGCACATAGACCCGCAGGATATACCTCACTCTCGAAGTTCGAGGCATGCAGCGTGCGACCACTCTTGAGTCTCACAGCTGCGCCCACGTGAAAGTGCGAATAGGGGGCATTTGCCGTCTTTGTCGCCTCCTCCGCCTCCGCAACGAGTGCACGGTCGACATCCACGAGGTCGGCAATAGCATCATAGTGCTCGTATGATATGTCCAATGTTCGTTTCATAACTTATACACAAAGTTAGTTCAGTCTACAAAGATACAAAATAAAAACCGAAAAACGAAATCGAATGATTTTTCGGCAAACAAGGTAGTTTCAAAGACTAAGTGCAAAATTAAGATAAAAATTTAAAGAACATCTTTTTAGGGGATTCAAAATTTAATTTTTGTCTTGGTCTGCGGTTTAGTTTATACTGAGTGTTCAGGATGTATTCATCTGATAACTCGT
>JAFUPR010000120.1 GCA_017481145.1 Alistipes sp. | reverse complement strand
GGTTGTTGATTTCTCATCAGTTTTGCCTGGTCACTGGTCTAACAATGACGTAGAGTGGCCAATAACCCAAACCATAGGCATTGATTATAACGGTAAAGGGACTATTGCAACACAAGACCTTATTCAACAAGAATTTGGCGTTGCTGCTTATGGTACATACAAACTTGATGCAGACAAAATAGTGGCTACATATAGTGATGTGAGCGTAAATATGGAGGATGGTAGTAAAAGCTATCATGGATTTACAGATGGGCAGACAATTACTATTACATACTCTATCGTTTCGTGCAATGGAGAAGAAATGAAACTATCGGTGAGTGGGGAGACCTGCACATACACTAAGTACGCAGATATACAATAATTTTACATCTTCGAGTATATAGCATTGGAGTTTGAGATGGCGAGGCCGACCTTAATGTGATTTAAGGTCGGCCTTTCAAGTTGCAAGGGTGGCTCACAATTTAAACTCCCTTTGGAATAATATGACAAGACTGTAGGCATAGTAATAACCACGCTACCTCCCAATTCACACACTTCGCTATCCATAAAAATGACAATGAGTCAGTACAATAATGAAAAGCACCATGGGTAGATTCAATGCACGGCAAAATCCCGACGATGGGCTGTAAAACTCATTGACGGGATTAATTGTTAGCTGCAATAGATGCCGTTACTGGTTCATGGTTGCTAAAAACTCATCATTATCCCTCGTGAGATTCATCTGCTTCTGCAAGAACTCCATGGCCTCTACTGGCGTCATGTCCGACAGATGCTTACGCAGAATCCATGTGCGCTGCATGACATTGGGTGTTAGGAGCAGATCCTCACGACGCGTGCCCGAGGCTACCACGTCGACAGCAGGATAGATACGCTTGTTTGCAAGTTTGCGGTCGAGCTGTAGCTCCATGTTACCCGTACCCTTGAACTCCTCGAAGATAACCTCGTCCATCTTCGAGCCAGTGTCGATAAGTGCCGTGGCAATAATTGTTAACGAGCCCTTCTCCTCGGTATTGCGCGCAGCTCCAAAGAAACGCTTAGGCTTATGTAGAGCATTGGCATCGACACCGCCCGAGAGCACCTTACCCGATGCAGGCTGCACTGAGTTGTAGGCACGTGCAAGACGTGTGATAGAGTCGAGGAAGATGACAACATCATGTCCACACTCAACCATGCGCTTAGCCTTTTCCAAGACCATCTCTGCCACCTTAACATGACGCGATGCCTGCTCGTCGAATGTCGAGGCCACAACCTCGGCCTTTACGTGGCGCGCCATCTCGGTGACCTCCTCGGGTCGCTCGTCGATAAGCAATACGATCATATACACCTCGGGGTGATTGTCGGCAATAGCATTTGCGATAGATTGCAGCAACATTGTCTTACCCGTCTTAGGCTGTGCCACAATAAGAGCTCGCTGACCCTTACCTATCGGGGCAAAGAGGTCAATAATACGATTAGACTTCGTGTTATGAGCACCAGCCGAGAGGTTGAACTTCTCGCTCGGGAATAATGGCGTAAGATACTCAAACTGCTGGCGATCGCGAATATAGTCGGGCTTAAGGCCGTTTATGAGATTAACGTGCACCAACGGGAAATATTTCTCACCCTCCTTCGGTGGGCGTATCGTACCACTAACAGTGTCACCAGCCTTCAATCCGAAGAGCTTTATCTGCGAGGGTGACACATATATATCGTCGGGAGAGTTGAGATAGTTGTAGTCGGCCGAGCGTAGGAAACCAAAACCATCGGGCATAACCTCCAATACACCCTCGCCCTCAATCTCAGCTGTGAAGTCATCCTTCGTTATCGACTCCTCAAACTCTGCATCATCGCTATCATAATCATCGTCGAAGAGAGCATCAGCATCGATAACACCCTCGTCGCCATCGACGTCTGCATCAACATCATCACCATTATAGATCTCAATCGATGGCGCAACACTCTCCTCCGTTGTACTCTCCTCGGTCGCCGTCTGCTGCTGCTCGTGCATACGCTCACGCTCCTCGGCCTCAATCATCCACTTAGGCTTACGTCCACGACGCTTAGGCTGAGGCGCTACATCTACGACCTCCTCCACAACATGCTCGGCAGCCACAGGCTGCTTCACATCATTTACGCCGTCATCCTGCGACGCTGCAACGTTATTATTGCCACCCACCTTGACACTCATCATCCTTGGTCGGCGTCCTCGCTTCACGGGTGTTTCAACATGCTCCTTCTCTACACTCTGCTCGCTCGATGCTACTCCACCCGAGGCGGCAGCAACAATCTTCTCAAGCAACTCCTTCTTCTTCATATTCGAGGGCGTTATTCCCAGAACCTTTGCTATTTCGCGCAATTCGAGAATGCTCTTACCCTCCAACGCTGTTAAATCCTGCATATTTTAAAACTTGATTTTTGCATCTTCCCAATAGCGCTATAAAGTAAATAGCACATAGGGCACGTGGATACGTTTTCTTTTTGCTCTGCAAATATAATATCTTTTTTGATGACAACCAATTTTTTTGAACTTTTATTCATATTTTTATTGCGAGCACCTATATATTTTAAATATATGTATTACATTTGTAGTGATTTGAATATTAAAACCTATCGAGATATGAATATTATCTTCAAATATCGTATGCTTAGCGACGAGAGCGACCATTTCGTTCGCGACTTTGAAGTATACCCCACGATGACACTAACGGAGTTCCATCGCTTCGTCCTCCGTGCTCTACGCTACGACGACTGCATGGTGTCGATATTTACCGCCGATAAGGAGTGGCGGCCTATCGAGGAGTTCTCGGAGATAGATATGGGCGATGATATTCCTGGAGCGCCCCGCTGCATGGATAAGGTGCGACTCATGGATGTAAATAGCGACTTCCACGACCGCCTTGTCTATACCTTCGATATGCTTAACAACCGCTCCTACTACCTCGAACTTATCGACATGCAGCGCCCAGCTGCTGACCTTAAGTATCCACGCGTAGCCTTTGAGCACGCCCCCGTCCCCGACCAGTACGACCCCGAGGCTACCGAAGAGTCAGGTTCGATATTCGAGGAGATGATGAGCGACTACAACGAGTTTGACGGCGATGACAGCTACGACGACGAATACTAAGCGGGGGACACTCATCGTGGTTGTGGGCCCTACGGGCTCGGGTAAGACTGCTCTTGCCATCGCTCTTGCACGCCACTATGGAGCCCCCATCATCTCCACCGACTCGCGCCAGGTATTTCGCGGTCTGCCAATAGGTACGGCACAGCCTACCGCCGAGGAGCAGGCTGCCGCAAAACACTACTTCATCGCCGACCGAGAGGTGGAGGACGACTTCAACTGTGGCAAGTACGAGGTCGAGGCCTTGGCACTCCTCGAACAACTCTTCGCCGAGAGCGACTATGTAGTGGCAGTTGGTGGCTCGGGATTATATATCCAAGCGCTATGTGATGGCATGGACAACCTCCCCGAAGCAGATGTAACTCTGCGTGAGAACCTAAAGCAGCGCCTCGCTAACGAGGGTATTGATTCTCTTGTTGCGGAGCTACGACGCTTAGATCCTGCCTATGCTGAGAGTGTCGACAGGTGTAATCCCGCACGTGTGATGCGCGCCTTGGAGGTATGTCTTACCACTGGACGCCCCTATTCGGAGCAACGACATGGCACTATAGCCGAGCGCCCTTTTAATATAATAAAGGTAGGGACTGACTTGCCACGTGATATCCTCTACGACCGTATCAACCGTCGTGTAGACCTAATGGTCGAGGAGGGACTTGTCGAGGAGGCGCGCGCCATGTATCACAAGCGCCACCTAAATGCCTTGCAAACTGTGGGCTACCGCGAGTTATTCGACTACTTCGATGGCAACATCTCGCTCAACGAGGCAATAGAACTTATTAAGCGTAATTCGCGCCACTATGCTAAGCGTCAGCTCACATGGTTTCGTCGCGATGAAAGAGTAGGGTGGTTCTCGCCAGAGGCAATAGATGCGATAGTTGAGTATATTGATAATAATATTTTGCAGAATTAAATAAAATTACTACATTTGCACCGTCTTTTACGGACATAGGGCTCGGATGGTGGAATAGGTAGACACGCCGGACTTAAAATCCTGTGGGCAGTAATGCCCGTGCCGGTTCGACCCCGGCTCCGAGTACTTAGGCTGACAAATTTGTCAGCCTTTTATTTGTGCGAGAGTTAGATAGTAGAACTATCTTTGTGGATATGGGGATAATGTACATGCAAGTACTGCGTACTTCGACCCCAGCTCCGAGTACTTAGGGAGTGACTAAAAAGTAATTTAGTCGCTCCCTATTGTTTAAGAGGTTGGATAAAAAGATGTGGCTTAATGGTCAAATATGAGACCTAAAACCTTGTCATAATTATTGGCAACCAATAATTTAAGTGATGTTATAATTTTAGGAGACCTATTCTCGCTAATG
>JAFUPR010000119.1 GCA_017481145.1 Alistipes sp. | reverse complement strand
CTCGTTATGCAGTCGAAATACGGCAAGCAGGGTCTTATGATTCTGCCCCATACCCAAGAATGCATTTCTGACTTTCTCCGCCGACACATAACCATCCCTATCCATGATTTCCTGATAGGTCTTGTTGATGCCGACTCTGATTTTATCCAACATTCTGTTGGCTTCCTGTGCAACAACGCTTCTTCCCGACATCCTGCCGAGACTGACATTCCATAACTTTTCCTCAACATCCAACTTACAACTGAATTGGGAAATTTTGCCGTTTACGGTGATACGGCACATCACAGGCACAAGCCCGTTCTTCTTCGGGGCATTGCGTTTGAGATAGAATAATACTCTGAAAGTGCTTCTGCTCATAACTCTACTTTTTTGATTACAATATTATTTCTTGTAGAGTTGAGTGACTGTAGGCAGAACACAGCGTATCGGTGCAAAAGAATCAGTCGAAGCAAAACCGGAACGAAGATATTAGAAACTTCGCAATATTTGCGACCGAAATCGCTTAACAAGTATTGCAATTCAATCTGTTACAACATCCAAAGCAACCTTTCAAAGTCAAGATTCAAAGTAACGGGATAGTAACTAAACTCTGTCATTTCTTGGCTTTTCATTGGCATTTGATGGCACTGCAACATTTTGGCAAATACTGTTAAATCGCTAACAGACAACATTCTTTCCTCGTTTCGCACTCACTTTCGTTTCTTTGTTGTATCTTTGCCGAGGAAAATAGACAACGATGAGTAAGCGAACGATAATATTTACACTCGTGGCTCTTATGCTCTCGCTCACGGCCATGGCTGCCGAGCCGATGCGAGCCACCTATAATCTGAATGATAACTGGCAGTTCTACTATGCTGCCGATGCTGATGCTACGAATGCTCGCATCGTCACGCTACCCCACACGTGGAATACGGAGTGCAGTGAGGGTGAGTATACCCGCACTATGGCAAACTACACGCGCGAGCTACACATCCCCCATCTATGGGAGGGTAGACGTCTATTCCTGCGCTTTGGTGGTGTGCAGAGTGTGGCTGATGTCTTTGTCAATGGTAGCCATGTGGGCTCGCACGAGGGTGGCTTTACGGCCTTTACGCTCGAGATAACCGACAAGGTGAGGTTTGGTGCCGATAACTTCATTCGCGTGATGGCATCGAATAGCATGCGCAGTGATGTGTTGCCTACGTCTGTCGATATGAACCTCGCTGGTGGCATCTATCGTGATGTCGAGTTGTTGGTCACCTCCGAAAATATTATCTCACCGCTGCACCTCTCGACCGATGGTGTCTATGTCATCCAGCAGAGCATTACGGAGGATGTAGCCAAGGGTGTGGTGCGTGTGTACGTGTCGGCGCCAACGATGGATCATGCCTCGGTGACGATGCGTATTGTAGGAGCTGATGGCTACGAGGTGGACCATAGCGTTGTGCGCAACGCTAAACTTGTCGAAGGACGTCCCATAGAGTTGCCCTTCGAGATTGCAGCTCCTAAGCTGTGGAGTCCCACATCGCCCGAGCTCTATCGCGTGGAGGTGACACTTGGCGACGTTCGTAATCCCGAGGATATGGTGAGCTTGCTAACGGGCTTTAGAAGTATCTCGGTAAGTGATGATAACAAGCTGTGTATCAACGGCAGACCATTTATGGTTCGAGGCGTAAACATGGCTCACGATCGACGCCATCGAGGTACAGCTGTTACGGCTGCCGATATAGACGCGGACCTTGCCATCGTTAAGGATATGGGTGCTAATGCTATACGTTCGATCTATGGCCCGCATCGTCAAGATATGTACGAGCGTTGCGATAGGGATGGAGTGCTCGTGTGGGTAGATATGCCCCTAAGCCGCTCGCCACTGTCGTTCTCGGATGTGTGCTACTATCCTACGACGGCCTTTCGCGACAATGGCTTTAGGCAGCTCGAGGAGATTGTTGCGCAGAATATGAACCACCCCTCGGTTGTTATGTGGGGTCTCTTCGAGCAGGTGTGGCAACGTGGTGACGATGTCGTCGGCTATGTGCGTGAGCTTAATGAGCGTGCCCACAGCCTCGATCCGTCGCGTCTGACGGTGGGATGCAGTAGCACCGATGGCGAGATTAACTTTATCACCGACCTCATCGTCTTTCGTCAGAGTGTAGGCTACCTCAAGGGCTCAGTCGAGGATGTGGTGGTATGGTGTCGTCAGCTTGCCACGAATAAGGCGTGGAGCGCCATGCGCTATGGTGTATGCTATGGTGAGGAGGGTAATGTTGAGCACCGCACCGAGAAGATAGAGCGAGCACAGCGCTCCTCAAGCTACCATCCTGAGCGCCGCCAGACATATATGCACGAGCGTTATGCCGACATCTTGGGCGAGGCCGATATATTCTGGGGTATGTGGCTTAATAGCATGTTCGACTATGCCTCGTCGCGTCGCCCCTATGGTCTTAATCAGGCAGGTCTTGTGGCCGATGACCATGCGACAAAGAAGGATGCTTACTACCTATATCGTACGCTGTGGAACGATAGCGAGCCTACGCTATATATCACCGAGCGCCGCTGGTCGGAGCGTCGTAGCACGACGCAATCGATTGACGTCTATAGCTCGACAGGCACACCTACGGTCATGGTTGACGGTGAGAGTGTTGCTGTGCGTCGCGTTGCCGAGGGGCAGTATCGTGCCGACTCGCTCGTGCTGCGCGGGCGTGTCGTCGTTGTGGCTGTTGATAGCTTGGGTTGCCTACGCGATAGCGTTATCCTTAATGTAGGGCGAAGTACACTGCTCAGGTAGACTAAGAAGCTGTTTTAAATTTATTTGCGAAATTATTTTACAAACAAATCCAAGCAGCTTCTAAAATAGCTCCAACTGCTCGGGCGAGCTATTGAACGAGAGACGATGATAGGGCGTGAGTCCATATTGTCGTATGGCGAGGCGGTGTTCGCGCGTGGGGTAGCCCTTATTCTTATCCCACCCATAGTGGGGATACTCCTTGGCTAAGCGCATCATATACTCATCGCGGTGAGTCTTGGCAAGTACCGAGGCTGCTGCGATGTTTGCATATTTGCCGTCGCCCTTGACTATCGTACGCCAAGGTGTTGTGAGGTCGGTATAGAAGCGGTTGCCGTCAACGACTATAAACTCGGGCTGTGGCGATAGAGCCTTGATCGATAGGTTCATGCCCTCGATCGAGGCGTTGAGGATGTTTATCTTGTCTATACGCTCGGCTGTCACCTCCTCGACATGCCATGCTATGGCCTCACGCTCGATAACCTCGCGTAGGATGTCGCGACGACGCTCGGTCATCTGCTTCGAGTCGTTCAGAAGCGGATGGTGGAAGTCGGGGGGTAGTATCACGGCGGCGGCGAATACCGAGCCAGCGAGACACCCGCGCCCCGCCTCATCGCACCCCGCCTCGATAAGCTCTCTCTGGTAGCAATTTTCTAACATGGCTCACCTATTTTCGCACCTCGTGCTGGCGTGTGTTGTTATTGGGCGTGTAGCCATCCTTGAAACTGCGTGCATAGCGTAGCATGGCCTCGCGCACGGTGATAGAGGTGTTGCGTAGCTGGCTGCTCACAATGTCGCTATCGATGTAATTCTCAGCCACATAGTTGCACATCGCCACGCGATACTTGCGTGGTGCAAGGTTGTGGATGATGTCGATGGCGTCAGGGTTCTCTGTGGGGCTATCACCCAGGATTATGGTGTACTCTAAGTCGGAGCGGAAGTAGGGGTAGTGCGACTCCTTATCGGGACTCTCGGGCGTGCCATTATTGTACTTCTCCAGGATAAATGTCTCTATCTGCTCGGGTGTCATCTCGCCAATACATATTGTCGAGAGGAAAGGGTCGTTGTTGAGGATGTCGACACGCTTTAATGCACCCTCCGCAAAGCCGTCAAGACGTATGCCGCCATAGTGGTAGATGGTAACCTCGGGCACAAAACCCTCGGCATAGGGATAGCTGGCAAGAGCCTCGATGGTGAAGTTGGTGACACCCTCCCTCGTCGCGGCTGTTGTCACAACCATCTCCGTGGTGTTTAGCTCGGGGTCGCTAAGCTTTAGCTCGGCAACCATAGCGGCTATATTGTCACACCCCTCCACCTCGGCCATGTTATGTTGTGTGAAGCTTACCTCGGCAACCTTGCCATCGCGTATGGTGAGGTCGGCAACCGTGGCATAGCGAATATTCTTGTTGTTCTGCGAGATATATGTGCCGTTTATGTAGCCACCATAGATGTCGTGGCTGTGGCCTCCCGCTATCCAGTCGTACGAGGTGTTGCGCTCGGCTAAGCGGCGGTCGTTGTCAAGGCCCATGTGCGAGAGAAGCACGACATAGTCGCTCTCTGGGAGCGTTGCGCATAGCTCGTAGGCGGTGTCGCAGTCGGGTGTGAAGCTGAAGTCCACGTATGAGCGGTCGCCACCCAAAGGTCGACCACCACCATCGGTGTCAACAACGCCCGCGAAACATATATCTATGCCGTCGACGGTTATCGTTGTAGAGGGTTTGATGCGTGTGTCGCCCAGCGTGTTGCTCATATTAGAGCATACCCACTCGAAGTCCGAAGCCTCGAGCATGGAGTAGAGTACCTTGCTCCCCTTGTCGAACTCGTGGTTGCCGAGTGTTACAACATCGTAGCCCACCTCGTTCATGAGCTCTATTATTGGGAGGCCTGGGTGTGTGGCATCGTCAACATAGGCGTTGCCCGTAACACGGTCGCCCGAGTCGACAAGGATAACCTCACCCTTAGCCTCATACTCCTTGACGAGGCTTGCGAGTTTAGGCATGGCATCTATCGTGGCGTGTACATCGTTGGTTGAGATAATATAAATGTGACGCGTATCGTTAGTTTTGTTGCACCCAGCAACGAGCGCCATAAGGATCAATGTTGTGAAAAAAAATGAGGCTTTTCGCATAAGTTATCGTGTTAAATTGCTTCAAAGTTACAAAAAATTACTATCTTTACACACAAAATTAATTAAAAAAGGGAATTGATGGCTCATTCGGTAGAATTACGTTTGGAGAATAATGGCTCGACCATCAGCGTGGAGATGGGCTCAACGCTTATGGAGGTGCTCCAGCTTGTTGGTTTGGAGCAGCCCTACCCGATACTTGCTGCAAGGGTTAATAACCGATATAAGGAGCTTAGCTATCGTATCTATAAACCCGTCACGGTGGAGTTTTTCGATATGCGTCACTATGAGGGTTATAGGGTCTATCAGCGCACGTTGTCGTTCGTTATGCAGAAGGCATCGCTGGAGCTCTATCCCGAGCGTAAGTTGCGCATACGTCATACGCTTGGCAATGGCTTCTATGCCGAGTATGACGACCGCCAGCCCCTCACTGCTGAGGATGCCACGCTGCTCAAGTTGCGCATGGAGGATGTCGTTGCACGCAATCTACCCATCACACGCTCAAAGCGTCTTGCGGAGGATGTAGCCAAGGAGTATGCTGCCTATGGCTTCGATGACAGACTTGAGCTTATCAACACGCGCCCGCATCTCTATCGCACGGTGAACCACCTCGGCGACATGCCTGGTTACTTCTATGGCGCTCTAGCCCCCACCACGGCGTACGTCGCTCGCTTCGATATAGTGCCATACTATAACGGCTTCTACGTGGCGCTACCATCGCGCGAGAATCCCGAGCAGCTGACTACAGCCATCAACCACGATAAGATGTTCGACATCTTCCATGAGTATCAGCGTTGGATAGATATCATGGGTGTGCCTACTGTTGGTGACCTTAACCGTCGTGTGATGGAGGGTGATGGCTCCGAGCTTATAAAGATAGCCGAGGCCTTTCACGAGAATAAGATAGCCTCGATTGCTCGCTCCATCGCTGCTGCTAATGAGGAGCGTGGCGTGCGCATGGCGCTTATCTCGGGGCCCTCGTCAAGTGGCAAGACCACCTTCTCTAAGCGCCTCGGCGTGCAGCTGCGTGTCCTGGGACTTGATCCAGTGCTCATTGCCCTCGACGACTACTTCGTCGACCGTGATAGGACACCTCTGGGTGAGGATGGCAAGCCCGACTTTGAGGCGTTGGAAGCTATTGACCTCGAGACACTCAACGACCATCTGCGTCGTCTTGCGGCGGGTGAGTCGGTGGAGATCCCGCGCTACGACTTTATCTCGGGCAAGCGCCAGTGGCACGATAAACCACTGCAACTCGGCTCTCGCTCGATACTCATCCTTGAGGGCATCCATGCCCTTAACCCGCGCCTTACGCCAGGTATCGCCGATGGCGAGAAGTTTAAAATATACATATCATGTTTCACCTCTGTGGCGATGGATAATTTCTCGCGCATACCGACTACGGACAATCGCATGCTGCGTCGCACCATCCGCGATAATGCTACACGTGGCAACGATGCGCTTAAGACACTCTCGATGTGGCCCTCGGTGCGCCGTGGTGAGGAGTTGCATATCTTCCCCTATCAGGAGAATGCCAATGTGATGTTCAACTCGTCGCTCTTCTACGAGATTTCGGTGCTTAGGGCTATTGCCGAGCCTGTGCTCCGCGAGGTGCCCGACACTGTGCCAGAGTATGCCGAGGCGCGACGTATGCTTAAGTTTTTGGACAACTTCGTCCCCATCTCCCCCGATGAGATACCTCCCACCTCGCTCCTGAGAGAGTTTATCGGTGGCAGCTCGTTCAAGTATTGATATTTGAATCAATAGGATAAAACCAAAACAACTAATAAACATTAAGACTAATGAAAACCTTTGACAGCTTTGTAGACCGCCACACAGGTCTAAACTCTAAGGATGATTTGCACGCGATGCTTGCAACTATTGGCGTAGCTTCGGTTGAGGAGCTCTTGCAGCAGGTTATACCGCAGAACATTCGCCTTAAGAAGGCTCTCGATCTCCCCGAGGCCATGAGCGAGTATGAGTATGCAGCGCATATCGCTGAGCTTGCAGCTAAGAACCGCACGTTACGCTCGTTTATCGGTATGGGCTACTATCCTAACGTAGTGCCCGCCGTAGTATCGCGCAACGTATTCGAGAACCCCGCATGGTACACCTCATATACTCCCTATCAGGCTGAGATATCGCAGGGCCGTTTGGAGGCACTCCTTAACTATCAGACTGCCATCCTCTCGCTCACAGGCATGGAGGTAGCCAACTGCTCGCTCCTTGATGAGGCTACGGCTACGGCTGAGGCTATGCTCATGATGTACGCCTTGCGTTCGCGCGAGGCTGTAAAGCAGGGTCGCAACCAGCTCTTCGTCGACGAAAACATCTTCCCTCAGACTCTCGACGTGCTCATCACGCGCTCGGAGCCCTTCGGCATTGAGATTATACGCGACGACTTCGCTTCGTATGAGTTTACGGGCAAGGAGTTTGGTGCTGTCGTGCAGTTCCCCGCCGCTAATGGTGATGTGCGCGACTATGCCGCCTTTGCGGCTAAGGCTCACGAGGCTGGTGCTCTTGTTACGGCCGTTGCCGACCTGCTCGCGTTGGCGCTCTTGAAGGCTCCCGCAGAGTGGGGTGCAGATATTGCTGTGGGTACATCGCAGCGCCTCGGCTGCCCCATGGGCTTTGGTGGTCCCAGCGCAGGATATATGGCTACGCGTGACAGCTACAAGCGCCAGATGCCTGGACGTATCATCGGTGTTTCGGTAGACCGCTTGGGTAATAAGGCTCTGCGCATGTCGCTCCAGATGCGTGAGCAGCACATCAAGCGTGAGAAGGCTACGTCGAACATCTGTACAGCACAGGCCTTGATGGCATCGATGGTAGGCTTCTATTGTATATATAATGGTAAGGAGGGTCTTCAGCGCGCGGCGCTCAATGCACACACCGCAGCCGTAACTGTTAAGGAGGCGTTGGAGGCTATGGGCTATGTCGTACGCACGAAGGCTACGTTCGACACACTGGAGGTTGAGGCTGAGGCTTCGGTTATCCAGGATGCTGCTCTTGCGTGTGGCATAAACATGTTCTATCCTGCCGACGACTGCGTGCGCATGTCGTTCGATGAGGTTACTACCGACGCAGAGATTCAGACTGTTGTCGAGATATTTGCCGAGGCACGCGGTAAGAAGGCTAAGGCCGTGAAGCGTGTTGAGGTGGCGCAGATTGCCGCTGAGGTTAAGCGCGAGAGCGACTTCTTCACCGAGAAGGTTTTCAACGCCTACCGTACCGAGACCGAGATGATGCGTTATATCAAGCGCCTTGAGCTTCGCGACATCTCGTTGATGAACTCTATGATCTCGCTTGGTTCATGTACCATGAAGCTCAACGCTGCGCAGCTCATGCAGCCGCTGTCGTTGGCAGGCTTCCAGAACGTACACCCCTTTGCTCCTGCTGACCAGACCGAGGGTTACCGCGAGCTCGTAGCCAACCTTGAGGGTTACCTCGCCACAATCACAGGCTTTGCAGGCTGTACGCTCCAGCCCAACTCGGGTGCTGCGGGTGAGTACACAGGCCTTATGATGATTCGCGCCTACCACCAGAGCCGTGGTCAGGGCTATCGTAATATCATCCTTATCCCCTCGTCGGCGCACGGTACCAACCCTGCTTCGGCAGCTATGGCTGGCATGAAGATCGTCATCGTAGCATGCGACGAGAATGGTAACATCGACGTTGAGGATTTGAAGAAGAAGGCCGAGGAGCACGCTTCGGAGCTCTGTGGCTTGATGGTTACATACCCCTCTACGCACGGTGTCTTCGAGAGTCGCATTCGCGATATCGTCGATGCTATTCACGATGCTGGTGGTCAGGTATATATGGATGGTGCTAACATGAATGCTCAGGTAGGTCTTACCAACCCTGGCTATATCGGTGCTGATGTATGCCACCTCAACCTACACAAGACCTTCGCTATGCCTCATGGCGGTGGTGGCCCAGGTGTAGGTCCCGTATGCGTTGCTGAGCACCTCGTTAAGTTCCTGCCTACGCACTCGCTGTCGGAGACTGGTGGCGAGGAGGGTATCACTGCTGTATCGTCATCACCTTGGGGCTCTGCCATGTTGCTCCCCATCACCTATGGCTATATCCGCATGCTCGGCTTCGAGGGTTTGCGTCGCTCTACCGAGATGGCCATCGTCAATGCTAACTATATGTCGTCGGCATTGAAGGATGAGTACCGCACCTACTACTCGGGCGAAACGGGTCGTGTGGGTCATGAGATGATCCTCGACCTCACACGCTTCAAGCACGACTACAATATCGACTGTGGCGATATCGCTCACCGCCTTATGGACTACGGCTATCATGCGCCTACGCTCTCATTCCCAGTACACGAGACCCTTATGGTGGAGCCTACGGAGAGCGAGTCTAAGGCCGAGATGGACCGCTTTATCGAGGCGCTCATCAAGATTAAGCGCGAGTGCGAGGCTGCTGCCGAGAGTGGCAATGCCGACAATGTCGTTGTCAACGCTCCGCATACAGCACGCGAGCTTGCAGGTGAGTGGAATCACCCCTACACTCGTGAGGAGGCAGCCTTTCCTTTGGAGTGGATTGTCGAGGGTAAGTTCTTCCCCTATGTGACTAAGATTGACAATGGTTATGGCGATCGTAACCTTGTGTGTCGTTGCATGGAGTAATTCAACCTCTTAAACAATAGGGAGCGACTAAATTACTTTTTAGTCACTGCCGCTAACAAAAAGTGCCGTCAATGGGCTGTACGTTTAGGTACTATCCCATCGACGGCACTTTTGCCGAGCGTTGTATCTACTACCTATTAACGCTAAATTTGATTTCTTATGTCAGCGCCACTACTGCACCACTCTGACAAGAAATTAGTCTTACAATCCGCCCTCATTATCATATTGAGCGGAGCGTTAGCCTAGTCGAAATATCTCGCAAAACAATTTTGATGCTGTTGCCGTGCCTGTAGCATTGTCGTTACAACAAAAAGGGTTATCTTTGTGATGTGATTGAGTCAAATGCTAATATCAAGGAGTTGACACCTGAAGAGGTGCTTAAGCAGTGGTGGGGGTATGATACCTTTCGTCCGAAGCAGCGCGAGATTATCGCGGAGGTGCTTGCTGGGCGTGATACCCTCGCGCTGATGCCCACGGGTGGTGGTAAGTCGCTGACGTATCAGATACCAGCACTCATGAAGGAGGGGATCACCATCGTCGTGACTCCACTGATAGCCCTAATGAAGGACCAGGTAGACCAGCTCACTCGGCGTGGTATATCGGCCGTAGCCGTACACTCGGGCATGGACTCACGACGCATAGAGATAGCCTTAGACAACTGCACCTACGGCGATGTGAAGCTACTCTACATAGCCCCCGAGCGTCTGGCAACGGATGCCTTTCGTGTGCGACTTAGGCGCATGAAGATAGCCATCATAGCCGTGGACGAGGCGCACTGTATATCGCAGTGGGGCTACGACTTCAGACCCTCATATTTGCGTATCGCCGAGCTTCGAGAGTATGCTCCCGATGCTGCGGTCTTAGCTCTCACAGCCTCGGCGACGGAGCGCGTGGCACAAGACATAATGTTTCACCTCGGCTTTCGTCTTAGCAACATCATACGCACGAGCTTTGCACGACCCAATTTGTCGTACGTCGTACGCGAGGTGGAGGATAAGCGCGAGCATCTATTACGTGTTGTACGTAACGTCGAGGGTGCTGGCATAATATACATGCGTACGCGTGAGGCGTGCGAGCAGCTTGTTGCAGAGCTCAAGGAGGATGGCATAGATGCGCAGTATTACCACGCGGGGTTGCCAGCCTTGGAGCGCTCGATACGTCAAGATGAGTGGCTCGAGGGTAAGGTGCGCATCATGGTGGCAACAAATGCCTTTGGCATGGGTATAGACAAGGCCGATGTGAGGTTTGTCGTACACTACGCTCCGTGCGACTCGCTCGAAGCGTACTATCAGGAGGCTGGACGTGCTGGACGTGATGGCAAGCGCAGCTACGCGGTGATGCTATATACCAAGGATGACTTGGAGAAGTTAACCTTCTTCTTCAAGGCTGAGTTTCCGCCAGTGGAGGAGATAAAGCGCATATACGAACTTCTGTGTAGTTACCTACAGGTGGCAATAGGCGATGGCGAGGGGGCATCCTTCCAGTTTAACATCTACGATTTCTGTCATGCGATGCACCTATCCTATGGGCGTGTGACCAGCGCACTGAAGATTCTGGAGCTCAATGGTCTTATGACGCTCCTCGACGAGCAAGACAATCCCGCACGGCTGATGTTCTGTTGCAGCCGTGACTCGCTATATAGGCTCAACGCTGGTGGTAACGACATGGATGCACTCCTACAAGCAATACTGCGCACCTATAATGGTGTGTTCAGCCACTTCAGATATATCGACGAGCTACTCTTGGCATCGATAGCACATCTTAAGCCCGAGCGAGTACACGAGCTCCTTGCCATGCTGTGGCGCATGAGGGTTATACGTTACATCCCTGCTTCGCGCTCGCCAATGCTCTTCTTCGATAGCGAGCGTCTACCTACGGCCGATGTCTATATCTCGCCCGACAGCTATAGCCGACGCTACGAAATAGCACTCGAGCGTGTCAATAGTATGCTTCGCTATGCTCAGAATGTGGATGAGTGTCGCAGTAGCATCATACAAAGCTACTTTGGCGATGTTGAGGCGCAACCATGTGGCGTGTGCGACGTGTGCTTGGCTAAGCGTGCTAAACACCGCGATGCGACGAAGCTCGATGATTCGATAATCAACGCCTTGGGTGATAGCGCATTGAGCGTTAAGGAGCTTGTCGCTAAGGTTGGTGGCGCGGATAGCCTTGTGGTCGAAAGAATAGATAAAATGGTCGCTGAGGAAAAAATTTATATAGACCTAAGCGGTAAACTGAAAATTAATCGCTAACTTTGTAAGATGTAAAGGTTGAATGTAATTATGGCATTTCAGAGTACCATAGACAATGATAGCGTTGCGGCGATGCCCGCAGCTCTCTTCTCTGGGCGTATTGTCATCGTCGACACGGAGGAGGCTGTCGAGGCGGCATGTGCCCATCTTGGAGAGTGTGACATCATAGGCTTCGATACCGAGACGCGCCCATCGTTTCGTGCTGGCGTGACATATAAGGTGGCACTCCTTCAGCTATCCACCTCCGATGTGTGCTACCTCTTCCGTCTCAACCGCATACGCTTAGATAACCGCATCCTCAAGATTCTCGGCTCACGTCGCATCCTCAAGGTTGGTGCAGACGTGGCGGGCGACATACGCTCACTACACGCCCTACGTGAATTTAGGGCTGACGGCTTTGTCGACCTGCAGCGCGAGGCTCAACGCTGGGGTATCGAGGAGAAGAGCCTGCGTAAGCTCTCGGCCATAGTCCTAGGTAAGCGTATCTCGAAGGCTCAGAGGCTCAGCAACTGGGAGGCGGGCACACTCACCCAGCAACAGAGGGAGTATGCTGCCACGGATGCGTGGGTATGTCCGCTAATATTGGAGGAGTTGCAGCGTGCAGAGCAGCCCGAGGGTGAGCTGACGATAATCTCGAGTACGGGGGTCTCAGAGAGTGATAGTGCCAAGCATAATAAGCATGCCAAGCACCGTCGCCCCATCTACCGCCGTAGAAGGGAAACAACAAAGGATAGAGATAACGAATAGATATATGAGCAAGCAGGATAAATTGGCCGTCGTACATCTACGTCGCGGCAAGGAGGAGTCGTTGGAGCGCCGCCACCCGTGGATATTCTCGGGTGCCATTGAGCGTATCACTGAGGGTGATAAGCCCCTGGCTGAGGGCGATGTTGTCGATGTGGTTACGAAGCAGGGAGAGTTTATAGCTCGTGGACACTACCAGATAGGCTCTATAGCTGTACGTGTTCTTAGCTTTGAGCGTGAGGCTATAGATCAGACGTGGTGGGATCACCGCGTAGCTATGGCTAAGAGCATGCGCGAGGCTCTTGGCATGACGGACAATAGGTCGACGACATGCTACCGCTTGATACATGGTGAGGGTGACCTACTCCCTGGTCTTGTTGTAGATGTCTATGGCAGTACGGCTGTGGTTCAGTGTCACTCAGTGGGTATGTACCGCGAGCGACAGATGATAGCCGAGGCTATACGTCGCGCCTATGGCGAGAGGATTGAGGCTATATACGATAAGAGTTCGCAGACGCTGCCTTTCAAGGCCGACCTCGGAGCTATTGACGGCTACCTATGGGGACGTACGGCGACGAGCAAGAATATAGTCTTGGAGAACGACATGCAGTTCTATGTCAATTGGGAGGAGGGGCAGAAGACGGGCTTCTTCATCGACCAGAGGGATAATCGTGACCTTGTACGTCAGTATGCGCGTGGCCGTAAGGTGCTCAATACCTTCTGCTATACGGGAGGTTTCTCCGTTGCAGCCCTTAAGGGTGGTGTTCGCGAGGTGGTATCTATCGACCTCTCGGAGCGTGCCGTGAAACTTGCCGAGGAGAATGTTCTACTTAACTTCGGCACTGATGCTCCGCATACAGCCATTGCGACGAATGCTGTTGAGTATTTGAAGGATATAGATGATAGCTACGATCTTATCATCCTTGACCCTCCCGCCTTTGCTAAGCATCATAAGGTGTTGGGTAATGCGCTTCAGGGCTATAAGAAGATCAATGCCCGTGCGTTGGAGAAGATACGCCCAGGGGGAATACTCTTCACCTTCTCTTGTTCGCAAGCTGTTAGTCGTGAGCTCTTCCGCACGACGATATTTACGGCTGCGGCCATAGCACGTCGTAAGGTGCGTATTATTGGCCAGCTCACACAGCCTGCCGACCACCCTATAAACATATACCATCCCGAGGGTGAGTATCTCAAGGGCTTAGTGGTGTATGTCGAGTAGGAGGATACCTTAAATGAAGATTAACCAAATAGAATATTTCGATGAAAAAGCTAATGATGATGGTTGTGGCAACCGCCATGTTTGGTGCGTGCTGCAATGGTGATGCTGGCGTTGTTATCAACGAGCAAGATCACGAGAACATAGCTTACAACAAGAGCTATGAGCTCTCGGAGAGAGTTGTTAATGCTAAGAGCTATGAGGAGTATAAGGTTGCTGCTGACGAGTTGCGTGCCTACGAGGAGGCTTTTCGCACGCAGATAGGTGGCGATTCATACCTTATATTCTTGGAGGAGAGTAATGCTATTCTTAATAATATCTAAAACAGTGATGCTATGAAGAAGAGTAGAAAGAGCCGTTTGATCTATATATGTGGCTACACAGCCTTTGTTGTGCTGCTATTGTTGGGTACACGTTGCGAATCACGTATCCACCTTACCACCCCTGAGCGTGATGCTAAGCATATAGCCGAGCTTGCCGAGCTTGCACATAGCGAGGCTGAGTTAAAGGTCGTGGAGAAGATGCGAGCAAACTATGAGGAGGCCTATCGTAAGAGCTATGGAGGTGCTAAGGCGCTCTATTTCCGCTCGCTTGTTGACCCCATCCTTGATGAGGCTGGTGACCGCCGCGAGCAGTATGCTATGGATGAGGCCTACCTTGCCGAGCAGCAGGCAGCCTTTTGTGGTAAGCTTCGCGATATGGATAAGGCGTGGAAGATGACGCTTGGTGGCGATGATGAGGTTCTCGCCGATATTGCACGTAACGACGCCGCTATTGTTGCTAAGAGTGCTGAGCGTGCTGCTCTTATAGCAGATAAGGAGCAGCTTGCACTCGATATTATCGATGCGGGCTATCCCGAGTCGATGCTTAACAAGATTGGTGAGTTGGAGAGTGCTATCGAGGCTAAGAGTCGAGAGATTGCTGACATCCAGTACGATAGCTCTATCATTAAGCTTGCCTACCGTCTCCAGCACGGCGCAGAGCTTATCGTTGAGGAGCCTGAGATGGATGTTCTAGTAGAGCCTATGCCCGAGGAGCTATAGTCTCGCGTAGCTGACTTATAAGATTAGGGAGTTTAGCGTGCTAAGCCTTTGATGGATAGCAGCTAAACTCCCTAAGTCTTTTGGGTGATGCCGATTATTGCGGTATGCCAAGCACCCCCTTAAGGTTTTTTGCCCACTTTTGCTGGGCACGCATCACCTGCTCGACAATGTCGCGCACGACGCCGTGGCCACCATTGTACTCCGAGACATAGCGCGAGGCCTCGACAACCTCCATGGCAGCATCGGCGGGGCATACAGGGATACCGACCATGCGCATGCACTCGAGGTCGGGGATGTCGTCCCCCATATATATCACATTCTCGGCATTGATGCCGTAGTCGGTGAGGAACTCGTTGAGGGCTGCCGTCTTATCCATGCAGTTGAGATACATGCGTGTTACGCCAAGCATCTCCAAGCGGCGGCGTAGCATCTCGCCACGACCACCCGATATGACGCATATCTTCATGCCCTCGCGTATGGCCGAGGCTATGGCATAGCCATCCTTAGCATTATAGCGGCGGATAAAGTCACCATCGGGCGTGGGTATGATGCCACCATCGGTCATCACCCCGTCGACGTCGAAGACTATCGCCTCGACAAGTGCTACATCTTCTTTGAAGTTTCCCATATACTCTTTGTTAAATAGTTATATATCTGCTTTTTAGTATCTTCATTTCTCAACATCGCGAGATGGCGTTCGATGACCTCTCTGTCACCCCTGCGTGCAGGGCCTGTCTGCACGCTACGCGGGTCTGTGGAGGCTATAGCCTTTGCTGCCGTTTCACGGATGATAGGTTTCAATACTTCGAAGTTGAGCCCCTCCTCTACGACGATGTCGGTGGCGATGTCATAGAGGTGGTTTACGAAGTTGTTGACAAAGACCCCCGCAAGGTGTAGCCTACGACGACGCTCCGAGTTGGCACGTTCGCTCTTCAGACCCATGCTTCGTGCGAGGTTGTTGAGCTTAGCATATACCTCCTCGCTATCGCCCTCGATGAATATTGGTGCATCCTCAATGGCCTCGCTGCGTCCAGAGCTGAAGCTCTGCAGCGGATAGAATACTCCACGCCCTCCTTTGTGCTCGGGGAGGGATGTTAAGGGGACACTCCCTGCAGTATGTGCCACAAGGGAAGTGGCGGGAAGGGGCAATGCTGCGGCTACCTCCTCGACGGCACTGTCGCTTACGGCGATAAGGTATATGTCGGCCGTGGCAAGCGCCGTAATAGAAGGGGTGTATGCCGTGCCTGCAAGAGAGGCGATATATTGGCCACGCTCCTTGTTACGCGCATATACCTGTCGTAGCTCCACACCCTTGCTCATGCTGAGGCGTAGCGCGAGGGCTTCGGCAACATTTCCCGAACCGATGACTACGACGCTTAAACCTTTGCTATTCATCTATATGTCTGTTTTAATCTCTATAAACCAGTTTTCGCCCGCGATGCTTGTTATGGCCACAACCCGATCGCTACCAGCACGCGCACCTATAGCCTTTCGTACAGCATCTACCGATAGCGAGGTGTCGCGTTTGAGAATCTCTATGCCCAAACCCTTATATCGTCGTTTGAGCTCACGCGGGTGGTAACGCTCGATGTGTGCTATGGCGTAGACCCTGCCTGGCAGTGCCGTGTCGGGGAGCTTGTGAGTAAAGGCGTAGCCGTTGTTACTCCACACCGAGGCGTAGGGCTTAAGGGCGGCGATTGCAACACGCCCCTTTTGTAGTGCCACATCGGGTACGATTAAGTGGGTATACTCGTCGGGCGTAAATTCCCTTGGTGTGGCGCTATCGTACATCGCCTCCCTCTCGAACGACCACTCGCCGAGGCCTATGGCTGCGATGGTGAGCATGTCGTGCTCTGCACCAGTATAAATGTTAAGCTCTTTACATTCGCCACCGAGTGATACTACCTCTACCTCTGCATGGGGGAAGAGCCTAAAGGCCTCCTCCACATCGAAGAGTGGTGATAGCTTTAGTGCTATATGGCGAGTTACGCGCTGAAGGTGGGGTAGCAGTGCTATGATGTTGGGTGAGCAATCTTCCAGACATACCATCTTATTACCCCTCTCGGAGCGACGGTCGGGGTCGGCAAAGAGCCAGTCGAAGTGCTCCGTGCATGACGACAGATACTCCTCGGCCGTTGTCGTTATTACCTCGACATTCGATATCCCCAGGAGCGAGAGGTTGTAGCGCACAACCTCCGAAAGAGCCTCGTCGCGCTCTAATGCCACGACCCTATCGAAGCGCTCGGCAAAGGCGATGGTGTCGATGCCGAGGCCGCACGTGAGGTCGAGGAGGGCGTGTCCCGATATATCTTTGCGGTGGGCGCACTCCTCGCTCGACGACTGCTCGAAGGCGCGTGGTGGTATTATACATCGTGCCTCGTAGAGGCGTGGCAACTTATGGCGTGCGCGCTGTAGATACTTCACCTCGGTAGCCACAAGGCGTGCCTCTGGCACACGCTTATCTAAGGCTATCACCGCGGGGTTGCGCTCGATGTTCTCATCTATGGCCTTACGTACCACATCACTCTTAAGGAGTTCTATCTCTTGACGTGTCAACATAGGACAAAGTTACTACTTATCTCTGGAAAAATCTAACGAATGAGGGAAAATAATGATGGGGTAGTTTCAAAGACTAAGTGCAAAATTAAGATAAAAATTTAAAGAACATCTTTTTAGGGGATTCAAAATTTAATTTTTGTCTTGGTCTGCGGTTTAGTTTATACTGAGTGTTCAGGATGTATTCATCTGATAACTCGT
>JAFUPR010000118.1 GCA_017481145.1 Alistipes sp. | reverse complement strand
ATTTTAAGGACTTTGTCAAGTGGTATCTTTTTCTTCAAAGTAACGAGGGGAAAGCTGCGAAAAAATAGGGCGAGAAATTCTGCATCTCTCGCCCTTAATTTAGATGTCAAAAAGCGCCACTTTTTGCATCATTACCCTTTTCAGTCACTGTCGCTAACAAAAGAAAATGCGAATGAGCAGTATGCCAGTACAGCCCATCCGCATTTTTTTTGCCGTGCATTGCATCAACTACCTTCTAACGATAAATTGGTCTCGCGCTAATACATACATCTTTTCTCTCTCTGACAGCAAATCCGCACAGCCATTCTGACAAGAAATTAGTGTCACGCACCTTGCTGCAATCTATTTTCTCTTATAGTTCGCGCGAATATAGTCCATCGGCGTGAAGCGTGTTTTGCGGCGCTCGGTGCCGATATTTTCCACGTTTATAGTGGTTCGCTGGCGGTGGCCGTCAGTCACATAGTCGCGGATAAACTGCTTGATAAGATCGCACTTATCCCATAGTGGCGTACCAGCAAGTTGGTGGTCGCCATACTCCACCGAGTAGAACATATAGGGAGCATCAATCCTATCTAACTGCTTAGCGATATATTTCGAACCATAGAAGCCCGTGCCCATGATTGCCGCCTTGTTATAGGGCACGTTGTTGTCCGATGTGCCATGAAAGAGGAGCATGGGCGCTGGGGTATCATTAAACGTAGGCTTGCCCTTAGTCGAGAATATGGCACCTGCGCACGACACCACGGCGGCATAGCGGAAGTCCGTGGGGAGCACCGTGGCAGCATCTGCGCCATTGCAGCGTAGCCACTCGGCCTGCACCGAGGCTATAGCTCCAGCACTTGAACCACTAAGCATAATCTTCTGGGTATCAACACCCCACGCTGCCGCATTGTCGATAACGTAGTTCGTAGCAGCATATATATCCTCCACGGCGATGCCCACAGCACGCGCAAGTGTTGCCTCAATCGCACGTACGCCTCCCTTACCATCAAAGCCCTTGAGTCCCAAGCGGTAGTCTATAGACACGACGACAATACCCTCGCGCGCAAGGCTCTCGAAGTAGTTGACATAGTAGGGTGTATTGCGCTCGCCACGTACAAAGCCACCGCCAAAGGCGAAGATCATACATGGCCGTGGCTCTGTACTATCGCCCGCAGCATAGCGGTCGAGCAGTAGCTCTATGCCATCATTCGTGGCATAGTGGAAAGTGTCGCACACCACATCCTCGGCCGATAATGTACCACACCACCCCAACAAAGTTATAATAGTTATCACCAACCTCCTCATAATCCACACATTACTAATTACTAATTACTCACTACTAATTATTATTTACTCCATTCGCCTATCTCCATATTGCGTATCTCGCCCGCCTCGATATCGAACCTCACAGCCGTACGCACACGATGTATGCCATAGATTCCCGCAGCTCCAGGATTTATAAAGAGTAGGTCATAGATGGGATCGTAGATAATCTTCAAGATGTGCGAGTGCCCCGCGACAAATATCTTTGGTCGTGCGCCATGGATATGTTGTAGCGCCTTGGGCGAATAGTGGCGCGGATAGCCTCCAATATGCGTCATAAGCACCTTCGAGCCAGCAACCTCAAAGTAGTTAAACTCGTGATACACACGGCGCATCATGCCGCCATCGATGTTGCCATACACGGCGCGCAACGGTCGGAATGCTGCAATCTCGTCGGCAAGCTCCAACGAGCCGAAGTCTCCCGCATGCCACACCTCATCACATGGGGCAAGGAACTCCTTAAGAACCTCGTCGAACACACCATGAGTATCGGATATAACGCCTATCTTCATCTCTATATAATTTACTGAATACCTCTATAAACTCGCCTTGACTATGGCAAAGATACAACAAAGTGTGAGAAATACGACAGCTACGGCTGAGATTATTCCACCATCTGACCTTTTTCCAGGAAAAAGTTTGTACCTTTGTCAACATAATGATGAAGCGCATAGGATATATTGATGCATTAAGAGGCCTGACCATGATACTCGTCGTGTTCAGCCACCTCTACATTCCCAACCGCACGGTTATAAATCTGTTCTTCATCAACTTCCGCATGCCGCTCTTCTTCTTCATCAGCGGACTTATATCGATGCGCATAGAGCAGGAGTGGGGACACACCGAGTTTGTGAGACGTCTTAAGACCAAGGCGCGCACGTTACTACTGCCCATACTCATCTTCGGCACGATATACACCTATGCGCGAGGCTTCAGTTTTGAGGAGTTCATCTTCCACGAGCACAAGTTAGGCTACTGGTTTACGCTCGTACTATTCGAGATGCTCGCCATATACTACACCATGCGCTACGCTATTGCGCGCAGTTCCAAAGGCTCTGTTCTCGCACGCGCCGTGGTCATCCTCTTCTTAGCTGCCGTGGGTCTGTCGTTCCTATGGTCGGAGCGCTGGTTAGAGGCACCTCTACCTACACTCTTTAGCCTCAGCTGCCTACTACGCTTCCTACCCTTCTTTGCCTTCGGTCTTGTTGCAGGGTACTATCGTAAGGGCTTCGATGACATGGTCGACCGCAAGGGTGTATACCTCGGAGCAATACTCCTCTTTGGGCTATTGTCGTGGGCACGCATAGCATGGGATGGTGGCATCGATGTCGTACTATGCCTTATGGTAGGCTTTGCTGGCATCATCATGATGTATGGCAGCTTCCGTCGCCTACGCGACATCCTCACAGATGGCACAGTAATAGGCCGAAGCATGCAGTATGTTGGACGTCACACCTTGGAGGTGTACGTCATACACTACTTCCTACTCATAGGCTTTGGAGGCATGCTATACCCCTACGTTGCCACATCAACATTCCCTCTATCACCCGCAATTGTCGGACTACCCTTAGCCATAGCCATAGCGACGCTATCATTGGGCATAGGCTGGCTACTATGTCGCAATAGACATATAGCCTACTACGCCTTGGGCAAGAGATAAACCGTAAAACATAGAGCACCATGACACGCATACTCGCAACACTACTAATGGCCATCGCAGCCATCACCTCGACCACAGCACAGCAAAACCTATGGCAGAAGGATGCTACATCATCACCCGTAGTCAACGACGATCACAGCGTCACACTACGCCTCTATGCGCCCAATGCCGAGAGCGTCATTGCCGAGGGTGACTTTACCAGCGAGCCACAACCATTAACGCGTCGCGATGATGGTGTCTGGGAGCTTACAACAGCGCCACTACCGTCAGAGTTATACACCTACCGCTTTATGGTTGATGGTATGCGCGACGTACACGACCCTGCAAACTCGTATCTTATGCGCGACGTAGGCTCGCAGATGAACTACTTTATCATCCCTGGCGAGCGCGGCGACCTCTATACCCCACAGCATGTGGCACACGGTAGCCTCTCTCGCGTATGGACAGATGCGGGCGATGGTCGCGAACGAAGGATGGTAGTATACACCCCTGCCGACTACGAGGATAGCCGTCGAAAGTACCCAGTGCTCTACCTCCTACATGGCATGGGTGGTGACGAGGAGGCATGGCTGGCCACAGGACGCATGGCTGAGATTATGGACAACCTCATTGCTATGGGTAAGGCTGAGCCTATGATTGTTGTCATGACCAACGGCTGCATGAGGCACACTGCTGCCCCTGGATACTCCGACGAGGGCATGTGGCGTCCGTATATGAGTGGGTCGATGGACGGCACCTTTGAGGCGCTCTTTCCAGGCATTGTCGAGTGGGTCGATGACCACTACCGCACCATCAAACGCAAGGAGGCTCGAGCTATTGCTGGATTGTCGATGGGAGGCTTTCACACGTTGCAGATAAGCAAGGAGTTCCCAACATTGTTCGACTATGTTGGTCTCTTCTCGGCTGCCATATTCCGCGGCAAGGAGGGCGTGGCACTCTACGAGGATACGGAGGCTAAGCTACAACACCAGTTCGATATGGGCGTTGCGCTCTACTGGATAGCCATCGGTTGTGACGACTTCTTGTACGATGAGAATGCACGCTATCGCGCTATGCTTGACGAGGCTGGCTATGCCTATACCTACTGTGAGAGTGAGGGCGGACATACATGGCGTAACTGGCGCATATACCTCACTGAGTTTGCTATGCTACTTTTTAAATAGTGGTTTAAATATGGTTATGAGAATCTTAGATAATAAATTCGGCTATGTAGCTCCCAATATTGACATTACGGAGTGCTGCGTAGAACAAGGTTTTTCTGCCTCTAACGAGGGCTATGGCGAGGCTGGCGAGGCTGGCGATAAGTACGACGACATCTATAACGGTATATTTTAACGAATGATGAGACGAGTTATATATATGCTCCTGGCTATGGCTATGATAGCATGCCAAGATGACACGAAGAGTAACAACACAACAGAGCCTACATCCAACACGGTGGTCATTACCATCACAACCCCATCAGAAACACGCACACACCTCGATACAGCAGAGCAGATGGTGCGCTGGGATGCGGGCGACAAGATTGTCGTCATCGAGAATGATGAGCGCTACGTCACCTCAGAGGGTGCTATCCTCGACACTGAGGGGCGCGCACACTTCAACGTGACAATGGACAAGGATACTACTGCCGACAGCTACTACTACGATGCTATCTATCCCGCCGAGAATGTACTCTTCGACGAGGGTGTCTATGGTGAGCTTGTGAAGGTCATCCTCCCCGCCGTGCAACACCCCACTGCAATATCGTTTGATGGCAATGCCGACATGCTTGTATCTAAACGCCAGACATTCGCCTCACAGCCCACATCGCTCGACATGCGTTTCAAGCGCCTTGTTGCGATGTGCTGCCTGACGTTAGAGAATATGCCAGCAGAGAGCACCATACGCGAGTTGACAATAAGCACCGCGGAGGAGATAACGCTCGCTGGCTGCAACCTTATCAATGGTCTTGAGGGCGAGGTTGTGGAGTATGGCTACGCCGAGCCGTCATCCTCGATACACCTCATCTTCGACACACCACACGAGGTCTCGCAGCCTATATACTTCACCTGCAACCCTCTAACCCTCACCGAAGGTGATTACATCAGCATAGAGCTTACATGTAGCGACGGCAGCAGCTATACGCGCGTTGTCACCATACCCGAGGGTCGCACGCTGACATTTGCCGAGGGCGACATGTCGCACTTCACAGTAGATATGTCGACAGAGAAATGCAGCTATCTCTTCCGCCGCACAACAAGCATCACCAGTGGCAAGAGGTATCTTCTTGCTGCGGATGGTTATATCGCTGTGCCCACAACATTGGCCTACGACTACATAGAAGTTACGGAGGGTGACAGCGATGATGATGGCGAGATTATCCAGGAGAGCCTCAATAATGCATATATTATTGAGACATCTAATAGCGACTACACCATACGCCAGTACTCTGACAACCGCTACTTGTACCAGAAGAGTAGCTACGATAGCTTCAACTTCAATGCCTCTCCCACTTCGGGACAATACTGGGATATCAAGTATAACGGCGACAACACATTCACCATTACCAACAACGCCGTCAATAAGTTTGTGCAGTACAACCGTAAGTATACCTCGTTTGGCAGCTATGCTACAATGCAAACCCAAGGAGTTCTGCCTGAACTCTATGAGCTGAGCGGCTATATCATCGGGCAAGTTCCCGACACACCCGACACGCCAGATACGCCAGATACGCCAGATACACCCGATACACCTATAGCCGAGTGGTTGGAACTTCCAGGCGATAGGAGCGATGGTTACTACCCCAATGCTGTCACTGTCACCGTCTATGACGGTTCGGAGCGTAACTACACCCACTACTACGACCGCTCGACCTATACATCGCTATGGGTAGCATACCCCTTAGAGAGCAAGCACATGGGGTCGAATGGTCGCCCAAGCAGCTGGGATTGGAATCCATATATTAGCACCTCTGACCAGGTAGACCTCTGCTCACATAGCTATGCAGGCAACTACTCGCGTGGTCACCTTATACCTAACGCCTCTCGTAATGGCATACGAAGTATGCAGCTACAAACATTCTACGTGACGAACTCCGTGCCGCAGATTCAGGATAACTTCAATGGCGGAATATGGCAGAATCTCGAGGCTGCACTCCAGAGCATCGGCAAGAGTGAGAGGATATATATCGTTACGGGCGTGACGTTCAACAAGATGGGTGAAAGCAAGAGCATAAGCTACACGAAGGCCAAGGATGACAGCAAGAGTATCCCCGTGCCTAACTACTTCTATAAGGTGGCGATGAAGGTCACAACCAACAGCTCGGGGGCAGTCACCGAGGCCTGCACCATAGGCTTCTGGTTCGACCATAAGACCTACACCGACAGCTACACGAACTACACCATCACTGTCGACCAGATCGAGTCTTGGACGGGCTTCGACTTCTTCGCTAACCTCCCCGATGCGGTGGAGACCACTGCCGAGAAGAATAGCTCGTGGAGTACGTTCCAGAACTTCTAATGGGGCTCTTCTATTAGAAGTAGTGGGCTTAATGGTCAAAAAGAGACCTGCGAGAGGGGGTAAAATTGTTTAATGGTCAAAAATGAGACCTACACAGACTGTCGAGAGATTATTTCGACAGTTTTTTTATGGGTTTATGAACTCAATTTTAAATATATTTTGTACT
>JAFUPR010000117.1 GCA_017481145.1 Alistipes sp. | reverse complement strand
CAGTAGCGCACATACTCCGAACGCTTTATCTGCTCGGGAATGACGGCAATAGACTGCACCATATCAGCGATAGCCTCCGAACGCTTAAGGGGGTCGTTAGTAGCCTCACCCAACAACAACCGCGCCTTGAAGGCGAGGAAGTCTTGTGCGTTGTCAGCGATATACTTGCGCAGCTCCTCGGAGCTATGCTCGCGGGCAAACGTGTCGGGATCGTGCTCCTCGGGCAGTAGTACGATACGCACGTTCATATCCTCCTTAAGGACTATATCTACACCGCGCAGTGCCGCCTTAACACCCGCAGCATCACCATCGAACATGAGGGTCATATTGCGTGTGAAGCGGCTAAGAAGTCGCACCTGCTCCTCCGTGAGCGACGTGCCCGACGAGGCGACGACATTCTCCACGCCCGCCTGATGCATAGAGATAACATCGGCATAGCCCTCGACCATGATGGCATAGTCCTCCTGCTGTATGGCCTTCTTGGCGAAGAAGAGGCCGTAAAGCTCACGGCGTTTGTTATATATCTCACTCTCGGGCGAGTTCTGGTACTTAGCTACCTTCTTGTCTGTTCTCAACGTGCGGCCACCAAAGCCTACAACGCGACCCGAGACATTGTGTATCGGGAACATCACACGGTCGTAGAACCTGTCACGCAGTGCCCCATCGCTCTCGCGCTGGAAGGCCAAGCCTGTAGCCAAGAGGAACTCATCCTTATACCCTGCAGCACGACAATCCTCCATGAAACGCACACCCGACGAGGGGCAAAAGCCGAGGCCAAACTTACGAATCGTAGCATCACTGAAACCGCGCTTCGACGAGAAGTACGAGAGGCCGACGCTGCGACCCTCATCCTCCGAGAACATATAGCGCTGGAAGTACTCCGAGGCCCAAGCGTTGAGCGCAAACATACTCTCACGGTTGTTGTTACGCGCTATATCCTCCTCGGTCATAGCCTCCTCCTTGACCTCGATACCGTAGCGCTTGGCTACGATACGTAGCGCCTCAGGATAGGTGGCACTCTCCGACTCCATGATAAAGTTGATGGCATTGCCGCTCTTACCACAGCCGAAACACTTGTAGATGCCACGCGCGGGCGACACCTTGAACGAGGGGGTCTTCTCCTGATGAAAGGGGCAGCACGCCTCGTAGTTCACACCCTTACGACGGAGTGTGACATAGTCGCCAACAATATCTACGATATTGACAGCTGCATATATTCGGTCTATGGTATCACGATCAATCATCGCACAAAGATAGCAAAAAGTATGGAGATTCCATCACTTGAGTCATATAAAGTTGTAATGGTATTAATGTAGAGGAACCATCGTTACGATGGCAAAGATACAAAACTTTTAGATACGAGCAATAACTACACTTTATAATATGCCCGCCTTATAGTATATGACAATCTGCTCAAGCATCTCATCCTCACCCGTAGGGTCGTACTCGAGCTTGAGGTTATTGCCAAAGAGCTTGGCTATAGCCTGGTAGAAGCCCGCGGTGAAGCCTGAGCGGAAGTCCTTGATGATGCCAAAGACGGTATGATTCGTCTCGCGGTCGATAAGCTTCAGGAGTATCTTACCCTCGTAGCGCGTCATCTTCCACAGCATAGGTGTAATCTCCTGCTTCAGAGCATCTTCGATAGCCTTAGTATATGCCTTGCGGTCGCTACGTTTGTCTAGCTTAGCAAGTTCCTCATCGAGATTCTCCATACGCTTAGCAGCCTCGATAGCTAAGGGGTACACCTTCTTTACGGCACGCACCATACGCTCGTAGTTTTTAAGGTCGCGCTTACGGTGGTATATGTTCACGGGCACAAGCGTGACATAGAGTACCGAGTCGCCACGCCCATCCGTACTCCAATATGCTGTACGCACACCCCTAAC
Organism: Alistipes sp.; assembly: GCA_017481145.1. Taxonomy (GTDB): domain Bacteria; phylum Bacteroidota; class Bacteroidia; order Bacteroidales; family Rikenellaceae; genus Alistipes. The sequence continues at coordinate 36,385 of JAFUPR010000117.1, read as the reverse complement.
ACGCTGGTAGCGTTGGGCAGTGAGCGTACCACAGTCTAAGACTAAGAGGCATAGCACGAGAAGTATAGCATTACGTAGCTTCATGACTACAAAGATACTCATTTCATAATAATATACGTTGACAAACCATAATTTATTACTATCTTTGCCATTATTTAATACCTAAACAACATGTTAGAGAAAGGACTTAAGCACCAGAGCGTGATGCGCGTCACGGATGGTAATACTGCCGAGTTTATAGGCTCGGGCGATATGGCCGTATTGGCAACACCTGCAATGGTAGCACTCATGGAGAATGCTGCGATGCTTGCCGTAGCTCTGCACCTCGACGAGGGCGACACTACCGTGGGCTCGATGATAACAACATCGCACCTGAAGCCCTCAAAGATAGGGGCTACGATAAGCGCCATAGCCGAACTTACGGAGGTTGACGGTCGCAAACTTACGTTCAAGATTGAGGCCTACGATGGCGACGTACTTATAGGCTCGGGCGAGCATGTACGTTTTATTGTAAACCGCGAGAAGTTTCTGTCGAAGCTATAGGTAAAAAAAAAGAGCCGGTGTGCGCCCCCTACGTTCGATCACCATTACCCAAATGAAAGCCTCATCAACCTACTGACCGAACAAAAGCACACCGGCGATAATTCCGAGTGCAAAAGTATAGATTATACAACACCTCGGCAATAGACAGATTACCAATTTTACTACCAATTTTACGGATATTCATCATTCTGAAGAATATCCGTATGGGGTGTATATAATAATATCCCCTACAGATGAATAATATGTATATCATTTGATGAGGCAATGAGAGATCCACAGCAATATATCGAAATTGACACCATAGCCAAGTGTAATGCCTACTTCGGCATTGAGACTAAACACCCACTGGTGAGCATCGTCGACCTCTCGACGGTGAGTGACATAGACATAGACCAAGCACAACTGCACCTCTATGCCGTGGTGTGTGCCTCACTCGATGGAAACATCTCGGGGCATGTAAGATTCTACGCCCCAGGGCACAAGATCGGCAGCTACAACTACAACTCGCTCGATATAGATGGCTGGATACTCATCTTCCACCCCGACCTATTGGAGGATACGCTCCTTGCACGTCGCATGTCGGAGTATGCATTTTTCGACTGCAAAAATAGCACTACGTTACATATCGACAAGCACGAGATAAGGACCATAAATAACTGTATGTTAAGCCTTCGCGAGGAGCTACAAAACGACACAGACCGTTACACGCAACGCATACTTGTCTCGGGCATCGCCGTACTGCTTAGCATCTGCATGCGCTATGCCGAGCACCACACATCGCCAATAATGACATCGAACAAGAATGTCGTAGCGCGCCTAAACACACTACTCAACTTCCGCATATCGCACAGCATGACAAACAGCGAGTTACCATCGGTGGCTGAGTGTGCCCGCGCACTCGGCATATCGGCCAACTACCTCGGCGACTTAGTACGCAAGCAGGCAGGATGTACTGCTAAAGAGTATATCCAAAACTACATTGTCAACGAGGCTAAGATACAACTATCGCGCAGCAGTCGCACGATAAACCAAATAGCTTTAGACCTCGGCTTCAAGTATGCCCACCACCTCACACGCCTATTCAAGCGCATAACGGGCATGACGCCCAACCAATATCGCATGCGCGAAAAGAGTGTATAGCTACCAATATGCATATTTCCATTATTATGCGAAAATTTGTTACACCCATTTGTATATATCACAATTATTGCTTATTTTTGTTGCACACAATTACATTTTACACAATATAAATTGCGCGGCTATGATGACGATTTACGACTTTAGTGTAAAGAATAGTGAGGGCAATGATGTCCTAATGAAGAGCTATCAAGGCAAGGTGTTACTTATTGTAAACACAGCTACCGAGTGTGGTTTTACACCGCAGTACAAGGGATTGCAAGAGCTTTACGACAGTTATCGCGAGCGTGGATTCGAGGTGTTAGACTTTCCGTGCAACCAATTTATGGGGCAGTCGCCACTATCGGGTAGCGAGATAAAGAGTTTCTGCGAGCTTAAATATCACACTACGTTCCCACTTATGGCCAAGGTGAAGGTTAACGGCAAGGATGCCGAGCCTCTTTTTATGTTTTTGAAGCACAAGCGTGGTGGAGTGCTCTTTAATGCCATAAAGTGGAATTTCACAAAGTTCCTTATCTCGCGTACAGGTGAGGTCGTACGACGCTATGCACCGACAACACCACCCGAGAAGATTGCTGCCGACATCGAAAAACTATTATAAGCCCCCAATATGAACGCAAAACTCAAACTCGAAAATCAGCTATGCTTTCCGCTGTACGCTGCCGCGAAGGAGATCACGCGGCGTTATAGACCACTGCTTGACCCCTTTGGTCTAACATACACACAGTATATCGCCATGATGGCGCTATGGGAACGCCACAGGCTAACAATCACTGAGTTAGGCTCTATGCTTATGCTCGACTCGGGAACGCTCACACCAATGCTTAAAAAGATGGAGCGCGACGGTCTTATTCTCCGTCATCGCTCAGATGATGACGAGCGCAAGGTAATGATAACACTCACGCCTAAGGGGAAAGCGTTGCATGACGAGATGGGCATCGTACCAGAGCAGATGGGGGCGTGCGTAAAATTAGACAGTGGCGAGGCAGAGCAACTATACGGACTATTGTACAAACTTATTAACGCACTAAAATAGACGATTATGGCACAGCACAAATGTTCTGAATGTCCCATTAGGGCAAAGTATGACAACAACCCCAAATCATTCGTCGGCCGCATCTGGCGCTGGCATATAGGCTTCTGCCCAGGGTGGAAGGCATACTACAACTCGCTGAGCGACGAGGAGCGCACAGCACTAAAGAAGAGATATAACCTCAAAAGATAGAGCATGAAGAGCCTACTTAAGCGTGTGATAGAGTATCTTAGAGGAGTGCTTAAGCGTCTATCCTTCCGTACAGGTGTGATAATTCTCGCCCTCTGCGTGCCATGTTACATACTCTCGTTTGCACAGATGCTACTGCCAATATCGGCAGCAACCAAGGGTGTGTTGTGGTTCGTGCTCTTTGGCCTGGCTAAGACGACACAATATACTGGCTTGGCGATTATTGGCGTCGAGGGCTGGCGCAAGGTTAAGGCGTGGTTTAAGAAGTAGCAACAATATACCTTCATACAAACCAAAACAAAAGAGGCTAAATAAAAAGTGTATTTTGTCGTTTTGCTCGCCCTCAAAATGCTCATTTACGCTGAGTAAACTCCACTTTTTCGGGCTTCGCAGGCCTAAAACTACATCTTTTTATTCAACCTCTAAGGCAATAGGGAGCGACTAAATTACTTTTTAGTCACTCCCCTTATATTGCATGTAGGCGAGATTATTTCTTAGCCTCCTCAACAGACACCTTACGGAAATCCTTAAGAAGCTTAGAAAGCTCCAAAGCAGCCTTACGTGCGCGAGTACCTGCGGCCTTGTTGTTCTTCTCTACCTGAGCTGCTGCGTTTACTGCAAATGCCTCATACTGTGCGGCAATGTTTTCTACTAAAGTCTTCATATCAATAATTGTGTTATAAGGTTTTTTGTTTTGCAAAGTTATAAAATATTTTTGTTTTGCAATAGTTTTTCAAAAAAAATCGACCATAAAGTAGTGATTTACCGACGAATTAGCATAAATCATCGTTAGACTCATTAAAAATACCTACATATAGGGATTGCACAACGGAGCTATATTTTGTACCTTTGTCGCCAATAAATATATTACATAGGTATATATGCGCTTAAGCGAACTAAATACAGGAGATACAGCCACCGTAGTAAAGGTCCTCGGGTATGGAGGATTCCGTCGTCGAATAATGGAGATGGGATTCGTACGCGGGCAGGAGGTAAAGGTTATACTCGACGCACCACTGAAGGATCCCATAGAGTATCACATCATGGGCTACGACATATCGTTACGACGCAAAGAGGCCGAGATGATTGTCGTGATGACTCGCGAGGAGGCTGAGGCTATAACTGGAGCTGAGGAGACCACGCTCGTCGATACACACGACATAATTGAGTATGCCGTGGGTAGTAAGCATAAGCATATAACTGTCGGCTTAGTAGGCAATCCCAACTCGGGCAAGACCTCTCTTTTCAACACCCTCTGTGGGCGTAGCGAGCATGTAGGTAACTACAGCGGCGTGACGGTAGATGCCAAGCGAGGCAAGCTGAAGTATCACGACTACACCATCGAGATTACCGACCTACCTGGAACATACGCCCTCTCGGCCTACTCGCCCGAGGAGGTATATGTGCGTCGCCATATTGTGGAGAACACCCCCGATGTTATAGTGAACACGGTCGTGGCATCAAACCTCGAGCGCAACTTATACCTCACCACCGAGCTCATTGACATGAGCCCCAAGATGGTCATAGCGCTCAACATGTACGACGAGCTGGAGCGTGGCGGCGCTAAGTTCGACCACGAGGCGCTATCGGAGATGATAGGCGTGCCAATGATTCCCGTGGTGGCACCCTCGGGCATGGGCATAGAGCAACTTCTGGATAGTGTTATCGCCGTACACGAGAATAGCGACAGCCGCGTACGACATATACACGTCGGCTACGGCGCAGTAATCGAGGAGCACCTCGAACCCCTAAACAGCGACATGCGTCTACACCGTGATGAGCTAACTGCGCACTTCCCTCCGCGATACTATGCCTTAAAGCTTATCGAGGGAGATAAGGAGGTGAGCGCGCTGCTGAAGTCGTCGCCACACTACGAGCGCTGGACTAAGATGGCCGAGCGTGCGCGTATATCTATTGAGGAGGCCTTAGACGAGGATTTAGAGGCAGCACTCGCCGATAGGAAGTATGGCTTTATCTCGGGAGCACTCAAGGAGACATTTGTTGCTGCGGAGCATCGTCGCGACACCTGGAGCGATAAGCTCGACGCCATTGTCACGCACCGCATCTGGGGCTTCCCGATATTCTTCGCGCTCATGTGGTTTATGTTCTACGCCACCTTCTCTCTCGGCGCCTACCCACAGGAGTGGATAGACATGGGTGTGGGCTGGCTATACGACACCGTACGTGGCATGATGGCCGAGGGACCACTCAGAGATATGATTACCGATGGTGTCATTAGCGGCGTGGGTAGCGTGCTCGTGTTCCTGCCCAACATCATGATTCTGTATCTCTTCATCTCGTTCCTCGAGGACTCGGGATACTTGGCGCGCGCAGCCTTCATCATGGACAAGGTCATGCACCGCATGGGGGTTCACGGCAAGTCGTTCATACCTATGGTCATGGGCTTTGGATGCAATGTGCCCGCAGTGATGGCATGCCGCACGATAGAGTGTCGCACATCGCGCCTGATAACCATCATGGTCGTGCCATTCATGTCGTGCAGCGCACGTCTACCCATCTACATGATGATTGTGGGCACCTTCTTTGCAGCACATGCTGGCACGGTGCTCTTCCTACTATATCTGCTCGGCATCGCCATGGCCGTAATATCGGCACGTCTGATGCGCAGGTTTATGTTTAGGGAGCAGGAGGCGCCATTTGTCATGGAGCTATCGCCATATCGTATGCCGACACTCATGACCACACTACGCCACATGTGGAGCAAGTGCGCACAATATCTGCGTAAGATGGGAGGACTGATACTCATAGCCTCAATAATCGTATGGCTACTGAGCTACTATCCGCGTCCCAAGTATGACAATAACGACACAGACGCCCCCACATACGAACTCTCGTACATGGGATACTTAGGTCAGTTATGCAACCCCGTATTCGAGCCCATGGATATGGAGTGGCAGGCGACCGTTGCACTCATATCGGGAATACCAGCAAAGGAGATTGTCGTGAGCACGATGAATGTACTCTATGCGCAGCCTGGTGACGATGCACCCACTACGGACGACGAGCTATCACACGACGTAAGCGCACGTATTGCTGGCAGCATGTCGACAGCGACTGCTGTGGCATTCCTAATCTTTGCCCTATTATACCTCCCCTGCATAGCCACAATCATGGCCATAGCCTCGGAACTCAACTGGCGCTGGGCTGTAGGCTCTGCACTATACAATACAGCGATTGCGTGGCTCATGGCATGGATAGCGTTCCACCTTACTCAATGGATAGTATAGCATGAATGGACAGGAGTGGGCAGTAGCCATAATAGCAATAGTCGTGGGCGTAGTCCTCGTTCGTCGCATTTGGCGACTCTTCCATTGTGGTCCAACAAACAGATGCGACGGGTGTGGCAAGGATTGTCCCAATCGTAAGTAATGGGGGCGACAATTGCTAAATAGCAATTGTTTTCGTACCTTTGCTGCCGATAATATTATCAACTATGAAGATTTCGACGATAGAGTTGGGCGACAAGCCCCTATTTCTCGCACCCATGGAGGATGTCACTGACCCCTCGTTTCGATATATGTGCAAACGCTTCGGTGCCGACGTGGTATATACCGAGTTCATATCCTCAGATGGACTAATACGCGACGCATGGAAGTCACGCGCAAAGCTCAACATTGCCGACTACGAGCGACCTGTAGGAATACAGATATATGGACACCTCATCGAGCCAATGGTTGAGGCAGCACGTATCGCCGAGAGTGCCAATCCCGACATCATAGATATAAACTTCGGATGCCCCGTGAAGAAGATAGCCTCACGTGGCGCTGGCTCGGGGATGATGCGCGACGTAGACCTCATGGTCGAGATGACGCGACAGATAGTGCGGGCAGTGAATAAGCCTGTGACGGTAAAGACGCGCCTCGGTTGGAGCGACGAAATGAAAAATATCGAGGAGGTAGCCCTGCATCTACAAGATGTAGGCATCGCAGCCCTCACCATTCATGGTCGTACACGTGCGCAGATGTATCGTGGCGAGGCCGACTGGACACTCATCGGAAAGATTAAGAACGACCCACGCATAACCATACCCATTATCGGCAATGGCGACGTTGACTCGGCCGAGAAAGCCAAGCTCATGTTCGATCGCTATGGTGTCGATGGCGTGATGATAGGTCGTGCAACGTATGGACGTCCATGGATATTCAGAGAGTGTCGCCACTACCTCACTACGGGCGAACTGCTACCCCAGCCATCAGTCGTGGAGCGCGTAACCATAGCCAAGGAGCACCTACAAAAGTCGTTGGAGATAAAGGGTGATAGAGTGGGCGTATTAGAGATGCGCAGACATCTTACGAACTACTTCAAGGGGTTGCCCGACTTTAAGCAGACACGTCTAAAGCTCGTGACATCGTTCGATATCGACGAGATATATGCTACGTTGGACTATGTAGCCGAGCGCTGGGGCGACTTCGACATGCGCGAGGTTGTACCAGCACCTCTATCTCACGAACTATAAATACTACTCCTCGACAAACACCTGGAAGATAAGCGGCGTATACGACTGTATCTCGGTAGATGTGGTCGTCACGGTCGTAGTATCGGAGCTCGACGACGAATAGTCGTAGCCATAGTAGTAGGGATTATAGCCGTAATAGCTATTGTTATACATGCTACCATAACCATAGCCGTAGTAGCTATTCATATAGTTCATATAGTTATAGTAGTTCATCGTGTCGTAGTAGGCCGAATTGTCCGACGTCGTAGTAGAGGTGTGCGTACCTACCTGTCCCTGTAGGCCATAGGCGTAGGTCGACACAGTAAGTATCGTTGCCCACTGACCATAGCGCAACGTGGGCAGAGCATAGTTCCACGCCAGAATATAGTTATTATCCAGCGGTTTGCGGGTCTCGAAGTCGAGAGCCTCGCCCACACTCTCCACCTTACCAAAGACAATCTCCTTGACCTCGCCGATATTGGTATCGAAGATGTAACCATCCAAGAAGCGACCTATATACCACACCTTGGCCGTGGCATTGACCTTCAACGAGTCGGCAGTGAGCACCTCATCGCGCGTGATACCACGTCCGAAACGCTCAACAAGAGCCTTATTGATTCTGCTATCCACATCGTCAAGCTGGCTTACACCCGCCGTGGTGCTATACGTCGTACCCGCATTGTAGCGTCCCTCGTCGGGATAGTGGGCATCGTCGCTATTCTCGAACTTGAAGGTTGTAGTGGCAGGGCTATATGCGTAGTTGACGTAGAGGTGCTCAAGGCTATCGACAGGCTGATGCCAACGGCCATCGAAGAACTCCAAGGGGCGTGTATCAACAGTCTCCTCGCTCTCCTCGCTACGTGACACATGACGACGTGAGGCCTTAGTCTCATCCACAGCCTTATGGTCGGTGCATACACCTCCATTTAGACGCGCGAAGCCATCAACCATCTCTCCCTCATACTCCACAGGATTAGCCACATGGCCATAGACGGTCATGTCGACGATGATGGACTTATTATCGTCCAGCGCATACTGACCCTCATAGCCACCATCGCTAGTTGTACCCGCCGTGCTCGTGGTCACCGTTGAGGGCATATATAGGCGTAGACGTGTTCCATAGCGCACCTCGACATCCTCCATCGCTCCTGTAGTCTTATTACGCACCGTGAGCTTATTAAATGTTGCAAGGTAGGTACCCTCCATCAACGTATGGCTCTCCTTGCCACTAAAGCGAAAGACGGGGACATAGTGCGTATGATCGGTATAGGTACCCAACTGATAGGCCGTAAGCCACTGGCGCGTCTCACACACATTGCCGTCGAAGTCGCGGTTGGTGAAGTCGTACCACACCCACACATCCTTGCCCGTGACAGCCGTAGAGTCCTGAACGCCATAGTCCAACACATCGACATAGTAGCCACCGTCGGCCTGGAGGTTGTCCTTAAGCTCGGGGTGATACTTCTCTATCCATGCCTCGAGTGAGCGTTGCTCCACCTCCTCAAAAGTCATCGTTGGCTCCTTTACGCAGCCCACAGCAGCGAGGACTACACCCGCAAGCCATAGAAGTTTAGATATATATGTCATCATATCTCTCTGTTACTCATTATTCAACCGAAACAATATCTACAAACCACACTACGGCCGACTTACTCGGCACCTTGCCGACATAGTGTTTACCGTATGCAGCCTCGTAGGTGAGGTATATCTCCACACTGTCACCCTCGCGACAACCCTTCAAGGCAGTCTCCAAACCACTAACAAGTGCCGACTCCCCCACCGTTATGCGCATAGGCTCTGTCGTCCACTCATACTCCACATCAAGACCCGCCTCCTCGAGCTTTGTTATCGACTCGGCATCGTTGGTAGCAAACATATCGGCGACCGTCGGCGCAGCGTTATTGAAGATGTATGCCGTATAGACAATCTCTATCGTCGAGCCACTGCGCACCTCATCCCAGCCATCGCGACCCTCGTCGTAGTAGGTGGCAATGTAACGGTAGATGTCCATGCCCCAGCGCGTATAGAACTGTGGCTGGTCGTCGAGCGAGTTGGCGACGTCATCCTCCACAATAAGTCGAGGCTGGTGTGAGCCCGTAAGATACCTCTCTATACCCGTCTGCTGCGAGGTGAGCACAGTGTCGGTGTCGTTGTTACACCCCACGCCGAGGAGCATCACAACGACTGCCATTACGATAGAAACGATGTTTCGTATATAATACCTCATACTAATACTATAATCGCGCAAAGTTAATAATTATTTTGCCATGCTCTACTTTTTCCTTAGAAAAAAGTGATAACAAGGCTACAGACGCTTCAATGCAGCACGTATAGCATCCTCTACGCCAAGCGCGGGATTCTCCTTAAAGATGGCTGTGAGAGCCTTCTCCGAGGCACTCTTCTGGAAGCCGAGCATCGTAAGGGCAGCCATCGCCTCGTCAAAGGCGGCAGCATTACGCTCCTTAGCTACAACAAGCTCGGTAGCACCCTGGAGCTCGAGCATCTTACCCGAGAGCTCGACGATAATCTTCTGCGCGGTCTTTAATCCTAAGCCCTTGACATTCTTAAGCAGCACAGCATTCTCCGTAGCAATGATGTTTTGGAGCTCACGAGGCGAGTATGTCGACAGAATCATTCGTGCCGTATTGCCACCAACACCCGAGACACTTATCAGCTGACGGAACAACTCGCGCTCGACCTTCGTGGAGAAGCCGAAGAGCGTCTGCTGATCCTCGCGCACGATGAAGTGGACATAGAGTAGAGCCTCGGCCGAGTGCTCAATATCGGAGAATGTCTTAAGCGATATATTGATCATATAGCCCACACCTGCGGCCTCGATAACGGCGTAGGTGGGTGTAGCCTCGGCAACTTTGCCAGTGATATATTCGTACATAGCGACGTGCTGTTGAGTGAAAAATATTGCAAATTTTCTACAAAAGTAAATAAATTTTCGTACCTTTGTGTTTTGAATTGCGAAAATTAACTAAAAACATGGATAATATTATGAAAAGAACACTTTTGTTTGCTATGGCTGCGGCTACGATGATGAGCGCATGTGGTGGCTCGGATAGCAAGAGTAAGGGCAATGCTACCGTAAGCGACTCGACAGAGGTACGCACGGTGGAGTGTGTGGCAAGTGGCGATGTGGTATATATCGACCTCGATTACATCATGGCATCGAGCAAGCTATACGCCTCGGAGGGCAAGAGCCTTGAGGCTAAGGTAAAGAGCTTCGAGGAGAAGTCTATCACTACGCAGGAGGGATGGGCTAAGAAGGAGCAGAGCCTTGCAGCTGAGTATAACAAGCTTCAGGCCGATGCTGCTAAGCTCGAGCAGGACTATGCCAAGGGTCTCATAACCACGCTCAACGCGCAGCAGAAGCAGGAGGAGCTACAGACAAAGGGCAACTCTATACAGTCGCGCATGACAGCCCTGCAGAATACGGTGCAGAGCGAGGGTCAGAAGCTCCAGGAGGAGGAGCGCGCCTTGGGTGAGGAGCAGATGGTACTGATGAACAAGTTCCAGAACCTCACACGTCGTGCTATCGACCAGATTAATGCCGACCACCGCTACAAGATGATACTCAACGCCGTATCGGTTGTCGACTCAGACCCCACACTCAACATCTCAGACATCATTCTTAAGAAGGTAGACGAGTTGTACACCGCAGATAACAGCGCCGAATAACAAATAATCCCATCACGGATAAAACTTTTGCCGATTTGCTATTGCACGTCGGCATTTTTTTAACTAATTTCGCACCGAAATTTAAGGACTGTTCGATAAATTAGTAACACAGACATGGGCTTTATACCTATTACATTTGTAGATATTGTAGACATCGTACTTGTAGCCTCGCTACTCTTTGGTCTCTACCGTGCCATGAAAGGTACTAGCGCACCATACATCATGGTGGGTATATTCGTCATCTACTTAGTGTGGATATTGGTCAAGACATTCAACCTTGTGCTCTTCTCGAACATCCTTGGACAGCTGATATCTATAGGTATGTTGGCCATACTGGTCATCTTCCAACCCGAGATACGCCACTTTCTACAGGTCATAGGCCGTCAGCGTGAGCGCTTCGAGTGGCTGACGAAGATTTTTAATCTGCGCAGCCGCAAGGCCGAGAGCGATATAAACCTCCAGCCCATAGTCACCGCATGCCAAGATATGGGTGCGGAGAAGGTCGGCGCACTGATTATTATCAAGCAGTCGAACGACCTCGGCATTGTCGAGGAGAGTGGCATATCGATAGATGCGAAGGTGTCGACCTCGCTACTGGAGAACATATTTTTCAAAAATGCACCACTGCATGATGGTGCCGTGGTAATCAGCGGCGATCGCGTCGTGGCAGCTAAGTGCGTGCTTCCCGTAACACGTCAGGAGGTACCTAAGTCCTACGGTATGCGTCACCGTGCAGCCCTCGGCATGAGCGAGGTGTCGGATGCCATAATCATCGTGGTATCGGAAGAGACGGGCGCCATATCGTTGGCTCACGACTCTGTCATCAAGCGCAACATCGACCCTCAGCGTCTACAGCAGTCTATACGCAAGCTTATGCACATCAACACCAAGCGCCGCGAGGAGCAGGTCGAGGCATAAGCCGTGCTTTTTTAGATTATCACAACGATATGTAGCTTAAAAATTTGCCAATTGAAAACTTTTGTGTTATCTTTGCCGACGCTTACGAGCAACGATTGAGCTATGGTGTAACGGTAACACAGCAGATTTTGGTTCTGTTATTCTGAGTTCGAATCTCGGTAGCTCAACATTATGAGGGTGTCCACTTTAGACGGGCACCCTCATTTAGCATAGTCATATTAATGTAGATAACTATGAAGTACAGGCTTATCATCATCTCCGCAATTATGGTAATGGCTGCAACCCTTGTAAGTTGCGAGATTACGGTCAGCACAAACCCCGACATATCGCCCAGCGAGAATGACGATGTCATACACGACGACAACGGCGACAAGGATGATACTCCAACAACCTCGCCCGAAGCGGATAACACCATCGAACCGTGGTTAGGCACATGGGCGGAGGATAAAGACAATGACATTGTCGGCGAGAACGAGGATTTCTTCTACGAGCTGAACAGCTTTCACCATCGTGTGACTGTGACATATCATGGTGATAGCGCCACAGTAGAGTGCGCCAATAGCGACATACGCTACCATATAGATGGTGCCTATGTAGCCATAGATATGAAGACCAATGGTGTGAGCGGCGTGGAGATTATCGCGTCGGGAACGACGAAGAATGGTGCACTGAAGATATACAGCGACCACAAGTATAAGTTATTGCTTAACGGCGTAGACATCACATCGCAGCAGGGTCCAGCCATAAACTCACAATCGAAGAAACGCATATATCTCGACCTCGGCGAGGGCACAACAAACCGTCTGACAGATGCCTCGATATATAGCGACGACAGCTTCACCCTGACAGGTGTATTCAACGAAGACCGCAAAGGGGCACTCTTCGCTGAGGGTAACGTCATCCTCAGCGGCTATGGTGCTTTAGTTGTCAGCGGTCGTCAGCGCCATGCTATAGCCACAGATGGATGTTACTATCAGCGGCCAGGCACAACGGTGGCCATACTCGAGAGTTACAAGAATGGCATACATGCCAATGGTGACAGCGACGATGGCACGGGCATATACATTGGCGGCGGTGTAGTATCTGCAACGATAGGCTCTGCGGCTGGCAAGGGACTGAAGTGCGACATGGACATAGTCATCGATGGTGGCAGCATCGAGATCACCACCACGGGTAATGCCTACTACGACAGCGAGGAGGGCGACACATCCTCCTCAGCAGGCATCAAGGCAGATGGCAATATACGCATCAATGGTGGTTACGTGTACACCACATCAAGTGGCAGTGGTGGCAAGGGGCTAAATGCCGACGGTAGCATTGAGGTAAACGATGGCATCGTCGAGGTATCGACCTCGGGCGGTAGGTATAGCTACACATCGCAGTTGACATCGTCACCCAAGGGTATCAAGGCTGATGGCGACATACGCATCAACGGCGGCAGTGTAAGCATCACCGTGACGGGTCGCAGCGAGGGCTCGGAGGGTTTGGAGAGTAAGTCGTCTATAACCTTTAACGGCGGCGACACGGTAATAAATGCCTACGACGATGCTATAAACGCTGCAAGCGCCATCACCGTAAATGGTGGCCGCATATACGCCTGCGCCTCAAACAACGATGGCATAGACTCTAACGGCACGATGGAGATATACGGAGGCTTAATAATAGGCATTGGCGGCAATGCACCAGAGGCAGGTATCGACATCGACCGTAGCGATATGTTTAGAGTATACGGTGGCACAGCAATAGGCCTTGGTGGCTCACTACAATCGACACCCTCGACCGCAAGCACGCAGAACAGCGTAGCCTACGGCGGTGTAACGCTAAACGAGGGCAGCACCCTCGTACTCGCGACAGACGAGGGTACGCTCCTATGGGCCTTCGATGCTCCACGTACAATATCGGGCGCCACCCTATTCTTTACGCTCCCCGAGCTTACAACCTCCGAGAGCTATACCATATATGGTAATAGCGCTATCAGCAGCTACTCAGACATCTGGCACGGATGGTACTACGACGCCATCTACGAGGGCGGCACATCCTTAACAACATTCACCCCTACGAGTGTTGTCACAACCATAGGTTCCGTGGGCGGCGGCCCTGGTGGCGGCGGCCCTGGCGGCGGTGGCGGTGGTCGTCCGCGATAACGTTGGGGGGGGCAATGGCTTACAGCCTCTTCTACAACAACCCTATGCAACGAAAACCAGACGAGAAAAGAGTTGTAAAGTGAATAAAAGAGTGAAATAAATAAATTTTAAACAGATTCTTAGTATTTTTTTGTATCTTTGCGCGGTTATATAGTAAGTCACACAAAAGAACAGACTACAAATTATGGTAAACATCGAAGAGTTCATCCTGAGCGTCGTGAAGAGTGCAACCGAGGAGTTGTACGGCACTTCCGAAAATATACAGATACAGAAGACACGCAAGGAGTTTGAGGGCGACTACACGGTAGTTGTATTCCCCCTGCTTCGAGCATCAAAGAAGTCACCCGAGGCTACAGCCACAGAGTTAGGCGAGAAGATCGTAGCCTCTGTACCTGAGATTAAGTCATTCAATGTCATCAAGGGATTCCTTAACCTTGCGGTAGACGCCTCATTCTGGGCTGCACGCTTCAAGGAGGTGAAGGAGGCTGAGGAGTATGGCATGGCACCCGCATCGGGACGCACGATAATGATCGAGTACTCGTCGCCCAACACCAACAAGCCGCTACACCTCGGTCACATACGCAACAACCTCCTCGGCTACTCGGTGGCAACCATACTCAAGGCAAACGGCCACAATGTCATCAAGGTAAACCTCGTGAACGACCGCGGCATACACATCTGTAAGTCGATGCTCGCATGGCAGCTATACGGCAATGGCGAGACACCCGAGACATCAGGAATGAAGGGCGACCACCTCGTAGGTAAGTACTATGTCGAGTTCGACAAGCACTTCAAACAGGAGGTTAAGGCTCTCGTAGCTGAGGGACTCACAGAGGATGAGGCGAAGAAGCGAGCACCCATCATGGTTGCAGCACAGGAGATGTTACGCAAGTGGGAGGCTAAAGACCCCGAGGTTTATGCTCTTTGGGAGAGGATGAACGGCTGGGTATACGAGGGCTTCGATGTGACATACAAGGCCATGGGCGTGGACTTTGACAAGGTATACTACGAGTCGCAGACATATCTCCTTGGCAAGAGCCTCGTGGAGGATGGCCTCAAGAAGGGTGTATTCTTCCGTAAGGAGGACAACTCTGTATGGATTGACCTTGAGGCTGATGGTCTTGACCAGAAGCTTCTCCTTCGTGGCGATGGCACGTCGGTATATATGACACAGGACCTTGGCACGGCACTTAGCCGCTTCGAGGAGAACAAGCTCGACGACATGATATATGTCGTGGGCAACGAGCAGAACTACCACTTCCAGGTGCTGAAGCTCGTACTTAAGAAGCTCGGCTACGAGTGGAGCGACAATATCTTCCACCTATCGTACGGCATGGTGGAGTTGCCCGAGGGTAAGATGAAGTCGCGCGAGGGTACGGTAGTAGATGCCGACGACCTCATAGCTGCGATGATAAGCACCGCCCGCGAGATGTCCGACGAGCTCGGTAAGCTTGATGGCGCAAGCGAAGAGGAGGCGGCAAAGATATCGGAGATGGTGGGTCTCGGTGCGCTGAAGTACTTCATACTTAAGGTCGACCCCAAGAAGACCATGCTCTTCGACCCACGCGAGAGTATCGACTTCAACGGCAACACAGGCCCCTTCATACAGTACACCCATGCTCGCATACGCTCGATCATGCGTAAGGCAGAGGAGGGTGGCATAGCGATGGATGGCTACGAGCATGCAGAGCTTTTGGGTGACGAGGTAGAGCTTATAAAGGCACTCACGGAGTACCCCGCAGTGGTACGCACGGCGGGTGAGCAGTTTGCACCGTCGGTGATTGCCGCCTACGCCTACGACCTTGCTAAGCAGTTCAATGGCTACTATCACGACCACTCAATACTGAAGGAGGAGGATGCCAACATTCGTGCTATGCGCCTAAGCCTTGCGGCTGTCGTAGCCCGCACGCTGAAGTCGGCAATGGCACTACTCGGCATCAACGTACCAGAGCGTATGTAACATTAAAGTGAGTGCCTCCTTTCGAGGCACTCTTTATTTATAGGATGCAGCGATTATTACACATATTATACATACTCTTAGTTGTACTCATGGCCAGCTGTGGGCATCGTCCATCGAAGAGTAGCGAGGATACAAAGAGCTATGCTCCAGGCACACGTCGCATGGAGCGCAGCGCCTTGGACAGCTATTGGGACAAGTTCGACTTCGAGGCGGGCGAGCGTGTTAAGGAGTATGACACGTTAGACCTTGTCTACGCCATGGCCGACTATGTGATGATGATAGACCCTGCGGATGCCGACTCACTACTTCGTGGTCTTATGCACCGTGCCGAGGCGAGCCGCCCCGTGCTCGACCTCTTTGCAAGTGTCACCGAGATGGTGCTCCACGACCCCAACTCGCCACTACGCAACGACGAGTATTATATCCCCATATTAGAGGTATTAGTAGCATCACCTCTCTATGACGAATACGACCGCATAGCCCCCGCCTACGACCTCGACCTGGCGCTAAAGAATCGTATAGGCACCGTTGCCACAGACTTCGTATATACGTTGGCAAACGGTCGCGAGGGACGTCTCTCAGATATCGACAGCCGCTACACGATAGTCATGTTCTCGAATCCTGGCTGCCCGATGTGTCGCGACATACGTTATGAGATGGAGGCATCGCCACTCATAAACGAGCTACGCGAGCACAACAGCATAGCTATACTAACGCTCTACCCCGACGAGGATGTGGCCACCTGGCGCGATCACCTCAAAGAGCTACCCACGGGGTGGATAAACGCATACGATAGGGAGCTGAGGCTCACCACCGAGCGTCTATATAACCTCAATGCCATACCGTCACTATACCTCCTCGACGAGGCCAAGCGCGTAATAATCAAGGATGGCTCGAGCGTAGCTCAGATAGAGAATGCCATAGCAATAATGGAGGCCGAGAGATAATGAAAAGGGCTGATAGCATAGCACTCTTCTGTAGCTTAGGACAGGAGCTACAATCGTTCGGCTACACACCTGAGAGTAGGGATGTTATAGAGCGTAGCATCGCCGAGAACGAGTGGTTTACCATTGTAGATATACTACGAGCTGTGGAGGCCATACGTGTTGAGATGCTCGACAAGGAGCGACTACAGCGCTGGGCTGAGCACTACCCCACCGCAACAACACCCAAGCGTGTTGCTGTAATCATGGCGGGTAACATACCCTTAGTAGGCTTCTTCGACCTGCTATGTGTCATCCTCAGTGGCCATGAATGTCATATCAAACCTTCGAGTAAGGATAGCGTGTTGATGCGTTACGTCGTTGCTCGGCTTAGAGCCTTAGACTCCGACATACCCATCTATGACTATGTTGCCACGGAGCGTTACGACATGGCCATCGCCACGGGTGGCGACGATGCCAACCGTTACTTCCGCGACCACTTCGCGGGCACACGTGCTCTGCTACGTGGCAGCCGTCACTCTGTAGCCATCCTTGATGGCAAGGAGACGGAGGCAGAGTTGCAGGCCCTCACCACCGACATCACAGCATACTCAGGCCTCGGCTGCCGCTCGATAGCCATGCTCTTTGTGCCACGCAGCACGAAGCTCCACATCCCACACTCAGCCATAGTAAATCGTAAGATGGAGAATAGCCTACGTTCGTTGCGCGCGCTCTACACCATGCAGGGCATCGAGTATGGCGACCATGGTGCATTTATTACGCTAAGAGGCAACACGTTCCCCACACGCTTAGGCGTTATCACTGTCACGGAGTATGACGACATTGCCGAGGTTCGGGCGTGGCTACATGACAACAGCGACCTCTTGCAATGCGTTGCATCACACATCGACATCAAGGGTGCAGTACCCTTAGGTCGCGCCCAATATCCAACATTATGGGATTATGCTGACGGCATAGATACCATGTCGTGGCTTACGGAGGAGGGCATTTTCTAAATTTATTTGGTTATTAATCTAAAAATTGCTACCTTTGTCCGTAGCTTTCAAACGAAGCACAAGGATTATGCAGAAGCTCTACATCATAGCTGGTTGTAACGGCGCAGGCAAGACCACGGCATCATATACCATGTTGCCCGAGTTGTTGCACTGTCATGAGTTTGTCAATGCTGACGAGATAGCTCGTGGCCTCTCGCCATTCAACCCAGATAGTATGGCTATTGAGGCGGGACGACTTATGCTGCGACGCATAAACGACCTCTTAGAGGAGGGCTCGGACTTCGCCTTTGAGACGACACTTTCAACACGTACATACCAGAAGTTCATCGACCGCGCACATGAGCGTGGCTACTTCGTATCGTTGCTATACTTTTGGCTCCCATCACCCGAGCAGGCGATACAACGTGTGGCTAAGCGTGTGAGCCTCGGCGGGCACAACATCCCCACCAACACCATCTGTCGTCGCTACGAGAGTAGCATGCGTAATCTCACAAAGCTCTACATGCCGATATGTGACTACTGGGTCATCTATGATAACTCCACTGCCGAAGGGGTGAAAAAGATAGCATACGGCGCAAAGAGCGAAATAAAAGAGGTCGTTGACCCGTTAGCCTATCAAAAGATTTTGAGTTATGAGTGAGTTTGAGATACGAGAGTTACAGGAACGTATAGATGCTGGTATTCTTCTTGCGCAGCGCCGCCTTATAGAGCGCACACGCAAGGATAATGGCGACCTTGTCGTTGTGCGCGATGGTAAGGTCGTGCGCCTTACCCCCGACGAGCTGCGCCGCGAGTAGACGGAGCATCTAACATAGTATACGACACCCAAAAAAGAGCCTTTTGAGGCTCTTTTTTGGGTGTCGCAGTTGAAGATTATTCGCGATTCCTGGAATCCCATGTCACAAACTCCTCATAGTTATACTGCCAGTCCGCACCGTATGCGAGCTTGTGGATACGTATATATATAGCCTCACGCGAGGGGGCATTAAAGCCACCATTGCGATGGTGCATAAGGCTATCCTCCGTAGGTCGGTAGACACCCAAAGCGTATGTATAGCCACCCTCATAGACACCAAGACCCTCATTAGCATAGCGACTATCCTCAAGGAAGTGTCTCCATCTTACAGTAGATGCATCGAGTGGAGTGGCGCCCTTCAATATGCAGTCGATATTCTTGAACCAGCCCATATTCCAGTAGTAGTCCTTTATATCGTAGTAACCACCATCTGTGATATGGCCATTACCCGTAGAGTAGTATTCGTCGGCCAGCTTACCAAAGCCATGGCCACATGCCTCGTGCTGCACAAGTTTACAGAAAGCATCATCATCGCCACATAGCGGGAAGAATGATAGCGACTTACCACTGCCATAGTCACTCGTGACATTCACCTCGGGCTCGCTCATATAACATACACCAGCATGGATGCGGCTATTCATGATGACCATAGTCACCGTCTCGTCTAAGCGTGTCTCGCCAACAATACCACGTGCATAGGCGTATGCCTCCCATGTATCACCATCGATAGATATACCATCGGACTTAAGCTTGCAGTTGAATGCCGTATCTCCGTAGGTGTAATTATCGTTGCACCCCTCCTTTAATGACACGCACTTAACCATATATACATTAAACATATTGCGGAACGAGGTGAAGGGCTCAACCGCGAAGAAGTGCTCCATGGCACGGCGCATATCCTGCTCGTAGCGGCCGTTGGCAATGTGTCTATCAGAGTAGCCATCGCCCATAAGCACGATGTCGATACCGTTGCCAACCGTGGCACTCTGCAATGTTACAACCTCGCCATCGGCAGAGAAGTCGGTCGATAGGTATGGTTCACCTACGATGTTATCCTTATACTGCGTCCACGCGTTATAGTAGTCCGAATACGAGGCCTCGGGAACATATATAAACTTGTCACCTCGAGTCTTAAAGGCATTTAGGCCAAGCGACGGAGGTATTGCCGCCATCGAATAGACCGTCGATAGAGCATCACAATTATTAAAGGTGCTCTCGCCTATAGATGTAAGATTCTCGGGGAGTGTTATCGTCGTAAGGCTATCACAATTAAAAAATGCACCACTATCCAACGACGTTAGACTCACGGGGAGCATTATGCTACTCAAGGCCGTACAGTCGGTAAAGGCCATCTCGCCAATGGAGATAACGCTATCAGAGAGTGTTATGCTCTTCAATGCTGTACAGCTATAGAATGAGTACCCGCCTATGGTCACAACGCTATCGGGGAGTGTTACACTTGTAAGCGTAGTCTTGGTATCGAAGGCTCCATATCCGTTCTGCAGCGTATTCAGTGATGTAACAACATCAGCAAAGGTAATAACCCACTTATCACCCACCTTCTCCTGCTTATCGATCGTGGTACTAAAGGCGCCACTATCGAACGATAGCTTAACACCATCGGTCGTGGTATACCATATCTCGTTGCTCTTAGGCTTTGTAGCCTCAAACTTGGCCTCCAATGCCGCCATGGGCTTGATGTAGTTGCGCGCAACGACAACCTCATTAGATGTCTTCTTTGTGAAGATGCTATCATCCGTATCGGTAACGGTTATCGTGATACCCGACGAGAAGGTTGTCTCGGGCATAGCAATCCAGAACTCCGTGGGTACACTCTTATCGTTGCCGAGCGCCACACCCGCACCACAGTTGAGCGTTATTGTCGTCGTGGCATCAGCGCCCATAATAAGCTCGGGGGCAGCATTTGTCGATGCTACGATGGTTGCAGCGCCTGCAATCTTCTCGCCAGCGTTACCCTCGACCTTGATGCTCTTAACCGTGCCCTCGCCATAGAGCTTGAGTTGGAGGTAGCCCACGCCATTTCTAAATGCCAACATCGTATCATCGGCACCCATTGTCGCAGCCACCATGATATTACCATCGCGCGGAAAAGAGGCCTCGGCATAGCTCTGCACGCTCGGCACAGCAAACGACATGGTGCCATCGGCAGCGATGGTTGCCGACGCCTGATAGGGGTAGAGGGCATAAATCCTATCTAGCGAGGTCGCCCCCACACCACCACTACCCGTGAGCGTGAAGTTCCCACTCTTATCGCCACTCTCACCTGTAAAAGTGAAGGTATTATTATAGTCGTTACAGTAGAACACCGAGAGAGCATCCTCCTTATGCCATGCCAACGATAGATCCTCCTCGGCGTAGACACGTGTCATGGCACTATTGACAGATGCCACAAGATCTTTATACTCTGGAGCATTAACCACAGGAGTCTTCACTTCCTCCTCCATCATGTCGCCACAGCCCCACAACGCCATAGCAACGAGCAATACGCAAAATATCCTTCTCATAGTTCAACTACTACCATTCTATCTCCTCGGTCACGCCATCGATGGACTCTAACGACCCATTAGAGAGGCTTAAGCCATACTCAACATCTACATTTACAACATCTAATTGTGGCTCCTCATAATACGCCACACGCTTAGTATTTCTCATTTCACTCTCTCTGATATTAGTTAATTCTCAACAACAGTTCACCCTGCGGGTGAAAACCACCCACAAAGTTATTACTATTTTCGTAACACACAACAATTCCCTACCATATAAGTAGCATGTTGCGCACATCACCACGTATGACATTCGAAACATATAAATAAAAATAGGTCGGCTGTGACCGACCTATTTTTACTAGCATAAGTATGCCATTGTCCTACTGAGCCTCGGGACGCATAACAACCAAAGTGCGGTTGCCATCCTCAAGCATCTTCTGAGCAAAGGCCTTAACGTCATCGTTAGTCACGCTCGAAAGGATGCCGAGGTACTCATCCTTGTAGTTGTAGCCCTCCTCGTACCAGCGAGTGATAGCCGACATCCAACCACCGTTGTTCTCGAGTACGTTAGCGTAGTTCTTCTGCAAGAACTCCTTAGACTTTGCGATATCGTCTGCCAAGGGACCCTCCTCTGCGATCTTCTTGATCTCCTTATCGCAGATCTCGATAAGCTCGTCAGCAAGCTGCTCGTTGGTATCGAAGACAATAGCCATCATATAGTTCTCAACGGGATACTCATCGATGCCACCCTGAACAGATACGCCATAAGTACCACCCTTCTCCTCACGGATAGAGATCATATAGCGTGAATCAAGAGCACGGCTCAAGAGGTCAACGATAAGGCGGTTCTTGGCGTTATCCTCCATAGCGCCCGAGTAAACGAGGCGTACAGATACCTTAGGCTGCTGCATAGTGGTCTTAAAGTCGTTGGTAACCTGACCCTGAGCGAAGCGTACGCCATCGTCAACAACAGCATACTCAACCTTCTTAGATGTAGGCAGCGAGCCGATATACTTCTCAACCAATGGCTTCAACGTGTTAAGGTCAACATTACCCACGATAGTGAAGCGGAAGTCGTCAGCATAGCCATAGAGCTTAGAGTGGATAGCCTGCAATGCAGGGATGTTGATAGCATCAATCTGCTCAGCAGAGGTAATCTGACGACGTACATGGTCGCCATAAATAGTCTTCTGGAACTCCTTACCTACGATATAGTTGGGATCAGACTCCATATTCTTGAAGTAGGGAACATACATCTTCTTCATATTCTGGAGGTCTGTCTCATCGAAGCGAGGTGCCGTGAAATTCAAATATACAAGCTGGAGGATAGTCTCGATATCCTTGGGCGAGCCACCAGCATTAACACTATGCTCATAAGAGTCGACACCAACAGAGGCGTATGCCGACTTACCAGAGAGCTGCTTGTTAAGCTCGTTAGCCGAGAACTCAGAGATACCCGACTGACCCATAACCATACCAAGGAAAGCACCCTGATAGTACTCCTCGTCGGTGAGCATCGAGCAACCACCCTTAGCATCAGCACGAACAAATACCTCGTCAGCCTTCAACGTTGAGGGACGAACAACAACCTTGATGCCGTTCTTCAGTGTCCACTCAGTAAAGCCAAGCGACTCATTCTCAGCCGTAGCCTTAACAGCCGAGCCCTTCAATTTAACAGCGGGGTCGATTAGAGGCTTCTTAACAGTATTATCTGCATAAGGCTCGATCTCGGCAGCCGACACCTCAGCAATAACAGCCTTAATCTCCTCCTCAGTAGGGATAACAAGACCCTCCTTCTTGGGTGAGCGGGCAAGGATTACCAGGTTCTTATCGGGCTGCACAAGCTGCGAATAAGCCTCATTAATCTGATCAACCGTGAGGCTATTGATGAGCATCTGGTCGAGCTGCCACTCGGTCTCAGCATCCATCATAGTAGTGCCCTCAGCATAGTTATCGAGGTAACGCTGCGCGTATGAGTCGTTGTGTACATCGTTGCGGTTGGTGTACTGACGCTCGGCAGCGCGCAAAATCTCCTGCTGAGCACGCTCGAACTCACCAGCGGTAAAGCCATAGCGACGCATGCGCTCCATCTCGGTATATATAGTACGGAAAGCATCGATGATGCGACCCTCATGTGCCGTAGCATTGAACATCGTAGACTCCATCGTGGGGCAGATACCAATGCCACCCTCACTCATACCACCGCCAAGGATGGGAGCATCAGCCTTCTGAGCTATCTCGTCGAAACGCTCGCTCATCATCTGCATAACAAAGCTATAGATAAGGTCGGTAGAGTAACCTACGATTGTACCCTTAAGCTCCTTGGGCAGAGCATCGCGACGTGCGAACATCATCACGCTCGACTGCGTAAGCTCGGGATCAGAGAAGATAGAGATAATAGGCTCCTCAGTCGCGGGAACCATGATAACCTCCTTCTGTGCTGCGTCAGCAGGCGAAGCGGGGATATCGGCCATAAGCGTCTTAATCTTAGCCTCAATCTGATCAACGTCAACGTCACCTACAATGACGATAGCCTGATACTCGGGACGATACCACTTGTGGTAGAAGTTCTCCAAAGCGGTGTGGTCGAACGACTCAAGACCCTCAAGGTAGCCGATAAGGTTGCGGTGCTCGTAGATTGAGCCCTTGAACAAGTTGCGCAACATATCGTTCTGAGCACGTAGGCCTGCACCATCACGCGTACGAAGCTCCTCCTTGATAACACCACGCTCAGAGTCAATCTCCTCGGGCTGGAGGGTGATAAACTGCGACCAGTCGTGCAATACGAGAAGAGCCGTATCAACAACACCCTCACGCGCTGTGGGGCAGTCCTTGATCATATACTCGGTGCAGTCCCACGATGTGAAGGCATTGAGGTTGTAGCCAAACTGTACGCCGATAGTCTCAAGATACTCGATCATCTGCTTGCCAGGGAGGTTCTTCGTGCCGTTAAATGCCATGTGCTCAAGGAAGTGAGCAAGACCCTGCTGGTCGTCCTCCTCCTGCACAGCACCTACATCGTGGTAGATATAGAAGCTGGCCTGACCCTTAGGCTTCTCGTTGTGACGAATATAGTAAGTAAGACCGTTGTCGAGCTTACCTACACGCACAGCAGGATCCATAGGCAGCGGAGCCATAGGGTCCTGAGCGCAAATGCTCGTAACACCAATCATAAGGGCTACGAATGCGAAAAATAGTTTTCTCATAGATTTGATAATTAATAAGTTATATAAAATAATTCTACTCTTGTTAATACACTATTAGTTTCGTTTTGCACATTTTATTAAGCAAAGATACATATTTTATTGTAAAATAGTATGATTATGGTCACATTTTTTCTCTCTTGCACACAATAATTGCTGCAACGCCTAATTGCTCTTTTCAACTAACGCCTCACAATGGACTATTATTGCATAGCATTGCGACTAATTAGCATATCACGTTTTGTGGAGTTAGAAGCAGCTTGAATTTGTTTGTAAAATTATTTTATGAACTCTATTGTGGATATTTTCTCGTATGATTTAAGGAGCATTGGGATTCCTATTGTAACGAAAATCAGATAAAAAAAAGAGGCATAAACAGCGTAAAAGAATGAAATCAACAAATTTTAAACAGCTTCTTAGTATTTTCACTATATTTGCATTACGATTAGCTAACAATATATGGTATGAGCAATATACAACTTTATGACATAGCGCAGCAATTTGCTTTCGACGCCCCCGTATGTGACATCACAGCACTGGGACAGGGATTTATCAACGACACCTACATTGTGCAAACAGCAATGTCACGCTACATACTCCAGCGTAAGAATCATAACATCTTCCCCGATGTCCCAGCGATGATGGATAACATTGCGCGCGTCACTGCCCACCTAAAGGCTAAGGTTAGGGCTGCGGGTGGCAACCCTGAGCGCGAAGTTCTAACGCTCATACCGACAACCGAAGGGGCACTATACTACTGCGAGGGCGAGAACTATTGGGCAGCATCCCTCTATATCGAAGGCTCAGTAACCCATGATGTTGCGAGCACTCCCCGCTTGGCGTATATGGGAGGTCGCGGCATAGGGCGCTTTCAGGCTATGCTTGCCGACTTTACCGAGCCACTGGCTGAGACAATAAAGGGCTTTCACAACATACGCTGGCGCCTTGCACAGTGGGATAGGACATTAGCCGAGGATAGAGCGGGACGTAAGGACTCCGTTGCTAAGGAGATCGGATGGATAGAGAGCCGCCGTGAGCGCATGCTTGCCTTCTGGGAACTTGTCGAGCGTGGCGTACTACCCATGCGCATCACACATAACGACACGAAACTCAGCAATATACTCTTCGACGGGAATGACGATGTTCTATGCGTCATCGACCTTGATACGGTGATGAGTAGCACGTCGCTTAACGACTTTGGTGATGCCATACGCTCGTACACAAACACTGGAGCCGAGGATGACACCGACCTTAGCCGCGTATCTATGAATATCGAGACCTTCCGCCACTATACCGCGGGCTACCTATCGGAGCGCAGTGCGACGATGACAGCAAGCGAGCGCGAGTGGCTGGCCTTCTCGGCACTCTACATCACCTATGAGCAAACCCTACGTTTCCTTATG
Organism: Alistipes sp.; assembly: GCA_017481145.1. Taxonomy (GTDB): domain Bacteria; phylum Bacteroidota; class Bacteroidia; order Bacteroidales; family Rikenellaceae; genus Alistipes. The sequence goes on along the minus strand of JAFUPR010000117.1, from coordinate 10,470 downwards.
GACTACCTAGACGGCGACACATACTACAAAATATCCTACCCCACCCACAACCTTGTGCGCACCCACGCCCAGCACGCCCTCCTTACGAGCATGGAACATCAATACCCTGAGATGCAAGCAATCATCAACGACCTGATGTAGACGTATGTGGATGTAAAAGTAAAGGTTTTTGCCTCCCCACCGAAAATTACGACCTGATCCAGTGTTTTTGGGTCAGCGGATATTTCAGGTTGTTTTTGTGTTGGCGGGGAGCTTGCTCACCAGACCAAACACAAAAAAACAACCGAAGCAATTGCTTCGATTGTCGTCTATTTTGGTGAATCCGCCGGGGCTCGAACCCGGGACCCCAACATTAAAAGTGTTGTGCTCTACCGACTGAGCTACGGATTCTCCGAGACACCAATGCTTACGCCTTTGGTGGTGCAAAGATAATCAATATTTTTATTATACCAAAATAGTAGTATAAAAATTATCCCATGGGTGGTTATATACTACAATGCCGAGCATAAATCGGCGACCGTGGCATTGACATATCGTATAAGGTCGTGTGGGGAGATGGCAATTTGTAGGCCACGAACACCAGCACTGATGTATATACGTTCATGTTCTATGCTGGTGGCATGGATGTATGTTGGCAACACCCTCTTCATGCCTATAGGTGAGCAGCCACCGCGTATATATCCCGTCGTAGGAAGCAACTCCTTCATAGGTATTAGGTCGACCTTCTTATCTCCTGACACACGGGCTGCTGCCTTGAGGTTCACCTCCTTATCGCCTGGTATCACGCAGACAAAGAGCCCTGTGCGGTCGCCTCTAAGGACTAACGTCTTAAATACAGTGGCGATATCCTCGCCGAGTTCCTCGGCAACATGAGTAGCCGCAAGGTTATCCTCATCGACCGTGTAGGGCACAAGGTCGTAGGATATTTTCGCCCTATCCAAGAGGCGGGCAGCATTGGTCTTCTCTATCTTTTTTGCCATTTATCTTTTTTTTCGTAATTTTGCAATATGAGTTATGCACTAATAACGGGAGCATCGTCGGGCATGGGACGTTGCTATGCCCACGAGTTGGCCAAGCGAGGCTACAACATCATCGCAGTGAGCAACCGCGAGGAGGAGTTACATGCCGTTGGTAAGGAGTTGAGGGATAGGTATCACATTGCTGTTGAGTGCATATACAAGGACCTCGCACACAACGATGCTGCCAAGGAGCTATACGATGAGTGTTGCACCAAGGGTTACGACGTAGAGATACTCATCTGCAATGCTGGCATGCTACTATTCTCCACACTCACAAAGACCGACCCCGCAAGGTTAAACACCATTATCGGGCTACACTGCACCACCACAACACTCCTATGTCGATACTTCGGCGAGGCCATGAAGCTGCGAGGTCACGGACGCATACTCATCATGTCGTCGTCGACAGCATGGCTACCCTACCCTACGGTATCACACTACAGCGCCACAAAAGCCTACCTCAAGAGTTTTGCCTTCTCGCTATGGTACGAGCTCCATCGCTATGGTGTGAGTGTCACAGCCGTGTTCCCAGGGGCAGTTGATACACCCTTCTACAACCTCAGCGATAAGGCTCGACGCCTCTTTCGCGCGCTCGGTGTGATGCTCACGGCAGAGCAGGTGGCACGCCGTGGTGTGAGAGCCATGATGCGAGGACGTAGGCGTCTAACACCAGGTCTATTCACCAAGGTTGTCATTGTCATCTGCGCAATACTACCTGCACGACTTCTCGACGTCGTGCTACGTATAAAACCTATACGCCGTCTTTTAGAGCGTGTATAGCATATCTCTAAGCCTCGATAAGATGTCGCAGATCGTCGATGGTGATATCGCGAAAGTCGTTGATAATCACATCAGCATCAGTCTGTAATAGAAAGTTGCGAGAGAATGTGGTAGCCAATGCCACAACCTTGATGCCTGCACGCTTAGCGGCCTCAATGCCCGCCTCGGCATCCTCGAAAACGACACACTCGGCAGGCTTAAGGTCAAGTTTGGCTGCTGCCGTGAGGTATATCTCTGGGTCGGGCTTACAGCGTGTGACCTCATCGCCCGCAACGATAGCCTCGAAGTATCTACCTATATCGCATCTTTCGAGCACAAAGTCCACATTTGCCCTATACCCCGACGAGCCAACTGCCGAGCGTAGCCCTGCACGTTCACTCGCCGCAAGTAGGTCTAAGAGCCCCTCTTGTGGTGTGATTATCGGAGCATATATCTCGCGATAGATAGCCTCCTTCTCGTAGCCAAGCTCGCGGATGCCTACACGCTCTACAATATCGCGAGGCATAAGCTCGCCCATAATATCGTCATTGCCCTTGCCAAATACGCGACTGAGGTCGTCGAACGTGCGCTCGACACCATAGCGGCGAAAAAACTCGGCAAAGGCTTGACGATGGATGTCGAGGTTGTTAACCAAGACACCATCCATATCGAAAAGTAATCCTCTAAGCATACTACGATTAAGACATGACACTATCCTACAGTCCCCTCCTGAACAGCATTTTCAGTGGGACTCTCAGTAGCCTCCTCAGATTCATCCTCCTTGACAACCTCCGTAGACTCCTCTCCCACTGACTCTTCAGGCTCAACGACGGCCTCTTCGGGCAATACTGAGCTTTCTTCCTCAGCGAGTTCTTCAATCTCGGCATCATCTTCAACCTCCTCCACGGCCTCTGCTGTTGCATCTGTCACCTCAGAGACAACTTCAACAGTTGCTTCTCGGTTCAATGTACCCATATCTTTCGGCAACTCAATTGCGGGCTTAGTGACAACTCTACTATCATCATCTTTAACATCTGTATTCTCGCCTATCCTCGGCCAAAGAAGTATCACACCTAAAGCCAAGCCTGCCAACAACGCCAAGCCGAGAAGTAGTCCACTGCGTGATGATGGTGTCACACCTACTCTTTTAACCCTCTTAGGCGCAGGTGCTACATGCTCATCATCGGCATACTGCGTATCCATGACCTCAGCAAATTGCTTGGGCTCTGGGGTTGCCATGATACCCTCAGCAATAGGGACAAGATAGGCCGAGAAGTTATCGCGACTTGAAGCCTCACATGCGCTCTTTAAAGCCTCAATTTTCTCCTCATCAGAGATATTACGACGTAGGACATCGACAAGAAGTGCATCCGTCACAGACTCCAACACACCATCCGAGCATAGGAAGAAGTAGTCGCCCTCGGCTACATCCGTGATGGTGCGAATATCGGCCTTATGACGCTGCTCCAAGTTGGGCTGCATGGCACGTGTTATGACATTGCGACGCGGATGTGTAAGAGCCTCCTCGGGGGTTATAACCTCGGCGCGCACAAGCTCGTTGACAAGCGAATGGTCGCAACTCTTGTAGAGTATAGGCTCGGCAGCTGAGGGACGCACGTGATATATGCGGCTATCACCAAGGTGAGCAACAACAGCCTCACGACTGTTAAGATGCAAGAACGTAAGTGTTGTGCCCATCTTACGCTGGCTCTCGGGCGTAGGGTCCTCCCTATCTAAGGCGTCATACGACGCTGACAATGCCTCAAGAAAGGCCTCCGTAGTGAAACTCTCGGCATCCTCGCGCGATAGGCACTCGGCAAAGGTTTTACACACAAGACCGCTTGCCACCTCACCATTCTCATGACCACCCATACCATCACACACCAGGAACATACGTGTCATGTCGTTTGCCTCCCCGCGTAGCGGGTATATCGAATCCTCCTGGTTGGCGCGCTGTCCCATCTCGTGCAGCGCATACGGCAATCTAATCTTCATAATATCTACTAATTTTTATACGGATGTTCTATACAATCCTACTCACACGTTGCGATGCTCATAGCACACCGCACATCTTAGGCCATCACGACCTGCAATGTAGTATGTCCTGCCTGTATAAGGTCACCCTCCTTGATGACCACGACGGTCATATTATCGAGCTTTATCCACTCACCATTCTTAGCCTTATAGAGCGTGCCATTGACACTACTATTATCGCTTAGACTATGGCGGAATGTAGCATTTACGGCATTATATGCAACATCTACAATAAAGTGTGCTCGCCCCATATACATGTCGAGTGTTGGCAATTCGATGTCGGCCTTACCACCACGACGACCCAGAATCATACGGCCACGCTTGAGCTCCACTAAGCGCTCAGCCCCCGCCTCCCACTTAGCATCTTTATCCTCGACAAGTTTGAGCTTCAGTGGCTGCGTATATCCCGTAACGACAAGCTCTGTTGTGCCACCGTTAGAGCCACGACCAGGGATGTTTATCTGCGTACCCTCCGAGCTTTCCGACTCATGGTGTGAGTGCATAGCCGCAGAGTTGGCATTGCAACTATCGGTATAGGCCTTAAACTCGGCGAGCGACCCCACATAATTACAGTTGCGACACTTGATGCCCACATCGCCTCCTATGTTATAGCTTACAAGTCGCGTGTTACACTTAGGACACATCACCGTAATTGATGGCACATCCTTAAACTCCGCAGCATCCATCGTCTGATGGCACTTCGAGCAATTTATGCGACCAACATAGTCGGACTCTATCTTTAACACAGCGCCACACTTGGGGCATGATTTATACTTTTTCATATCTTCGGAATCGTTATGTGTTCAACACTCCCTCCTCGGACATCCTCTTAAGCGAGGATGTCGTCGAAGCCGTCGTCAGAGAGGATATCGAAGTTATCATCTCCAGCCATGATGCTATCATCAAGCATATCAAGCGGAGCACTATCCTCTACCGAGATATTTACCACCTGAACGTCAATGTTAAGGTCAGCATCCTCAGCTATGTCTACAGGGAGGGCGTCGATAAGCTCGTCATCAAGGATGCTCTCCATAGGGCCATTATCCGTAAGGAGATATGTACCATCAAGATCCTCGACGCTATCAGCTACCAACTCAGGCTCGTATGCCACCTCGCTGTCGGGCTCTGGTGTCCAAGCATCACCCTCGGGCTGTGCTACCCACTCGTCGGTAAGCGCAGGCTCAGCTACCTCAGCTACCTCGGCTACCTCCACCAACTCTGGCTCTACTACCTCAGCCATCTCAGGCTCTACTACCTCGTCAGTCAATGCGGGCTCTGCAACCTCGTCAGTCAAGGCGGGCTCAGCGACTACCTCGGGCTCTGCCACCTCGTCAGTCAAGGCGGGCTCTGCAACCTCATCCACAACGGCAAGATCAAGATCGCTTGCCTCATCCTCAGCGGCAACCTCTGCATGCTCATTAGCAAACTCCTCTTTCCAGTTATGATTGCTAAATGCACTCTTAAACTCATCCGACTTCTCGTTCCACTCCGTAGCATAGTATGTACCATAGACACCACCACGCCACTCAAATACGCCATTCGCACCCACATCTGCACGAGCGGCAGCAAATGCCTCGCTAAAACTCATATCATCGGTTACGGCATGCGACAACGATACCGTGCTTGCATCGAATCCAGTAGACTCAACCACAGGCTCAGGCTCTGCTACAACCTCGGGCTCAGCGACTGCTTCGGGCTCTACAACTGGCTCAGGCTCTACAACGACCTCAGGCTCTACAACGACCTCAGGCTCTACAACGGCCTCAGGCTCTACAACTGCCTCGGGCTCTACAACTGGCTCAGGCTCTGCAACGACCTCAGGCTCTGCAACGACCTCAGGCTCAACAACGGCCTCAGGCTCTACAACTGCCTCGGGCTCTACAACTGGCTCAGGCTCTACAACGACCTCAGGCTCAACAACGGCCCCAGGCTCAACAACGGCCTCAGGCTCAACAACGGCCTCGGGCTCAGAAACTGCCTCAGGCTCTACAACGGCCTCAGGCTCAGCAACGGCCTCGGGCTCTGCAGCAACCTCGGGCTCAGCAACGGCCTCGGGCTCAGCAGCAACCTCAGGCTCAGCAGCAACCTCAGGCTCAGCAGCAACCTCAGGCTCAGCAACAGCCTCAGGCTCTGCTACAACCTCGGGCTCTACAACGGCCTCAGGCTCAGCAGCAACCTCAGGCTCAGCAGCAACCTCGGGTTCTGCAGCAACCTCGGGTTCTGCAACGACCTCAGGCTCTACAACGGCCTCAGGCTCAGCAGCAACCTCGGGCTCTGCAACGACCTCGCTTCCAGTCTCTCCCAACAAAATATCCATAATCTCCTCGGCAGTAGCAGCGCTATCATCAACTACCACCTCATCAGCTACACTCTCTTCTGCAACCACGCCCTCAGCGGCAACAGCAGCCTCTGCAAGAGCCTCCTCCTCAAGGGCTACATTCTCCTCGGCATTGTTTTCCTCCTCTTTGTCACCAAGTCCCATAGCGTTGCGCACATCCTCACCCTCAACAGCATAGGCGCCAGCAGCAGCGATACCAAGACCAAGACCTGCGGCAGCACCATACTTCAATCCCGAATGTTTAGACTTAGCCTTCTGCTCGGGGGCAGCCTCAGCATGAGCATCAAGTTCAAGTGCCTCCTCAGGCTCCATAAGCGTTACGGTCTCCTGATTAGGAGTCTCAATCTTAGTTGATCCGTTATCGATAATCTCGTTCACGTTAAGCTGATCAATGATAGTGTTATTCTCTTTCATAGTCGTAGTGTTTTAATTGTTTGTTATTCGTTTCTGTTGCAAATATAATATATAAAAATTGTAATATTTGCAAAAAAAACGTCGTCTATGACCAATACCCCAGGTTAGTATGACCAAATAGGGGCTTTTCGGTGATTTTCTAAAACGGGGCTTTTAAGCCTTAAGGTATGTCCTATATATTAGGATAAAAGTTTTTCGTTGGCGCGAGGTTCTATTTCGGTCGCACTTGGACTAATTTATGAACCTACCTTAAACTTAGCCTTACATGCTGGGCAGAATCCCTTATGGTGGAGTGCTACCCACGAGCGGTTACCAAAGTCCGAGCGACACTTGGGACACACGTACGATAGCTGGAAGTCCTCCTGGCGCTTAAGCAAAGCGGCGTTGTACTTGTGCGACATCTTAGCAGTCACCTTGAAACATATAAGTAGAATGATAAGCGTCAATAACGCTGAACCCAAAGTCATAAACCTTTTAACCTCGGGCGCATCAATAACAAAGGGTATAGCCGCCGTAATAACAGCAACGATAGATGATGGAATAATACGCCACATCATCACCGAATTTAGTTTATCCTTAATCTCGAGCGTGTCGTGCTGATAGCTATCGTAAATATCCTTGAGCTTAGCAAACTCCTCGACGTATGTCCTCTCTGCGGCAACACCCTGCTTATTCTGCGCGTTGTCGTCGAGCGAATGTGTAGCAGCCTGCTGCGCCTCGACATACTTCAACACCTCACGGAGCGTGGTCTTGTAACCACCATCGCCGCCAAGGAGAATATTATCATCGACCTTTAGCGCATAGCGCATAACCTGCACGCCATTGACGTACGTACCATTTGTCGAGCCGAGATCCTCGATATACATAATATTGCTTTTCTCATCAAGAAAAATCTTGCAGTGTGTACCCGAAACAACATTGTTCGACACACGCATAGTGTTAGCGCCGGAAACCGTGCGACCAATTGTTAACATCATAGTCTCTTCAATATTTAGTTATACTTATTTCTATTTACAGAACTCTCCTTATTGTTCGCCCACCTTAAGGAATAGCCCCCTAAGTCCACGCAATGCATCCTTCGATACGGGGATTGTGTACTCCAATGCTTCGCGGTCGGCATACAACACCAACTTCTGCTTGAGCAGGTCTATATGATAGACGTACGAAAGGTTGACTATATGCGACCTACCCACACGCGCAAAGTTCTTGGCCTCGTTGCCCAACGAGGCAACGATAAACTCCTGCATCTTCTGCAACGAGAAGGTAAAGGTTAGTGTCTTACCATTCGATAGCTGCAAGACGGTATAGTTCTTATCGGCCGCAAGGAATACTATGCGGTCAATGGCGATACGATAGAAATCGTCTCGCGTGTTGAATTGTATGTACTGGCTCATAATGGTTTCTTCCCCCATGTAGGGTAAATCATAGCACAAAGCTACAAATTTTTATTTAATATTTCAACACCTTTATTTATTAATATTAGAATTACTTTGTTGTTATTCGCAAAATTACTACATTTGCAAGGTATGAAACTATTCAGACGATTGGAGTTGGGAGAGAATATGCTATACACCTTGGTGTGGGTAGCAATATTCCTTATACCCTTTATGAATGCGCAGTTGATGTCGGAGCACTCGGTCGACTTCAACAACGTAATCATATCGTGGGGTAAGGTTACGCCCTACTTCGTGATATTCATCGTCAACAACAACCTCTTAGCGCCGCAGTTGCTCATGCGACACCGCTATTGGTGGTATGCTATACTGCTGTTAGTGATGATATTCTCCATCTTTGGAGCTATCGAGATCTTCGACTTCCGCTACTGGCAGTCCGACGTACTCTTCCGCAACAAGGCTTCGCTCACCGACCTTGAGTGGTACTGGAATGTACTTATCGGCGTGCTTATGGCAGGCGCTAACTCGATGATTAAGCTCTACTATCGTACGATAGAGACCGAGCGTCGCATGGCCATCCTCGAGAAGCAGAATATCGAGACGCAGATGAAGTATCTGATGTATCAGATAAATCCACACTTCTTGATGAACACGCTGAACAACATCCACGCTATGATCGACTTCGACAGCGACATGGCCAAGCGTAGCGTCATGGAGTTATCGCACATGTTGCGCCACGTACTCTACGACTCAAGCGAGGAGAATACCTCGCTGGACAAGGAGGTGGAGTTTCTACACAACTATATCGAGCTGATGCGCATACGCTACGACGACGATGTAGACATCAAGCTCAACACGCCAGATGTCACACTATGCCGCAAGATAAAGATGCCACCACTGTTACTTATCGTGCTGGTGGAGAATGCCTTTAAGCACGGCATAAGCTATAACAACAAGTCGTTCATAACGATAAATATCGCTGTCGATGGCAACGAGCTTAGCTGCGTGGTGGCCAACAGCCGCCACAACTCACCCGCAACGGGACGTAGCGGCATAGGACTAAACAACATAACAAAGCGCTTAGATATACTCTTTGGCGACCGCTACTCGCTATCTACCGACGAAACCGACGCCAACGTATATATCGTAGAATTAGTAATACCGATTAAAGATAAATAGTTATGGTAAGATGTATTGCAATTGACGACGAGCCTCTGGCACTGCGTCAAATTAAGAGTTATATTGAACGTACCGAGCAACTCGAGTTAGTGGCTACATGCCGTAGTGCTATGGATGCTATAAAGGTACTCAACGAGGAGCATGTAGACCTTATATTTGTCGACATCAACATGCCCGACATGAACGGCTTGGACTTAGTGCGCTCATTGACATCATCACACTACATAGTCTTCACCACAGCACACCCTGAGTTCGCCTTGGAGGGCTTCAAGCTTAACGCCATAGACTACCTACTTAAACCCTTTACCTACGAGGAGTTTATGAAGGCTACGCATAAAGCAATATCGCTCGTCGACCTAGTGGAGCGCTGCCATGCCGCCGAGAGCGCCATCGCACAGAATGAGGCAGAGACCACCGACAAGGAGTTTATATCGGTCAAGGCCGACTATAAGACACAGTTAGTGAAGATTGTCGACATCGTCTACTTAGAGAGCGCTGGCGAGTATGTACGTCTACATATCGAGGGCAGCTCGACGATAACCACCCTCTTCCGCCTCAAGAACATGGAGACGACGCTACCACAGGATCAGTTTCTCCGCGTACACCGCTCATACATCGTCAACCTCAAGCGTATATCGAGCTACACCAAGGGACGCATATTCCTCGACAATGGAGAGTATATACCTCTCGGCGAGAACTACAAGGAGCGCTTCTTCGAGTATTTCAACAGCCTTAAATAGTAAGATATACAATACACCAATAATAGAAAAATCCTCGGCCGAGACCGAGGATTTTTCTATTATAGGATATAAGTCCATTACAATGGCAAGAATGCTAGCAGAATACCTGCAGCAACAGCCGAACCGATAACGCCAGCGACATTCGGTCCCATAGCGTGCATCAAGAGGAAGTTACCAGGATTATACTTCTGACCTACAACCTGCGATACGCGGGCTGCCATAGGCACAGCCGACACACCTGCCGAGCCAATAAGCGGATTGATCTTCTCCTTGCTAAATAGGTTCATAAGCTTAGCCAAGAGCACACCACCAGCCGAGCCGAATGAGAAGGCAACAACACCAAGAACCAAGATACCCAAAGTCTGCAAGTTGAGGAAGTTCTCAGCCGTAGCCGTAGCACCTACAGAGATACCGAGGAAGATGGTAACGATGTTCATCAACTCGTTCTGCACAGTCTTCGAAAGACGCTCCGTAACGCCACACTCCTTCATAAGGTTACCTAACATCAAGCAGCCGATAAGCGGAGCAGCCGAGGGACGAAGCACAGCGATAATAACAGTAATAACAACGGGGAAGATAATCTTCTCACGCTG
>JAFUPR010000116.1 GCA_017481145.1 Alistipes sp. | reverse complement strand
TGCCTCGGGTGCGGTGAACTCCTTGGTGATGACGTTGTAGTTACCCTTGACATCCTCGCCATATACCGCAACTGTGTAGCTCGTACCAGGGATGAGCATGATACCAGTGCTCATGTCTATGTCGGTGCGCGAGTTGCGTACGAGGTCCTGCTCGGTGAACGTGCGATCCTCGGTAGCCGTATTAAATGCGGCGAAGGGATAGCTTGGGTCTGGGTTGAGTGACGCCTTGGCCTCCTCGATAAAGGTATTACGGTCGAAGACAGACGTGTGTACAGCACCTGCCACGTAGCGCACGCATACGTCGCTCTTTTCGACCAGTGCATCTACGGTAAAGGCCGTGAGGTTAGAGATTGTTATCTCTGCAACGTCGCCGAGGACGTAGAAGGGGACAATCACCTCGTTACCCTCGTTCAGGGCATTCTCCACGCGGAAGATAAACTCGTACTCCGTGTCGTACTCCACGCTGTAGCCTACGGTCGTTGTCTCATTGTTTCTAAATGTATCATACTGAGCACTTAATGTGTCGTCATACAAGCCCCAATACCAGTGGTCGGTATCCTCCGATGGAGTTACCCTAAAGCTCACCGTCATAGTCTCGGCGTCAAAGACGGGTTCCTCGACACGTAGCGTGGGTATCGTGGGCTTAAAGAGACACTGCTTGGTGACAATGTCGCCCGTAATGGCGTCGCACTCGGCATAGGCGCGAAGCTCGTAGGTCTTGCCCCACTCATAAGCAAAGCTGATGGCTGTCTCGGTGTTGCCATTGATGCTCGTCCACTCGAGTGTCGAGTTGTCGCTATCGGCAACGTAGCTCTGCCAGTACCAGGCAGTTGCCGCCTTCGAGGGGTATATCGTCACCTCGGCCATCATCGTCTCCTTGTTGAGTTCGATGTCGCCAATGGTGACTGCCACCTCGCCCTCGGGCATAGCGCAGAACTTCTTTGTTGCCGTCTCACTCTTGCCCGCCTTATTCTCGGCATAGGCCACAATGGTGTACTCGACGCCATACTTCGCCGTGAATGTTATCTCATCGGCAGCAGCACCCTCCACCTTGGTATACTCGGTAGGCTCATCTGTGCCGTTGTTGTCGCCCACGGCCCAATACCATGCTGTAGCATCCGTCGAGGGTGCTATCATAACCTTCACGGTCATGGTCTTAGCGTCAAACTCAGGCTCCAAGATACCGATTGTTGGCAGCTCCGAGGGAGTATCATCGTTCGGTTTGTTATCATCGGGATTCTCCTCGTTAGGTTTATCAACCGTCTCATTACCCTTCTCGCAGCCGTAGAATGTGGCGCAGGCTGTAGCCATTGCTATTATGGCAATAATGTTAAATAGTCGTTTCATATCTCTCTAGTTTAATTGTCATAGTTCAGGTATTGCATCTATGCGAGCATAGGTGTATGTGTCGTCAGTTGTGGTCGACTCCCAGCGCATCTCCCTGCCTGGGGTGTACATCGTGACACGATATGTGTCGTTCCAGTCGCCCACGCCGTAGTCGTAGATGCCCGAGAGGATAAACTCGCCATACTCGTTCTTCTCGATGGTGAACGTGCCGCTACGGTCGTCGGCATACATCGAGCCGAAGTTAGACCACATCTCGAAGCGTTGCTCCGTGCGGTTGAAGTCTATGTAGCAGTATGTACCCTCGTCTAATGCCTTGCCATTCCATGCTATAAGCTCCCAGCTGCCATCTATCGTCGAGTAGGTCACCTCCATACCTGGGACTATCACGGCGGGTGTTGCTCCGCGGTTGCAACTCGTACTGAGGAGCGCCATGGCAATGAGCGCTACCGTAAAAATTCTCGTTAGTTTCATAGACTTATCTCTTAATCGTTATTCGTATCATTCTCTGCGGTGCGGGGGCATCTACACCCTCGATTATCGCTATGGTCTCAATGTCGTGCGTGGGCATGACTCTCGGGCGGTACTCTACGATGATGTCGCCCTCGGCGCCAGACTCTAATACTCGGGGCTCGCACCGTAACTGTAGGCCCTCAACCGTTGTCTGTGCCTCGATGCACAGCGGTTGGTTGCCACCATTGGCTACGGCTATATGCTCGCGACGTGTGGTCGTCGTGTTTATACCCTCCACCGTCACACTCCTACGACTTAGGCGTAGGCAACCCATAGCCTCGGGTAGATGAGCAAAGGGCGTTGTACTTGTAATCTCGCCCTTGAGCGACAGTCGCTCCGTAGGTCGAGCCTCGTCGAGCGATGTGTAGATGAGTATATCGTAGCTAAACTCGCCATTGCGCCCCGCGGTGTTAAGCTCGGCCGTGAGCGTGTAACTCTCCTCGGGTTCAAGTGTCGCCCTCGGCGATGTTATGCGTAGGCAGCTACACGACGTCTTCATTGCCATTATCGTCACAGCCGCGCTATGGTCGTTGTGCAGTGTGAAACTCACCCTTAAGGGGCTGCTATCCTCTATCTTGCCCACATCGCGCACCCTCTCCTTCACGCTTAGCACCCCTTGTGCTGTTGTCGATAGCGTGGGGCTTGTGAGCGAGTCGAGTGCCGAGCGCGAGATGAATATCTGTGCCGACAGCGCTGTCGATAGCGACATCACGACGATGATTAGGGCTATCCTGCGCATAGATCACAGCCATCCGTTGTCCGATGCGCCCTCGCGTACAGTGATAGTGGCGTTAAGCTCCATGCCCTCGGCACTTTGCAGTCTGAGCGTTGTCTGTCCTACGCTCTTAGCCTCGACTGTGAGCGATGTGCCACTAAGTGCAGCCTCGGCAATAGCTGTGTCGGCCACCGTCACGCCCGTTATAATCTCTTTAGTGTAGTCCGCGATGTCTAGTGTTGTGCTACCCTCGGGTGCGAGGTATATGTTCGGCAGACGCATGCTACGACCGCTACCCTCTATAGCCTTAAGCAGTGCTCCAGCGTCGGTGAGGCGACCCATCTTGCCACAGTAGTCTGCGAGGTTCATCTTTATGGGCACGGCACCCGCTGAGGTGTGGTTCATGTAGAAGAGCTTCTCGCCAACGAAGTACTCGTCGATGTCGCGTGCAGTCTCGAATAGTAGCTCACGGTACTCCTCCGAGGTGAAGTGACGTTGCTTCTCCTTGGCGTACGCTAAGCCTAAGGCTGCCACACCCGAGACATGAGGACATGCCATCGAGGTGCCTTCATAGTAGCCATAGCCCGCAACACCATCAACAACGAGCGTCGAGAAGATGCTTCCCTGCTCACGGAGGATGCCATTATCGTCGTACGCGTCATCCTTCTCTCCAGGTGTGCCGTAGTACTCCATGTCGCCACCAGGTGCCGATAGTAGCACCTCGCTGCCATAGTTAGAGTATGATGCGGGGGTGTAGTCCGCAGCGATGGCTGCAACAGAGATACACTTGGAGTAGGCTGCGGGGAACGATGACTGTGCGGCATACTCGTTGCCCGAGGCGAAGATGGCTAAGCCACCATCGATGACGCCATTGGGTGAGCCTGCGTGGTTGATGAAGTAGTCCAAAGCCTCCTTCTCTAAGGGGTATGTCGCTGCCCACTCCTCTTCGGTCGCAGGACCAGGGGTGTAGCCGAGTATAAGGTTAGACTTAGCTGAGTTGTAGCCCCATGAGCATTGCAGTATCACAGCGCCATTGTCGGCAGCATATTTCATCGCTCGCGCCTCCATGGCCAACGAACATGAGTTCATGCCGTCGAAGAGTTGTAGAGTCATAATCTTGACACCCTTTTTACCCTTGCCGCCACCAGCGATACCAGCACAGCCTATGCCGTTGTCGTTCACGGCAGCGATGGTGCCCGCCACGTGCGTACCATGGCCTGTGCTACCATTCGATGTCCACGAAGTGATGCCCGTGTTACGCACGAAGTTGTAGCCATAGCGGTCGTCGACATATCCATTGCCGTCGGCATCACGGCCAGCATGCAACTCTTCGGCCTCGTTTATCCAGATGTTATCCGCAAGGTCGGGGTGACTCCACATTACCGCCTCGTCCATCACCGCTACGATGATGTCCTCATCGCCTGTAGTCAGCTCCCATGCCTCCTTGCATCCAGCATCTGCGCCAGCTACCACTGGAGCCCACTCCTGAGCAAAGGATGCTGTGCCATCATTGATATAGCACCACTGACGGTACATCTCGGGGTCGTTGAAGGGCATCTCCGAGGTGCGCGTTGTGGGGCGTGCTGCCGACTCTGCGCAGCTGATGAAGTGAGCCTTTGCCTCGGGGTTGTACGAGCGATATATCATACGATTACACTGCACCTTGTCTACCTCGCCGAGCCTTGCTAAGCGCTCGTAGGCACGCGCTAAGTCCTCGCCCTCATCGAAGCGTACGATATACCATAGATGCAGTCCCGCTTCGCGTGTGCGCTCCTCGTGACGCTGATCCACGGGGAATACGCGTTCGAAGGAGTAGGCGTTGAGGATCTCTAAGACCTCGTCTGTCGAGGGTATGCCCGAGCGTGTGGCATCACCTCCGAAGCGTGTCATCGTAGTCTCCAATATCTCCTCCATCTCTGGCACAAACTTAATGATAACCTCACCGCGGTTGGCATCCGCAGGGATTGTAACCATGGGGCTTTGCTCGTTGTTGCGTACAGCCTCGTCATCCTTAATACATGCCATCGTGAGTGTGATGGCAGCGATATATAATAGGTATCTCTTCATAGTCGCTACTCGGTCATTTCATCGTTAAACTCAAAGCGTCCGCGCATAAGAGGGTATCTCTCGAAGTAGGGTTCGGTAGATGTCGGCGTGTTGGTGAAGCCTACGTTCACACCCTCGCTGTCAATGCCCCTCTCCTGCTGCGAGTAGACAAGCACCTCGGGAGCCCACTCCAACAATCGTGGGTGGTAGAGTAGCCAGTCGGGAATGTCGCCCGTGAAGAAGTTGAGGTTCATCCTCAGCACGTTGACATTTGGCAAGATGCGCGGGAGGTTGTTCTCCACAGCCCATAGTAGGGTGTCACCTCGCGGCGCTATATCCTCCATCGTGTAGGCTCTTACACCATCCTCACCAACCTTAAAGTCGGGGATCGTACCCTCGATATAGTTGTACGATAGCGTTAGCTCCTCAAGAGACTCCCATAGTAATAGTTGACGTATGGTGTTGTCCTTGGCCGTGTTGGCGTAAAGGCCTATGCCCTCCTGGCTTGCTGTTGTTCTATTACGTAGGTCGCTAATCGAGGCGCGACGATTGCTGGCAATGTTTAGCACCTTGAGTTTCGGGAAGTTCTCAGCCGTAAGTACCTCGGGTAGCGAGTTGAAGTTGTTGGAGTTGAGGTCGAGGGTTTCAAGAGTGTCACCCAGACGTGCGAAGTTCTTGGGTAGCGACACAAGTCCGTATGCTGCAACACGTAGTCCCTTCAGATACTCCAAGTCGCATATTTCCTCACCCATATCGATGCTCTTAAGCATGGTGTTGACGTTGCCAAAGAGCGATAGTGTCTCGAGATACTTGAGGTAGCGTATCTCCTGGGGTATGCCCTCCTCGGTGTTGAAGTAGCTTAGGTCGAGGTCGCGCACGCGTCCTACAGCCTCGGCTGAGGGTAGCGACTTATCCGTGGCCTCCCACAGACGTACGCAGTCCCAGCGATGCATGCCCTCGGTTGTCGATATGCCATTGTCGCTCCAGCACTCCATCTTCTCGAAGATGGTGACAATGGCCAGCGAGTCGCCCTGACGGTTATCCTCAATAAGGGGGGCTGCCTGCTGACGTATGGTGACGATGGTGGGGCTATCCATGCCCTGGCCATTGAGGTGTAGCTTTGCTACGCGCTCCTTAGGCTCGGGATTCATCTTCCACTCCACCTTTATGCGTGTGTCGCGTGGACGTGCTCCGCGGTCGAGGGTGAGGCTATGCTCCTTTACTGTGAGCCACTCGGTGTCGGTGGTATATTCCGCCTCGACGTCGAACTGCACGTTGGCGTTAACCAATATCTCGAACCAGCGCTCTGTGCGGCTTGCCGACGCTGCAATCTCGTGCTCCAGGCTCTCGGGTGTGATGCTCTTAGCGTAGCCATCCTGTGTTATGGCCACCTCCTCGAGGATCTCGCCTGCCGACGAGAAACGTATCTTAGTGTCGCGGCTGTCGTTCACAAGCGTAGAGTCAATCTTAATGATACACTCCACGTTGCCGCGGCCATTAGCAGGTGATATCATCACCCAGGGCACGTCGCTTATGGCCATCCACTCCTTCGAGGAGCGTATAGCCAATGTATACTCGCCACCCTCGGCACGCGCCTCTATCGTCGTGTTGTCGGCCTCGAAGCCTGGCGTGGTGGTGTTGTCGTTCATGCAGCCCACGAGCATCATGAGCGTCGCAGCCGTTGTTCGTAGTATGATGTTGTATCGTTTCATACGCTGATGTTGTTTTTAGTCGAGGTTAAGGGCGTCGCAGCCACGAATATCCTGTGTCGAGTCGTATATAAGCTCGTAGTAGCCCATCTCGATGTAGGGACATACGTTCGAGAGGTCGATAGATATGTTGGGGTTATCCTTAATCTCGAAGAGTAGGATGTAGGGCGAGATGCTATCCTCAATCTTACGTAGGTCGTTGGAGCCTATGTAGAAGGCAGCCATGCGAGGACACTGACCTATGCCCGTGGGCCACTCGCGCAGCGTGCGATTACCCTCGTCGTCGCGCTGCTGACGTATGCTCATCACGGTGAGGTGGTCGATGCTTAGCGGCGCATATGGGAACTCCTCGAAGGCGTTGCTCGAGAGATCAATGCCGTAGAGATAGGGTAGGTTCGAGGCACTAAAGTCGTCGTATGGCAGCTCTGTAAGACGATTGTAGCTGAGGTCTATGGTCGTAAGATACTCGCTATTAGCGCCTGTGAGTGCCCCTTGCTCAATCTTGCGCATGCCATTACCACTGAGCATCAGCGTCTGCACTATAGAGCCTGAACCCATCAGACGCTTGGGTAACTCCACAAAGCGGTTGCCAGCAAGGTTGAGTGTCGCGGTGTTGACACCACGCCACTCTTGGCCATTTTCGAGTGCCGCGATCTGGTTGTTAGAGAAGTTCACCGACTGCGATATATATACAGAGCGTGCGGTAAATATGTCGGGTAGTACGGTGAGGCGATTGCCCGAGCATGAGAATGTCTCCATCTGGCTGAGACCACAGAAGTAGCCATCCTCGGCGGCATATAGACGCTCGATTTTGTTGTTATCGAGGTATATTGTCGCGGGCGTTATCTCCTTACCAAAGGGATGTACTACCTCTAACTCGTTGTTCGTGCAGTCTAAAAGTCCGAGTTTTGTCATGCGCTTGAGGTAGTCGAACGATGGCGTCTCCTTAAGGCGGTTGTAGCCGAGGTATAGAATCTGTATCTTACCGCCCGACTTACCATCAATTATGGCCTCCCAGTCGCTCTTAAGCTGCTCGGCAGAGATTGTGCGGTTGAGTGCTACGTTCAGCGACTCAATGTTAGGGAGTGCGGTGAGGAGCTCCAGGGGTAGGTGTGTGAGCTTCGGGCAGTTATATATCTCCACGTCGGTGAGGTTTGTGAAGTTCTCCCAGCTCCACTCCTCGCGCTCGGCATAGAATGGCGAGCTCTCCGCAACCTCAACAAAGAGGTCGTCGGATATGGGAGCATTGGCGATGAATAGCTGCTCTAACTTTGTTAGGCGCATCACGGCACGCGATATCGCCGTTATGCCATTGGTGTAGTTGCCAAAGGCTACGTCGCGCCTATGTATCGTATTGCTCAGTATCGAGGGCTGTGTGGGGTCGCTGTTTATCGTGCGCTTTAACTCGGGGCTTAGACCCTCGCGGCTGTCGCGCTTGAGCATCTTACGCTCATAGTCGTGAGCATCGATGCGACCCTCCGCAAGGCTATTGTCATAGCCACCGATAAGCTCGTTGTGGTTGCCGAGGTAGAGCACGCGAAGCTCCGTGAGCTCGCCTATGGCGTCGGGCACCACGCCCGAGGCACCAAAGCCCGAGATGTTAAGCGACACCACGCGGCCATTGCCGTCAAGTGTCACGCCTGGCTGCTCACCCCACATATCCTTATCCTTGTTGAAGTCCCAGTTAGCGCCCGCCACGTACTCCTCGCCATGGAATGTCCAGTTGGGGCCATCGAGGGCTAACCATATCTCCTTGAGTGCCTCGTAGTCAGCAATGTGGGCAGCACTCTCAGTCAGGAGCACAGGCACTGCAATATCCTTCGTCGTGCAATTATCCTTGACCGAGAACTCGGCGCCGAGCTCCGCGATTGAGGCGCTTTCGAGAGGCTTCTTACCACGGATGTCGGAGTATGTCGTATAGCCCGTTATGGTGTAGTTGCCAGCCTCGAGCCATAGGAGTGTATCGCATGTGGCGCGTGATGTTAGCTGGTTGCGGTCGTAGAGTGTCTTATCTGCAGCACCCTCGCTGAACTCCTCGATGTAGGTTACGGGAAGATGCTCGAAGGTTGTTGATGCCTGTGAGAACTTATTGCGCACGGTGATGTCGATGGCGCGTATCGAGCGGAAGAGGTACTCGCCCTCGCCTGCACGCGTAATCTCCTTCTTAAGCGTGAAGGCCACCTTACCACGCTCGACGCATGCCACACCCAAACGCTTAACCTCAAGGCCGCCAGCGGTCACCACGAAGGTGCCAGCGCCCTCGCCCGTGAGGAGCTCCCTATCGAGGTTGTCGTAGAGACGATAGCCGATGATGTTGTAGTCGCCAGCCATGAGGCGCAGCTTCTCGCTATATAGTCCCCACTCGGCAGCCTCGTTGTCGTAGCTCTTAAGTGGTAGTGTCTGCTGTATTGTCGAGCCTTCATGCTGCATGACTACCGTAATTTTACACGCCTCCGACATCCACTCTAAGGCATCTGTCGCGCGCGTATCATCACCCTCCAAGGTACTATTTTTTACCACCCTGAACTGTACGTAGCCATACTCCGCATCGAGGCTGTCGCTCGCCTTCTCGCATCCAGTGGCAAGAAGCAGCATCGCCGCCATTATTCCATATATATTACCTATAAGTCTATTCATGGTACTATACGTATATATGTGTTTTGTTGTTCTATTACTCCACGGGAGGTGTTACTACAAGGAGTTTCTTAGCCACTCCATCGAGCTTGAAGATGGCGTGTACCTCCTCCTCGAAGCCCGCCTTGGGACCTATGAGTCGTGCAGCCATGACCTCGTCTTTGTTCTCACCCACCTCGTACTCGCCATCGCTGGCCTTTAGCTTCTCACCGCGATAGTAGAACTCTACCATGGCACGTCCCTCGGTGAACGTATCTGTTGTCCAGTTCTCGATGCGTGGGTCGATGATGATGCTTGGTGTCTTGCCATCCTTCGGTAGCGGGAAAGGACAGGTGTAGGCCTCCGCTACGCCGTACTGTGCCATGACCTCTGTGTTGGTATAGGCTGTGCATGGTATCTCGTATATGGTCAACGAGTGGTAGACATACATGCCATCGTATGGGTCGCGCTCCGTGAAGTCCATCTGTGTGAGCTCGGCAATGACATATTGTAGGTAGTCGTACTTTATGGTCTCGAGTTCCAATCCTGAGGCGTCGTCATACTCGAAGATGCTACCCTTGATGTCGGCGCGTATCTTGTTGTATATGCCGCGAGGCAGTGCCATGGCCATGCCGAAGCGTGTGTTATCCGTAGCCTTGGCGCTAAGTGTTGCACTCTCATAGTCGAACGTCATCCACTTGGCATCTATCTCGAATGATGGTATGCCACGATCGACAACCTTCTCGAACAGAAGCACCTCGTAGTCGTTCTTGAGTGCTGTAATGTGGTATGTGAGGCCTCCCTCAAATGTCGTGTACTCACCCGTAGCCTCATTCTTCTGGCGGAAGGTCTTACCATCGAGCGATAGCTCCCATCCAAAGGTGTCTGCCGTGGGGCCTGTGAAGGTTAGGGCGGTGTTATCCATGCCGCTGAATATTAGGGGGAAGCTGAACGACGCCTTGCCGCTTTCGTCGGCAAATGTTATGGTGTGTCCATCATCCTTAGTTATGGGATACTGTTCGCGCTCGCCATCGCAGATGATGCGTATCATCGCCTCGGTCTGCTCGCCTGGGACACCCGTTATGGCACCATCGTATAGCTCCACCCACTCGGGATATTCGACAGCCGCAAAGCGGAAGTTAGCCTCGATACGGAAGGGAATCCAGTCGATGTATCCTATGTTGATGGCGCTTATCGGCGTGTCGGTGATGTCGTAGATGCGCATGTATAGTTGGTTGGCGCCGCGCTCCACCTTGGCGATGATACCCTTGTTAGCCCCCATCTTCATAGTGATGTTGGCGTAGGTAGGCTCGTTCTTAATATTTTCGTCGGTGATGCGAAGAGTTATTGTGTGTGTGCCCGCCCTTCCCGACATGTCGAGAACCTCGCCTGCCGAGGTGATAAACTTACACCATGTGGCATCTGATGACAGCTGCCAGTTGCCCGATGCCGTAAACGAGAATGTAGGACGGTCACCCGCCTGACATATAATCTCCTTGACGTTAGGTATCTCGCCAACACTCTCCTCCTTTTCGCATGAGCTGAGCCCGACAAAGAGCATGGCTATGAGTGCGTACGCTGTACCTCTGAGTATTGATAACTTATTCATATTCCTCTATCTTATTTATTTTATTCTCAACCTTAAAAAACCTCTCGTTTTAAAAACCCTCTCGTTTGATACGCTCGGCCTCATCTTCCGATATCCACTCTAAGATGTTGACGTACGTACCCACCGTACCTACGCCGTCGACAAACATCGTCGAGTAGAGCACCAAGAACTTCTCGCAGCTGCCGTAGTACGAGGCGTAGCCCGTGGGCATTGTCATCTCGAGCTTGCCGTTGCCATATATCGTGCCGAAGGCCTCGCCTGTGGTACCTATGGTCTGTGACTCCATCTCGACTACGGGGTTCAGACGGTCGTCAGTATGTAGCTTGAGGCTTACGTCGTAGCCATCGTAGAACATGTCGTTGACGATGATCGTATTCTCCTCATCGGTAGATAGGCGTGTGGTGACAAGACGTGCGTCAGCACCCATATACTGCATTATCCACGACGAGGTGAGCTTGGCATATCCTGTGAACATGTCGAGTTTTACGGGACAACACTTATGTAGGTGTACCTCGGTGTCGATGCCGTACTCATCCCATACGCTCTCCTTGTCGATGACCAAGCGCAGTGCTACGCCGAGCGAGTCGGTGAGTGCTATATTCTCGGGATTGCCCTTTATGCGTAGTGAGGTGTTGAGCTCACCCGCGGCTATACGCAGGGTGTTTGACTCGAGCGTATAGTGTAGACCCTCGATGGCGTTGCTACGCTCGGCGACAACCTCTACGCCAATGATGCGATCGTGGTCTACGCTACGTGTCGCGGTGATGGGTATCGAGAACCACTCCTCACTATCGAGGATGCCAAGGTCGTGGCTCTCGGCCGAGAACATTATGTAGTTGTCGCCCTCGTATGTGGGGTATTCCCTCTTACATGCCACACCGAGCATGACTACCCCCAAGATTGTTAGTATGATATGCTTACTCTTCATAGACGTAGTTATTTGTTGCTGTCGTTAGGTAGTATCATCGAGCCTGGTGATTCGAGCTCGTGTTGTGGTATGGGCCATACAAATAAGGGGTTGTCGGCCTCGATCTTGAGCGAAGAGCCACTCTCGAGCGACTCGCTCTGTGGCGTGCGCTCGAAGCCCTTATGCCAGCGCTTGAGGTCCATGAGGCGGAAGCCCTCCATGTAGAGCTCCTTGACACGCTCCTCTTCAATAATTGTCATGGCGTTATCCTCCGTCATCGACACGCCACCGCCAAACGACGAGTAGCGCGCCTCGCGTAGCGTGGCTATATCCTCACTCGCTAAGGCGTAGTTGCCGCGACCCTCGGCGTATGCCTCAGCGCGTATAAGGTACTGCTCCGAAAGGCGCAGGGGCTTGGGCATCGAGGTGTGGAGTATCTGGCTTTGGAAGAAGTTCATATTGCCGAAGTACTTCACCAGCAGCGGCCATGTGAGACCGTGGCTATGTCCTGTGGTGTAGGTGTAGAAGTAGTTACCATAGCGTAGGTCGTTGGCATCGTAGAGGCTGAGAGCCCACTCTCCAGGTACATAGTCTGGCTTCATCGACGAGTAGTCGTAGTTGAAGAATATGCGACCGAGAGCACCACCGTATGAGTTGATGGTAAAGCCCACCTTCCAGATGATCTCCGAGGCGTCGTCATACTGCCACATGTAGGTGAAGTAGCTCATGCCCGAGGTGTACTCGGTCGATGCCGACGAGAGGATATAGTAGCCGCTGTCGATAACCTTCGACGCATACTCTATGGCAGCCTCGTAGTCCTTCATGTATAGGGCAACTCTCGCACGTAGGGCATACGCCGTGTACTCGTTGAAGTAGGTGGCGTTGTAGATATTGCCCGAGAGCGTCTTCTCGTCGATATCCATCAGCTCGGCAGCTCTGTCGAGGTCTTTTATTACGCGGTCGTATGACTCCTGAAGCGTGGCACGTATCATCGGCTCGTCGGTATTGTACTTCGTTACGAGCACCACACCGAGCTCCGAGGTGGCCTGCTCGGCACTCTCGTAACTCTTGCAATAGAGCTTGATAAGCTCCGAGTAGGCTAAGGCACGTGCGAAGTATGCCTCGCCGCATATCTGGTTGAAGTTGTCAACCTCCTCGTCGGTTGTTAGCGTTAGTTCCACCCTCGGGGCATACTCGAGTAGGAAGTTGGCGCGAGCAATCACGTTGTATAGAGCGGCATACACAGATGTTATCTCGCTGTTTGTGGCGAGGATATCCCAGCGCCAGATGTTACCGTAGACGTTGGTGTAGCCATTTACGGCGTACGCAAGGTCGCACTGAATGTCGGGCAGAATGGTGAGGTAGCCGCTATATAGGGCGCTGCTTTTGAAGGCATCGTAGACGCCTATAGCTGCTTGGTCAAGCTCCTCAAGGGTATTTATGGCCTTATCTGCGGGGATGGCATGCTCGGGATACTTGCCCAAGCACGATGTCGACGCCAGAGTAATAAGGAGTGTCGTCAGAAGACCTGCAAATAGTGGTATGATATGTATCTTTCTCATAGTCGTTGCGCTGTTAGAAGGTTAGGTCGATGCCGATAGAGTATTGGCGCGACATGGGATACTGAGCCTTATATACGTTCGACGACGACTCGGGATCAATACCCGTGAAGGCGGTGAACGTAAAGAGGTTTTGAGCCTGGATGTATATGCGTGCCGAGGTGAAGAAGTTGCTCTTCTTTAGCACGTTAGATGGCAATGAGTAGCCTATCATCACATTTTTGAGGCGCAGGAACGAGGCATCCTCCAAGAAGCGCGAGTCCATCTGCGGTGTCACACCATAGCGCGGGATGTCTGTCACGTCGCCAGGCTCTTTCCAGCGGTCGTACAAGAGACGGCGCGACTGGTTGTAGACCGAATAGAGTCCGTTGCTCTCCTCGAAGAAGCGGTCGTTGTTAAACATCCACCTGTCGGCCACCCATGCAAACTGTGCCGAGAGTGTCAGCCCCTTCCACGATAGCGATGTGCCGAAGCCACCCTGCCAGGGGGCTATGTAACTCTTGTCGACCATCACCTTGTCGCTCTCGTTGAACTCGGTGGTTACCTCTCCATCCTTGGTAAGCCATAGAGCATCACCGTTGGCGGGGTTGACGCCAGCATAGCGGTTGATATAGAACTCACCAACGGAGTGACCAACGACGAGCTTCGTACTTGTCGACGACAGCTCATACTCGTTGAGGCCATTGTATAGCTCCGTAATCTTATTCTTGTTGTACGACACGTTTGCCGATATGTTCCACACGAAGTTGCGTGTGCGGATAAGGTCGGCATTGAGGGCGAGCTCCACACCGCGGTTGACCATAGCTCCGATATTATCCCAGCGGAAGCCCTCGCCCTTGTCGGCATAAGACACGGGCACGGACATGAGCATGTCGGTGGTGAGTTTATTGTAGAACTCGACGTCAACATTCAGACGACTCCAGAAGCCGAGGTGGAGGGCTACGTTTGTTGTCCATAGCTTCTCCCAGCCGAGGTTCTCGTTACCACTCTGCATGGGGTAGATACCCATGTTGTCGTTGTAGTTGGCACCTCCACCTACCAAGGCGAGGTGGTCGTAGTTGGGTATCGAGGAGTTACCCGACGTACCTGTGCTGACGGCCAGCTGTGCATTTGAGAGCCAGTCGGCGCCGCTAAGGAACGACTCGCGCTTGGCATTCCACATAAGGCCCACCGACCAGAAGGCAGCCCAGCGGCCACTCTTGCCGAAGCGCGATGAGGCGTCGGTACGTAGCGAGAAGTCGGCGTAGTAACGGTCGTCGTAGCTATACTCCGCGCGTCCGAAGAACGAGAGGTAGCTGTAGGCATCCGTCACATCGCCCCACTGCGTAGCTCGTGAGCCCGATGATAGTGTGGTGAGGAAGTCGTTATTCTGTCCCTGCGTGATAGCCTGGAAGCCCTCGTAGTGGTAGTCTATGCCCTCCTGTCCGAGCATGAAGTTGAGCGAGTGGAGGTCGTTGACCGTGAGACGGTAGTTTATGGTATTCGTAACCGTGAGGTTCAGGGTGTTGTAGGCAGCACGACCAGCGACGCCTATGCCGTTATTGGGGGCGTAGCTTGGCATCGACTGCATGAAGGCTGTCGAGTTGGTGAAGTCGGCACCAAACTGCGAGCGTATGGTGAGGTTCTCGATGGGTGTGACTTCGGCAAATATGGTTGTCAGCACCTTGAACTTCTTATTTTGTTGGGGGTTGTTCTCCATCCACTCCAAGGGGTTTTGTCCTGTACCCTTCCATGAACCGTCGCTCTCGGAGGCTATGGTGCCATCCTCGCGGTAGGGATCCCAGTAGGGTAGCATAAAGCGACTCGCGGATATGGGCGAGTATAGAGCATATTCGCCATCCTCGGCCTGCTCAACCTGCTCATATACGGCCATGGTGTTCGTGCCCACACGTAGCCATCGCGAGGCGCGCACGTCGGTGTTGGCACGTATGCTGTAGCGGCGGAAGGTCGAGCCTTGGGCGATACCGTCTTGGTCGTAGAACGAGCCCGACACGTAGTAGTTCATCTTCTCCGTGGCGCGGCTTACCGATATATCGTAGTTCTGCAATAGCGCATGGTCGTTAAATACGGCGTCGAGCCAGTTTACGTTGGTCTTCGAGAGTATGTCGTAGTTCTGTCCCGAATCTAAGCCCACCTCCTTCTCGAAGGCGATACGCTCGGGTGTGTTCATCAACTCCCAGTTGCCATGGGCAAGCTGCGAAACACCCACCTGTGTGCGGAATGTGACCTTCGCGGCATCCATCGCGGTGCCTCGCTTGGTGGTGATGACAACCACACCATTGGCGGCACGCGCACCATATATTGACGATGACGAGGCATCCTTCAATACCGATACCGACTCGATGTCCGAGGGCGATATGGCGTTGAAGTCGGAGCTCGAGATAGGCACGCCATCGAGGATGAAGAGCGGCGCAGTGCCCGAGTTTATGGAGTTGGTACCACGAATCTGGAATGAGGCTGCCTCCGAGGGCTCACCCGAATTTGAGAGCACCATAAGTCCAGGACTCTGTCCCTGCAATGCTTGGTCGAAGCCTGCGGCAGGCACACTCTCGAGTTTTTCGCTCTTGACGGTTGATACCGAGCCCGCTATCGTGCCCTTCTTTCTCACGCCATAGGCTACAACGACAACCTCCTCTACGGTCTGCGTGTCGCTCTCCAAGACAACGTCGTGCTGAATGGTGGCGATACCTTCGGGTACAACCCACTCATGGGTAGCAAAGCCGATGTATTGGTAGCTCAACGTCGTACCCTCCGTGACGGTTATCGTGTACGAGCCATCTACTCCAGTCGTAACGCCCGATGCAGGGCCCGATATGACGCTCACACCGATAAGCGGTAGAGAGTCCTCGGCGGAGGTGACAACGCCAGTGACGGTGACCCTCTGCTGCGCAGATGCCGCAAACATGGTCATTATCAGGCTAGTTGTTACGATAAGTTTTAGGTATAAGTGTTTCATTAGAAATATGTTTATTTCATACTTTATTAGTGCAAATATATGTAATTTTATTGAAATGACCAATTTATGTAATAAATCTTTTATTAAAGGTTGTAATTTTGTGCATAAATATGTAAAGATAGGTATGCTAATATGGCCATATAGTGTGATAATGATATTCGAAAATACTTCCCTTTTTTAGGTGTTTTTTACTTTTTCATGACGATTTAGGTATTTATACTACCCTTGGCGCAGAGCGGAATATGTAACTTTGCGGTGCAAAACATTAGGTGCAATATGGGTAAATATTTCGATATGTTAGCAGAGGATGTACGTCTGCATGAGGGGCTTAAGGCCTGCATGAATTGTGGCGTATGTACGGCAGTATGTCCCGCAGCAGAGTTTTACAACTACGATCCGCGACAGATTGTTGCCATAGTTCAGACACGCGACGATGAGGAGATTGAACGTCTACTCAAGGGCGAGGCTATATGGTATTGTGGCGAGTGTATGTCGTGTCGTCCGCGCTGTCCGCGAGGTAACACGCCAGGCTATGTAATTCAGGCGTTGAGGACATTATCACAAAAGTTGGGATTCTTCGTCGAGAGTGAGAAGGGGCGTCAGCAGCTGGCGCTTAAGCGTCTTATAGGCGACAATATACTTGCTACGGGCTACTGTCTAACACCGCGCAATATTCTGCCCGAGTTGCACCCCGAGCAGGGTGCCGTGTGGGAGTGGATATATGAAAATGACGAGGATGTATATGGCAGATTCTCAGACGTATATCGTCGAGAGGGTGCGGGTGCTCTGCGCCGTATCGATGATGCGTCGATGCGGGAGATTCACCGCATCTTTGAGGTCTCGGGAGGTAATGATTTCTTCGATACCATCGAGCAGCACTCCGACCGAAAGGCTCGTGAGATGGGTTATGACGGTGCTACGGAGGAGTATATGATGCAGACCTACACCTATAACTCCGAGAATCACTATTAAGAGCGTCTAACAATTCACCTGATAATATAATGAGAAGGACTTCATGGCAGGAGTATCAAAAGGATATAGCCTCCGATAAATACTATTACGCACGTAGCTGTATACGTCAGAACTTCTTTCCAGGTAGCGAGCGAGCATTTCTCAATATCCTCGGTCGCGACCTCGGCATAGATATCTTTGACGACCCGCTACACACCTCGTGTACGGGCATTGGTTACCACTCCGATGTAGTGCCTTTGGAGACGATAATGACCGTCGTAGCGCGTCAGTTCTCGCTGATGGCCGAGGCGGGTTATGAGAACTTTATATCGTCGTGCATAACCTCTTTTGGTATATACAACGAGGTGCTTGCAACGTGGAAGGAGTTTCCCGAGACTGAGGAGCGCACGCGCAAGTATCTAAAGGAGGCAACGGGACGTGATCTTGTAAAGCCACGCTCCATAGCCCATACCTCGGATATTATATTCCACCATCGCGAGGCCATAGCGCGCAAGGCTAAACACCGCTTGGTAAATAGTCATACGGGTGAGCCCCTGAGAGTGGTGGAACATATTGGTTGTCACTATGCTAAGATATTCCCGAAGTCGGGTATTGGAGGCTCGGAGTTCCCGTACGTATTGGCGGGCATGATCGAGACGTGGGGTGGTGATGTGGTGGACTACCCTGAGCGTCGTCACTGCTGTGGCTTCGGCTTCCGCAACTATCTCGTGCAGGCTAATCGTGGCTCGTCGGTGGCTAACTCGCATAAGAAGCTCGAGAGTATGGCGCCCTACAAGCCCGACTTTATCGTAGCTAACTGCCCAGGGTGCGCTATGTTCTTGGATAAGTGGCAGTATGCTATCGCCGAGATGGAGGGTATGACCTATGGCGCCGATGGGCGTGGCATCCCTGTGCTTACATACGAGGAGATGGCAGGCTTGGTGCTCGGCTACGACCCCTGGGAGTTGGGTATGCAGATGCACCAGGTCGATGTTGAGCCGCTATTGGATAAGCTCGGCGTGGAGTACTCGCCCGAGGCCAAATACCTCGGTGCTAATGGTAAGTATATAGGAAAGCCTGCCGACGTGGCGGTGAACTGTTTTGATAGACGACGTATTTACGAAATAAAGCGATAGAAGATGGCAAAGAGAGTGGTTATCGTAGGTGGTGGTGCTGCGGGTATGCAGACAGCCTTAGAACTTAAGTCACGAGGCATTGAGCCCGTCATCGTGGAGCGCGACATCGAACTTGGTGGCAAGGCGCGAGGATGGCATAAGCTCTTCCCCTCGTTTACGCCCGCAGGTGACATCATGCGCCCCTTAGCAGATAGGATTCGTGCCGAACGCATACGATGTTTTTACGGTCAGGAGGTGACAGCTATATCCTCCGATGGTGTCATGTTACGCTCGGGTGAGCGTATGCCTGCCGATGCTGTAGTCATAGCTACGGGCTTCACGCTCTTCGACGCTCACCGCAAGCAGGAGTATGGCTACGGTCTCTACGACAATGTCATCACATCTGTCGACTTGGAACGTATGATGAATAGCGGCAAGGTGCTCCTTGCCGATGGCAGTGAGCCACGACGCATAGCGATACTGCACTGTGTGGGCTCGCGCGACGAGAAGGTGTGCCAGAAACATTGCTCGAAGGTGTGTTGCATAACGGGTGTAAAGCAGGCTATAGAACTCAAGGAGATGTTCCCCACGGCCGATGTCTTTAACTTCTACATGGACATACGCATGTTTGGTCCTGGATACGAGGAGCTCTACCGCGAGGCGCAGCAGCGCTACAACGTACACTTCGTGCGTGGCCGTATATCGGAGGCAGCTGAGACCATCAACAAACGCATACAAATAAAGGCTGAAGATACGCTTACGGGACGCCCACTGAAGATGACCGTCGACATGCTTGTCTTGCTCGTGGGCATGAGTGCCAACTACGAGAATGAGGCATTGGCCTCGACTGCGGGGTTGTCGCTTGCTCCCAATGGCTACTTCAAGGCTAACGACTCGTTCCTCGGTGTGGTGCGTAGTGAGCGTGAGGGTATCTTCTTCGCTGGCGCAGCCACAGCCCCCAAGAGCCTCGCCGACACCCTTGCGGAGGCGGCTCTTACGGCCTCAATGGTCGATGAGTATCTCAAGAATAGGTATAACGAAAAGTAGTCGTCATGCGTAATTTGAATTTTGGCTACGGTATAAGCCGTCCCCGTGCCATAGATATGGATAATAACGACTTGCGTAAGAGCAATGCCATTATCCATGAGATGCCCGAGCTACAGGCCTGCATCGGCTGTGGGTCGTGTACGGCGTCGTGTACGGCAGGAGGCATCACCGACTTCAACTTTCGTAAGCTGCATACGGCCGTACGTCGAGGTGAGTATCGCGGTGCTTACGAGGAGCTGAATAAGTGTATGCTCTGTGGTAAGTGTCGACTGGTATGCCCACGAGGCATAAATACACGAGCGATGGTGATGCTCATAAAGCGTAAACTCGGTGACTACTAAAGATTATCACTTATGACATTTTTTGCACCTTTCACTATACCTTTTATTGTTGGTGGCCTCTTTATGTTCGCTGTCGTTGCATTGAAGTGGTCGCTATGGATTGTACGACTGCCAAGAGTCGACCGTCGTCTTATACGCCACAACTTCTTCACGCGCGAGACGCTTATCGCCGTATGGGAGGTAGTGCGCGAGTCGCTACTTCATGTGCGTATATTCAGGGTAAACCCGCTCCTTGGCTTCATGCACATGTCGTTAGCCTTCGGTTGGTTCCTGCTTATTGTTGTGGGGTGGATAGAGACAACAGCATACCTCGGATGGCAGTGGGTGCCACTCCAGGGTCATGTCTTCTTCAAATATTTTATGCCCATAAATGGCATTGTGGGCGATATACACCTCTTCGAACACCTGATGGATGCACTCTTGTTGATGGTACTCACGGGTGTGGCCTTGGCGTGGTATAAGCGTGTGAGGTCTAAGGCTATGGGCATGCGTCGTACGACGAAGCATGTGCTCTTCGACCGCGTGGCACTCTCGGCACTATGGTTTATCTTCCCTGCACGCCTTGTGGCTGAGAGCCTTACGGCGGCGGTACATGGTGGTGGCGGCTTCCTCACAGGTAGCATAGGTCACTGGCTTCAGACGCTCCTAGGAGCAGATGTGCTACATAGTCTCTATGAGCCTGCGTGGTGGTTCTACTCTACGGCACTTGGCGTCTTCTTCGTTGCGATGCCCTTCTCACGATATATGCACATATTCACTGAGATACCGCTTATCTTCCTGCGTCGTTGGAAGTTGCATCCTACGGCCGAGCGTAAGTCGTACGATAGGTTTGAGGTCGAGGCGTGCTCGCGTTGCGGTATATGTATAGACCCCTGCCAGCTGCAAGCCGACCTTGGCATGAACGATACGCAGTCGGTATACTTCTTGCGCGACAGGCGCTATAATATGCTCTCGTTGAAGGTGGCTAACAACTGCCTTATGTGTGGTCGTTGTGAGCAGCAGTGTCCAGTGGGTATAAACCTTGCAACGCTACGCCTTAACTCGCGAGCTAAGCGCCGTAATATACCCCACGAGGGGCGCTTCAAATATCTGCGTGGTGTCGACCATTCGTCGGGTAGTGGGCGTGTGGGCTACTTCGCTGGTTGCATGACGTCGCTAACACCCGCCGTGCAGCGCTCCATGCAGCATATATTCAGTGTCGCGGGCGAGGATGTGTGGTATGCCGATAGGGATGGAGGCGTGTGCTGTGGTCGCCCACTGATGCTCTCGGGTGAAACCGACGCTGCACGTAAGATGGTGGCGTATAATACCGACCTCTTCCGCCGCCATGAGATAGATGTGCTCGTCACCTCATGTCCTATATGTCTTAAGGTCTTCCGTGAAAGCTATCGCCTCGATGGTATCGAGGTGCTGCACCACTCGGAGTATATCGATAGACTCATTGCCTCGGGACGCATCAAGGTGCAGACCGAGACGCGCACCTTCGCCTATCACGACCCCTGCGAACTTGGCCGCGGATGTGGCATCTATGATGAGCCTCGCCGCGTAATTGGGGCTGTGGGTAGGCTCCTTGAGCCTCGACATACACGCCGTGATGCCCTCTGTTGTGGTGCTTCACTGGCAAATACCGTCATCGACGACGGCCAGCAACAACGTATAGCACAGCGCATGACCGACGAACTCGTGGCAACAAACTGCGACACGATAGTCACCGCCTGCCCGCTATGTAATAAGGCTATATCGCGTGCCGCAGGACAGCCGACAGAAGATATTGCCGAGATTGTGGCGAAAAATATTATTGTTTAGAAATGTGGTGATTATCAACGAGTTCTGATAAATTCGATGATTAGATGCATCTAAAAAATAAATTTTTATTTGCACGTAACGATTATTTGTATTATCTTTGCACTCGCAAATAAGGGTAAATCGGTCGTAGACCATTTAACGATACATCGCGGGGTAGAGCAGTTGGCAGCTCGTCGGGCTCATAACCCGGAGGTCGGAGGTTCGAGTCCTCCCCCCGCTACTAAAAGACCGTAATCATTCTGTAAATCAGATGATTGCGGTCTTTCCCGTAAAAACGACGGGACAAAACGGGGACAACCCAATATTTTAAGGGATATGCATTTTTGCTTCGGCGAAAATGTAAAAAAAATGTTGCCTGTAAAAAATGCGCGTAACTCTACGCTAAATGAAATTCTCTCGTTTACCTACCCGAGATTACATACGGGAGCGTGCTGGTACATCTCTTTCAACGCATACGACCCTGCTCAGGGCATAATGCGTCGTAAGCGTATCAAGATAAACTCCGTTGGTACAAACACCGAAAAAAAACGATATGCAGCGCAACTCTGCCATCGCCTATCGATGAAACTCGAAGGTGGTTGGAAACCCTGGGTGGAGGCAGAGGCAGAGCGCACCTATAAACTATTTGCGGATGCGCTACAACACTATCGCAACTATGTGACCAAGCTCCTTAATGACGGAGTACATCGTATGTCCACACATCACGATTGTATCTGCTTTGCTCGCATACTCGAAGATTGGAACAACAACCAGAAAGTTCCTATTCGCTACATCTATCAATTTGACCGAGCTTTGTGTGTTCGTTTTTTGGACTATATCTATATCGATAGGCAGAGTTCCCCGAGAACACGCAACAACTACTTGGCTTGGCTGCGCACCTTCAGCTCGTTCTTGGTACAACACCTATATCTAAAAGAGAAGCCAACAGATGGATTAGAGAGCATTGGTAAGGCTCTTCTCATTAAAGAGCGTAAGGTTATTGCTCCAGCCGATATGCAGCGTCTGCACGATTGGTTAGTAGAGAACAACAAGAACTATCTGCTCGTTTGTTATTTCCTGCACTATATGCTTATTCGTCCTCGAGAGATGGCGAAGCTGCGATTGAGCGATATTTGTGTAGCGAAGCAGACAATCTTTGTTTCGGATATCGTATCAAAAAATAAAAAATCGGCGACGGTCACGATGCCAGCGAAGATAATTCATCTGATGGCAGAACTTGGGTACTTCAACTATCCGAGCGATTACTATATCTTCTCGCACGGATTCAAGCCAGGTCCAGATTGGGTAAACGAGAAGACCTATCGAGATTTTTGGAGTCGCAAGGTACGACCTGCTTTGAAGTTCCCAAAGGAGTACAAATTTTATTCGCTCAAAGATACGGGTATTACCTCGATGTTACGAGCTGGCTATGATGCCTTGTCTGTCAAGGAACAGGCTCGACACTCATCGCTACTGATGACCGATGTTTATACTCCGCAGGATATTAGAGATGCCAACCCTCTATTGTTGAACTATAACGGTATATTATAGGTGTATGGAAAGATTGAGAGCCCCTCCAATTCTTTCCAAAATACGGAGGATTGGAATAAATTTTGCAATAGTAGTAAAAAAAGTATGATTTTATTTGTAAATCGTAGTATTTTTACTATCTTTGCAGTGTCAAACAATAACAAATAGTAGAAATGAAACGATACAAAGTACGAGAAATCATCAAGTTGTTAGAAGCCGATGGGTGGTATCTACACAACACAGTTGGAGATCATCGCCAATTCAAAAATCCGAACAAATCGGGAAAAGTTACCGTAAGAGGTAAATTAAGCGATGTTTTAGACCAGTTTTTGTTGAATAGTATTTGGAAACAAGCAGGGTGGAAATAGCACCACCCTGCATAAAAAAAGTAAAAAGATATGGCAAAGGTTAAAATCAATGTTGATTGGGATGACAACTATGGCGCAGCACCTGCCAATGAGGATATTGCCTGTGTTGTTACGGGTAAAACTCTTGACGAGGTAAAGGCTAATATGGCAGAGTCTTTGCGCTTACACCTTGACTGGATGCGTGAAGAAGGAGATACTATCCCCGCTGAATTTCAAGGTGAATATGAGTTGGAATTTGAGTTGTCGGGCAGGGCTCTTATTCATTGTGCAGAGTCTTTGGTATCTCGTTCTGCTCTATCAAAGGCTTCAGGAATAAATGAGCGCCAGTTGGGTCATTATTCTACTGGGGTAAGCGTTCCTCGCCCTCGCCAAATGGAACGGATGCGA
This sequence comes from Alistipes sp., assembly GCA_017481145.1. GTDB lineage: Bacteria > Bacteroidota > Bacteroidia > Bacteroidales > Rikenellaceae > Alistipes. Next base: position 2,176 of record JAFUPR010000116.1, on the reverse strand, counting down.
CAAGGTATTAGAACGATTGTAGCCCAACTATCATTACTCTCTTTGTAGTTATTGTTTGACAGCTTTTCTTCAAAGAGTGCGCCCCGACGGATTTTCTGTCGGGGCATTATTATTCAATCAACTCAATATATTGGATGTCATTAACTCTGGTATGAGGGTTTGCACTTTTGATATCGTAGCGCAATATTTTCCCCTTACGACGAAACAAACATCGCTTGCGTTCTCGATGGACTACAAGTGTTAAGCTGTCAATGTTCTCGACCCTACAATTAACGCTATCGCTCGACACCTCACCGCTGATGGAGAGCCAACCATCGCTCCATTGAAAAGTTCTCACATTATCACGCCTGGCATACAAAGTCATCAAGGAGTCGGTAACGGCTTGAACACGCTCGTCCATTGTCTGTCTTGGCACATAATCAATCAAAGGCATAGTAATCTCTGCTGTTGTACTCATTGATGCGTGTGCGACGCTTTCAAGGTCACGAACTTTAAGGCGTAAATCCTTTATCTCTCGAGCGTATTTAGGCATCAAGCTCTCAAACTCCGACTGTTTGAGAGTGAGTGCCTGAATTGTCGCAACCTGTTCCCCGTTTTCAGTTTCGTAATACTGCACCTGCTCGACGAGAGTCTGCTGGTTTGTTTCGAGGCGTTCAATCTCAGCCCTCTGTTTCTTGATTTTGCTACTTGAAATACTAATGCTTGCGACGAGGGCGATAGCAAGCAAGATAGCCCAGAATAGGGGCTTTTTGAGTAAATTCAGGATGATTGTTTTCATAACTATATCATTAAAGTTGTTCGTAAAAGTCAATACAATCAAGGATTGCTTCAAAGTGCATCTGGGCAATTTGGCTACGCCCCTCTTCGGACATAATAAAACGGCAATCCTTTTCATAGTCCATAAAGAAGTTCTCCGTTAGTATGGCAGGGCAAAGTGATTTACGAAGGATAGCAAAGCGAGCCTCTTTATCGTGGTCGCCATCAGTTGTATCACTCCGCATTTTCCAATTTGGGAAAGCAGCTTGCGCTCTTTTGAAGAATAATTCTGCGTAACTATCAGAGAGTGTTTTGCCTGGTGTTGTCCATACTTCCCAGCCTGTTGCGTTGTGGTTTAGACTTGCGTTGGAGTGAACGGATATTAGCAGACAATTTCTTACGCCATTGACATTGCAGATATGATTTACTCGATTTGCTCTTTGATGCAGAGGGATATCTGTCAGCTCGGGAGTGATGATATCGAAAGTTATGCCTTTCGCTGCTAATTTATCTGCAATGCGACGAACTATATCACGATTAAATTCGTACTCAAAGAGCTGCGAGCCATCAGCCCAGCGCAAGGAACACTTACCTGGTGTATCCTTTCCGTGTCCGTTATCGAGGAGTATTCGTAGTCTGCTCATAATCTATTGGATTGGTGGTAATATGTATTGTATCTGTTCTGCTACTGTTTCAAGCCGTCCCCTTGCGTAGTCGGGCGATGTTTCTGTTATATGATTGAACTCACAGAATATATTGCCCACCCAACCATCATCCTCTGTCGCAAGTTTCCGTATGATAGCGGACATCGAGCCAGCATTGAGGAGTAATGCCCTCGCTCTTTTGTCGCGCACATTATTGGCAACATCCTTGTAGTATAAGAAATCTCTTGATGATAGTTCAGAGGAGAACTTTGCGACATCTTCCATAGGAAGGTTTTGGATGCGAGATTTCATCCCTGCAGCACCAGTTCTATCGACCTCCAACGAGATAGACAAATATTCTCTATGTGTCAAAGGGTGTGGCTGTACGACATATACACGATCAGCTTTAAGGTCGTGTAGTAGTTGCCATAAAAGTCCGTAGATTTGAGATACATATTGATTGCGTCGTTTGCTCTTCTCTTGCAGCTCTGCTTCTTTTTTTTGAAGTTCCAACTTCATACGAACTTCTTGGCGTGGCTGGTCGTGTTTCCACCACGCAATCAATATTACGCCTATCGCTGTAATGATTGGCGAGATGTAGGGTGCAAATTCTTTTAATACCTGTTCCATAGTGCAAAGAGGCTGACTAAAAAGTCCCAAGGGCTATTAGTCAGCCTTTGTTGTATCTAATGAACATATATTTGTAAAAAAAATAGGCTATTCCGTTGAAAAACATTGGAATAGCCTTTGTTGTGTTAAAAAGTTTTTGTATATTT
>JAFUPR010000115.1 GCA_017481145.1 Alistipes sp. | reverse complement strand
TCAATGTATTGAAGTAATCACATACTCAGCCTCTTAAGCAATAGGGAGCGACTAAATTACTTTTTAGTCACTCCCTTTCTTTACTTATTAATACGGTAATGATGCAAAAAGCGGCGCTTTGGTAAAAAGATAAGTGCTTATATATTTGCAAATTACAGCGATATTTTAGAGATTAGTAGAAGTCGGTTTCTACTAATCTCTATTTTTATCAGAAAAAATCGCAGAATTTGCAATTATCTTAGAATTAAACGGTTATTCGGATTGCTTGAAAATTGGGTAACGAGATAGCAACCGTTCGTATTTCTGAGTTCTTCATTGTTATGCTTCAATGTGATAACTCTGATGCCACAAAGGTACAAAAAGAAATGCAGACGAGAAAAGAACTTGCGATATTGCTTTCCTTGATATCTTGATATTGCAAATGCTCAACGAACTTTAGTCCCTTTAAATATATATATCCGTTACATTATATATTTCACCTAAAAACTCCACGAAATAACATTTTTTCTTTTAGGCTTTTATTAAATTCCCCAAAAAGCACTAACTTTGTAGCCAAATTAGGATTTTTAGGATGGCTAACGTTAAATTTATCGACCTATTTGCAGGCATTGGAGGTATTCGTAAGGGCTTTGAAACCGCATTCAACAAATGTGGGTTCAAAACGGAATGCGTATTAACTTCTGAAATAAAACCTCACGCATATAAGGTTCTACTAGCAAATAATCCTAATGAAATAATTAGTGGCGACATAACCAAAATCGAAGCTAAAGATATTCCAGATTTTGATTTCTTATTGGGCGGTTTTCCTTGCCAAGCATTTTCGTATGCAGGAAAGCGTCTTGGATTTCAAGACACAAGAGGTACATTATTTTTTGAAGTAGAAAGAATATTAAAAGAAAAGAGACCGTTTGGTTTTATTCTTGAAAACGTAGAAGGATTAGTAACTCATGACCGAGATGATATTAGCCAGCCAATAGGTAAAACGCTATCAGTTATAATCGACAATTTGACTTCTCTTGGATATTTTGTATCGTGGAGAGTGCTTAATTCCAAGGACTTTGGAGTTGCGCAAGAACGTAAACGGATTTACATTGTAGGCACTAAACAAAAAAGTGTATCTCTTGAAGGATTTCCCGTGAATCATATTGCTCTTGAACAAATACTTGAAAGCGGACAACCTACTATAGATACAGAATTCACACGTCTGCTTATGTCTCATTTTACCCCCAATGAATTATATGGTAAAAGCATAAAGGATAAGCGCGGTGGCGATGACAATATACATAGTTGGGATATTGAAATGAAAGGTGAAGTCAGCCAAGAACAAAAGGTACTCCTTAATATGATGTCTCGTGAGCGTCGTAAAAAGAAGTGGGCTTTGGTTCATGGAATTGATTGGATGGACGGAATGCCACTAACAGTCGATATGATTCGAGAATTTTATGACAAGAAGAACTTAGTTGAGATTCTAGAGGACCTAGTTAAAAAAGGATATTTAAAAAAGGAATATCCTAAGGCTTTAATTACCGAGCATTCGATTTTTGGCGACCGTAAAGTCCGCAAGCAAGATACAAGCAAAAAAATAGGATACAACATAGTTGCGGGTAAATTAAGTTTTGAAATAAATAAAATTCTTGATCCTTATGGAATAGCACCGACCCTTGTTGCAATGGATATGAAAAAAATATTTGTTGTAGATAACGGAGGTGTTCGACCACTAACACTGCGTGAAGGATTAAGGTTGTTTGGATATCCGGATGACTTTAAATTCCCAGTTAGTCAGTCAGAAGGTTATGATTTGCTTGGCAATACAGTTGCAGTACCTGTAATAATTGCTATATCTGAAAGACTTGCAGAAGCATATTCTTCTTTTATAGGACATTAAATAATTTGATAATTGTAGATATGAGTCCAACAGAAAAATTATATCAAGCTCTTCAAAACGAATTTGGATTTGAGGGTGCTACTGGGTCTATTAAGTTTAACTTAAATGATTATCAGATAACGGTAGAGCAAAATAATGTTGTCGGAAACATTCTTGAGGAATGGCTGGATAAATGGATGACAAGTAAAGGAATTACGCATATTCACAATGAGAAGCAAGCATCACCCGATTTTTGGCTTAATCCTAATGATTTAGAGTCGGATTGGTTGGAAGTAAAATCATTCACTGGTAGCCCAAACTTTGATGTTGCTGCATTTCGCAGTTTTATTAATCTTATTGTTGATAAGCCATGGAAATTACATTCTAAGCACTTACTCATAAAGTACAAAAGTGAAAACGGGATTGTTACCATTGAAAAATTTTGGTTGAAGAATCTTTGGGAGATATGTAGCACAAGTGGAGTGTGGCCTATAAAAGTACAATACAAGAACAAGGTTATTGTCAACATAAGACCTTCAACGTGGTACTCTGAAAATACAGACTATCCATCATTTGAATGTTTAGAGGATTTTTTGGCAGCCCTTGAAGAAACTATTTACAAATACCATGATACACGTAGTACTATTGCAGAGCATTGGAGCGAAAGGTTGTGCAAAAGTTACAAAGAACATTACGGCAAAGATTTAGTTCTTCCTAGATGGAATGATATAAAGAGCAAATACATTAAAGAGGAGTAATTCCAGGATTTATAGATTGATTAATGGCGACCGCAACAAGTGGTCGCTATTATTATTTAGAGTTTCAGCCCTCGATTTTGTCTTCTGCTTGTCGGCAATCCTAACGTTTCCACTAATTCTATTCTCGGAATTTCTATATTTGCAGCAGTTTTCGGATATGGAAGTCTTCAAACGAGAACTACGAAAGTATATTAACTACTATAATAACGACCGTATGAAACTAAAATTAAACGGAAAGAGTCCGGTGCAATACCGAACTCTTTACCAGTAAAATCTTTTTAATAATCCGTCCAACTTTTTGGGGTCAGTACAATTACTTTTTAGTCACTCCCTTTCTTTACTTATTAATACGTCTTCGTATTACTGCAAAAGCCCTCTGATAGAGTGCCGAGTCGGGCATGGTGCTAAGCATGGTACTAAAGCGCGACATGGGTACAGCAAAACTCAACTCGTCCCTTGGCACAAGAGGTCGAGCCGATATATCAAACATACCCAAGAAACAACGATTACCGCGCCTACGATTCTCGGCCGTAGCAAAGGTGATTGCACTCGCACATCCCGACGCAAAGGGTGCAACAACTGTATCGGCAGCGTTGTTATCGTAGTATGCCCAGGTGCATAGTCCCGACAACATATCGGGGGTAGCAAAGAATAAGACAGCCTCCACCCTATCCCATGAGGGCAGCTTATCCACACGCACAAAGTTTAAGAAGGGCTTGACAGCAGGTTCGATGCCCATGCCCGCAATATAGTCGCGAACCATCTCGGGCGTAGATTTATAGTGCTCCGTCTCCGAGACAAAGAGGGGCACTCGCTCTGGCATTGGGCGAAAGGCGGTATAGAGGCCGCCACCTCCGCACTCGACATTCTCCGCAGTGAGCGTCAGCGGCTCACCACCACACACCTTACGTATGGCGCCAATCATACATCGTGGCACACGACACCCCGTCGCTACCGCCACATCGTCATACCAGATAGCTATGGGCAACGGCGCCGCCTCGCCAAAGGCCTCACGAAACTGTTCGATAAATTGTTGTGGAGTCATAATCATAATTTATTATTTATACTGGGCACTCCTTGAGCCATCCTCTCCGCCTCAAGGAGCGAGCGTTTACGCTCCAGCTCTATACCGTCGCGCTTGCCATTGTAGCCGCCCAACGTGCCATCAGAGGCTACCACACGATGACATGGCACCTCAGGGGCAAAGGGGTTGCGTTTGAGTGCCTGCCCCACAGCCTGCGGGCTACGACAACCTACACGCTGCGCTAACTCGCGATATGTTATGGTCTGGCCTATGGGGACGTCGAGTAACTCGAGGTATACCCTCCGCTGAAAGTCTGTTATCTCAGTTGAGCGTAACACCCTACTCCGAATATCATCCATAGGTCGATAGTGTCAAATGATTACCTCGTAGAATTACATCTTATAGCGATAGTTACCATCCCTATCGGCAAAGAACCAAGCATCCTCGATAATCTTCAGTCGATAGATGTTTAGCTTGGTACTGGAAAGTGCCGCCTTAAGAGTGTCGGGAATCTCGCCCAGGTATCTGTAGCCACCCTCATAGATGGCAACAACACCATATTTTGTGACACATGTGCTCCACAGCCTACCATAGTCGACAAAACCCTCGGTTAGCCACTTCGTAACCCTCTGTTCCGAGGCTAAGACATGACTCTCAGAGGTGATGATCCATAGGCCATCGTCGTTGAACGATACAGATGTTATCTTCTCCCCCGCATCACGAAAACGACGCATACCCTTGATGAGACTCTCGGGAAGAATGCTATGGCTTATGCGCCCACCACCATAGAGCACAATCCACATGCCCTCATCGGTAATCTGCACATCCTCGATATACTCCTTCGCCAAGTTTATCTCCCTGAGCTTCAAGCTAAGCTCCTCGGGCAGGTCCTGCATGGCCACACTATTGTGACCCGTGAGCGCCATATTACCACTATAGCTACTGATAGCCACACTGCGACACTTGCCCCACGCCTCGATGCTCTCCTTGATGTAGTAGCGGCTATTTTGTGACAGCGCCCTGACAGGCATAAACACCACAAACGCCACAAGGAGAAGGTGTATTACAGCACGAAACCTCTTCATAGTTGTATAGATGAAATACCTCTCGCCATATCACCCTCGGCGAGCATTACAAAGGTACGAATTAATTTCCACACTACCAAAAAACCAGAAACAACCACTCTCGCTATCACTTTATCCTCCTTGCCGTGATGATTAGTGGTAACTTCACAATACTTCGAGCAATACAAAGATGTGCAAAAAAATGATGAAAATGGTTGTATGTAGCGCTAAAATAATTATATTTGCGAAGTCGAAAGAGTGTTAATCGACTGATAAAAACCACATTTACATTGTGTTCATAGTGAAGAATGTAGGCATATAGTTTTGTGGTGGCGTTATGAGAATTATAAAAAGACGATATTAGCAGATATTTAGAGATGAGAGCTTTTGGTGACTTCACCCCCGAAGAGATGTGTTACGAGAGTGCTGCCATAGCCATACTCCCCGTTCCGTACGATGGCACAAGCACCTGGATTAAGGGTGCTGACCGCGGCCCCGAGGCGCTAATGGAGGCATCATACAATCTTGAGTTTTACGACATCGAGACTGCAACAGAGGTCTACAAACATGGCATAGCGACACTCGAGCCAGTAACCGAGAACTCAACGCCCGAGGCCATGGCCGACGAGGTAGAGCGTCGCATGGAGATGATCCTTGCGGATGGGAAGTTCCCCGTACTCATTGGTGGCGAGCACTCGGTATCGATAGGTGCATTTCGCGCCATGGCGCGCCGCTATCCAGGGCTGACAATTCTTCAGCTCGATGCCCACTCTGACATGCGCGACGAGTATGAGGGCTCGCCCGCAAACCACGCCTGTGTGATGGCACGCGCCAAGGAGCTGACACCCCACATAACTCAGGTGGGCATACGCTCATCGGCACGCGAGGAGCAGCACAACATCAACCCCAAGCGCATATTCTACGCCCACCGCATCGCCGAGGATGACGAGTGGCAGGAGCGCGTGTCGACACAACTCGGCGAGGAGGTCTACATCACCATCGACCTCGATGTCTTTGACCCCGCCTACCTACCCTCGACGGGCACGCCCGAGCCTGGAGGTTTAAGCTACCGCGAGGTGATAGGGCTACTCAGGCGCGTCATACGCGAGCATCGTGTCGTAGGTCTTGACGTCGTCGAGCTATGTCCCAACCCAGCAGCCAAGGCCTCAGATTTCCTTGCGGCGAAGCTCATCTACCAATTCCTAAGCGAGCTATATGCCAACCACGTAGAGCAGAAATGAGTCCGCAGGGTCCTCCATTCTGTACCCTGCACATAAATAACCTAATAACCTAAATGTCAAAAGTTTTAATTATTGGTGCCGGTGGCGTCGGAACAGTAGTGGCACACAAAGTTGCAGCAGATAGTGCCTTTACCGAGATTATGCTGGCAAGCCGTACGAAGTCGAAGTGTGATGATATTGCGCGTGCCGTAGGTGGCAACCGTATTCAGACAGCACAGGTGGATGCCGACAGCGTAGAGGAGCTTGTGAGCTTGATGAAGTCCTTCCAACCTGACATTGTAATTAATGTCGCTCTTCCCTACCAGGATTTGACGATTATGGATGCTTGCCTTGAGTGTGGCGTGAACTATCTTGACACGGCGAACTACGAGCCTAAGGATGAGGCACACTTCGAGTACAGCTGGCAGTGGGCATACCACGACCGCTTCAAGGAGAAGGGGCTCATGGCCATCCTCGGCTGTGGCTTCGACCCAGGCGTGTCGGCCATCTTCACAGCCTACGCGGCAAAGCATCATTTTGACGAGATCCACTACCTCGACATTGTGGACTGCAATGCTGGAAATCACGGCATGGCCTTCACCACAAACTTCAACCCCGAGATTAACATCCGCGAGGTGACACAGAAGGGTCGCTACTGGGAGAATGGCGCGTGGGTGGAGACCGCCCCACACGAGATTCACAAGCCGCTGAACTACCCCGAGATTGGCGAGCGCGAGTCGTACCTCATCTTCCACGAGGAGCTCGAATCACTCGTGAAGCACTACCCCACAATCAAGCGAGCACGCTTCTGGATGACTTTCGGCCAGGAGTATCTCACACACCTACGCGTGATACAGAACATAGGCATGGCACGCATCGACCCCATCGTATATAATGGCGTTGAGATCGTGCCCATACAGTTCCTCAAGGCCGTACTCCCCGACCCCAAGTCGCTCGGGGCAAACTACCACGGACAGACATCTATCGGCTGCCGCATACGTGGCGTGAAGGATGGCAAGGAGCGCACATACTATATCTATAATAACTGCGACCACGAGATAGCCTACCGCGAGACAGGCACTCAGGCCGTAAGCTTCACAACAGGTGTCCCCGCAGCCCTCGGCGCCTCGATGTTTGCACGAGGCATCTGGAAGGGTGCTGGCGTATTTAACGTCGAGCAGCTCGACCCCGACCAGTTCCTTAAGGAGCTCGGCGAGCGTGGCCTACCATGGGTTGAGAAGTTCGATATCGACCTTGAGGTATGATGCGAAAGGAGGATATGCTGGGGAGATGGGACCTATCTAAGGTTCCCACCCCAGCATACGTCATACACGACGATATGCTACGCCTAAACCTCGCGGCCATAGACCGTGTGCGTCGCGAGGCGGGCGTAGAGATCATCGTAGCGCTCAAGGCCAATGCTACGTGGCATATATTCAAGCGCATAGCGGCACATGCCGATGGCGCTACGGCAAGTTCGATAGCCGAAGCAAAACTCGTTGTGGAGGAGATGGGCTATAGGGCACACACCTACGCCCCCGTATATGTCGAGGAGGAGATTGATGCCATCCTCGACGCCTCGAGCCACATCACGTTCAACTCCCTAAGCCAGCTTGTGCGCTACGGCGAGCGTGCTCGCGAGCGTGGTGTATCGTGCGGTCTTAGGGTCAATCCCGAGTACAGCACCGTCGCCACCGACCTATACAATCCCTGTATCCCCGAGTCGCGCTTGGGTGTGCGTGCTCGCGACATTGATGTATGGCCAGAGGGTGTCGAAGGGCTACACTTTCACTCGCTGTGTGAGTCGCGCCCCGCAGACCTCGAGGCTACGCTCAGAGCAGTTGAAGAGCGCTTTGGCCGACATTTCGACCGCCTCCGCTGGATAAACTTCGGCGGTGGTCATCTGCTGACACACAAGGACTATGACGTTGATCACCTCATAGACATACTACGCAGCTTCCGCCAGCGCCATCCACACCTACGCATCATCCTCGAACCTGGAAGTGCCTTTACGTGGGATACGGGTGTCTTGGTGGCACGCGTGGAGGACATAGTCCGCAATGGTGGACGCAATACGCTCATGCTCAACGTATCGTTTGCCTGTCACATGCCCGACTGCTTGGAGATGCCCTACAAACCAGCGATACGCGGCATGCACGATGCCACAGAGCATGAGACTGCATGGTGGATGGGTGGCAACTCATGCCTTGCGGGCGACATGTACGGCGCATGGGCTACGGACGATGGACACACACCACAGGTGGGCGAGCGCATCATCTTTCGCGACATGATACACTACACCATGGTCAAGACCACGATGTTTAACGGTGTAACACATCCTGCAATAGTGCTATACAGCGACGAGCGTGGATTCGAGACGCTACGCACGTTCTGTTACGACGATTATAAACGACGTATGGGATAGCATCCCTCTAACCTATTATACCTAAACGCAATGAGAAAGTGGAAGGTTGACGACTCCATAGAGTTATACAACATCAACAGCTGGGCAAGGACTACTTCGGTGTAAACAGCGATGGCAATATCGTCGTGCGCCCCAAGGAGGGAGGCCCCGAGGTCGACCTGCGAAAACTTATCGACGAGCTACAGCTACACGACATATCACTGCCACTACTGCTACGCTTCCCTGACATCCTGCACAACCGCATAACAAAGATATCGAAGTGCTTCGCACGTGCTGCCAAGGAGTATGACTACAAAGGAGAGAGCTACATCGTCTACCCCATCAAAGTCAACCAGATGCGCCCTGTTGTTGAGGAGCTTATAAGCCATGGCAACAACTACCACGTAGGCCTTGAGGCTGGCTCTAAGCCCGAATTACATGCGGTGCTATCGCTCAACTTCGACAGCGACTCGATGATAATATGCAACGGCTATAAGGATGAGAGCTATATCAAGTTAGCTCTCCTTGCACACAAGATGGGGCGCAAGATATTCCTCGTGGTGGAGAAGATGATGGAGCTACGCACCATAGCACGTCTCGCAAAGAGCATGAACATCAAGCCCAACATCGGCATACGTATAAAACTCGCAAGCTCGGGTAGTGGCAAGTGGGAGGAGTCGGGAGGCGACATCTCGAAGTTCGGCCTCAACTCCTCGGAGTTGATTGAGGCTCTCAATCTACTAAAGAACGAGGGCATGGAGGACTGTTTCCGACTGATACACTTCCATATAGGCTCGCAGGTGACCAACATACGCCGCATAAAGACTGCTCTAAAAGAGGCGACACAGTTCTATGCACAGCTACGAAAGACGGGCTATAACATCAGCTTTGTAGATATTGGTGGTGGCCTCGGCGTCAACTACGACGGCTCGCACTCCTCGATAAGCGGGAACAGCATAAACTACTCGATACAGGAGTATGTCAACGACGCCGTATACGCCTTAGTCGACATCTGCCAGAAGAACGAACTTGAGCAACCTAACCTCATCATCGAGTCGGGTCGCTCGCTCACAGCACACCACTCGGTGCTAGTCTTCGAGGTACTGGCGCGCACGCAACTACCCGCCTTTGGCGAGGAGGAGATAGCCGAGGATGCTCATGAGTTGGTGCGCGACCTCTACGACATCTGGAATAAGCTCACACCCAGTCGTCTGATCGAGCAGTGGCATGATGCCATGCAGGCACGCGAAGATGCCTTAGAGCTCTTCAACATAGGCCTCGTAGACCTGCCGACGCGCGCGACGGTCGAGCGTCTCTTCTGGTCAATAGCACGCGAGGTGAACACCATGGCAGGCAAGAGTAAGCATGCTCCCGAGGAGCTACGCTCCATAGCCCGCAGCCTCCCCGACAAGTACTTCTGCAACTTCTCACTCTTCCAGTCGTTGCCCGACTCATGGGCTATAGACCAGATATTCCCTGTCGTGCCCTTGGCCCGCCTCAACGAGCCACCTACATGCTCGGCGACACTGCAAGATATCACGTGCGACTCGGATGGCAAGATTGACAACTTCATCTCGACGTCCAACAACGCCTATCACCTCCCCGTACACGAGCTGAAGGAGGGTGAGCCATATTATGTTGGTGTATTCCTCGTGGGTGCCTATCAGGAGATTCTGGGCGACATGCACAACCTCTTCGGCGACACCAATGCCGTACACATATCGATTAAGGATGATGAGTATGTCGTCGATAAGATTATCGAGGGTGAGACAATTGCCGACGTTTTAGACTACGTGCAATTCGACCATAAACGTATGGTGCGCGCCATAGAGATATGGGTGTCGAAGTCCGTAAAGAGTGGCGCCATAACCTTAGAGGAGGGCAAGGAGTTCATCTCGAACTACCGCTCTGGCCTCTACGGCTACACCTATCTTGAGCCGACATTATAGCCCACCTACTTGGTATAGAACGTAACGCCCGTAAGCCTATTCCACTCGCCACGCGTGAAATCAGGAATGGCTACGGGCATACTATTATGCTTTGCCGACGTCGCCGACAGCTCGCCTATGGCCGACCACTCGGCAGCGTCGTATACATCTTGGTCAAGGGGCAGACCGTTACGTAGGCAGTAGATCAAGCGGTAGTCCATGACATAGTCCATGCCACCATGCCCACCAACCCTACGCGCTACCTCCTCTATCTCGCGATGTATAGGGTGTTTGTACGCCTCCATGATGGCTGCCTCGACATCCTCAGCAACGAAGTTATGCGGATTGATAACAGCACCCGCAGGCAGGAGTGTCTCGGGCAGCTTGCCTGGGAGGAACGTAAATCCCTCGATGGGGTACTTGTTGGCAAAGCCGTGAGTACCCGTAAGTTGATATAGGCGATTATAGGGGCGGGGCGTAAATACATTGTGCTGAAGCATGATGCTCTGCCCGCGCGAGGTCTTAATGATTGTCGTCGTATGGTCGCCATTGGCAAACTCCTCAGCACCCATCGTGGCACGAGCGATAGCTAAGCCATTGACCGACTTTGTATCCATCGAGACTAAATACTCCAGGCGATTGCCACGATGGATGTCGAGTGCCATACATATAGGACCGAAACCATGTGTAGCATATACATCACCACGATGCGTACGGTTAAACTCTAAACGCCAGTTATCGTGGTAGGCGCCCCAATACTCCGCAAGGTTATGTATATAGGCACCCTCGGCATGTAGTATCTCGCCAAAGAGCCCCTGCTGCGCCATATTGAGCGTCGTGAGCTCGAAGAAGTCGTAGACGCAGTTCTCGAGCATCATACAGTGACGACGTGTACGCTCCGACGTATCGACCAGCTGCCAGCACTCGGCAACAGAGGTGGCGGCAGGCACCTCAACGGCCACATGCTTGCCATGCTCCATAGCATAGAGGGCAATAGGCACGTGGCTTACCCAATCCGTAGAGATATATACGAGGTCTATATCCTCACGCTCGCACAGCCTCTTGAAGGCCTCCTCGCCGACATATCCCTCAGCCTCAGGCCAACCTACACGCTCCAGAAAATCTTGACACCCCACAACATTCTGCTCCACCAAGTCGCACAATGCCTTGATCTCGACACCCTCAATATGGGTAAAGCGGCTGACAGCATCCCTGCCACGCATGCCTAAGCCTACGAAGCCCACCCGAACAATAGGAATAGGCTCGGCAGCATAGCCCAGCATCGACTGCTGTCCATGAGCACGCTGCGGCTCATCGAAGTGAATCATGCCACTCTCGGGCGAAAATTTGTAACCATCACCCTCGATTGTAGGCATAGCGGTGTTACAGCCCATAAGTATAAGGGCTATAACAGATAGTAAGATGTAGTGTAGGTATCGCATATATCAGTCTATCTTTGTCTAACGTATAGCTCCACAAGGGGTATAATCACCAGCATATCCAAAAGCGCGAGCATCAGCACAGCGCCAAAGGCTCCAATCGTAAGTGCCATGGCCAGAGCATAGAGGAACGATAGGCCATGTAACAATATCAACGCAATGGCCACCAGACACCACACTCTAAGGCGTGTTATGCGATAGAGAAGAAGGGCAAGAGTGGCCGCAAAGAGCGGAATGAAGAACATGAGATTCTCGCCAATGGCCACAATGAGCAAGAGGCTGAGGACGAACATCAACACAAGTGCGGCGTAAAGCTTATTGTTGGCATGAAGCAGGGCTGCTTGTGCACTCGCACCTTCGCGTATAGAGCCTGCCGTGAGGCTGACAACACGCCTACGACCACGCATATAACCAAGCAGTGCTACCACGGCTACGACAACGACGCTCACAACCATAATGACATTATCGCCCACGACACCCTGCACGATGCCAAAGGGTTTAAACTGAGCATCGCACGCCAGACACGCTACCCCTGCGATAAGCTCTCCCACAATAAGAGCCGCTATGGCAGCAACGAAGGCACCAAGAGCACTGCTCAGCACCCTCACTATCTGCACGCGACCACGTAGGGCGTCGAAGCAGAGCAGCAGTACGAAGAGCACAAAGATGGTGACGTTGATAACCCAGTATGACGATGTCGAGAAGTTGAAGAGACCCAATAGCGGCAACGTGAAGTTTACGGTGTCGCTATCCGCCCTAAGGCTGTCGACATCGGCATACTCTACGTTTGTCAGATACTCACGCACAATGGGTGTAATCTGTGCGCCGTAGTGCTGTATCGACTGCGGGTTGATGTTCGAGAAGTTATCGAGGTCAGTATGATAGTGGTTGATGTCGGCTATTGTCGAGAAGTTAAAGCCTGGGATTGAGTCCTTTACGATGGTAAAGTCGGTAAAGTTGGGCATGAAGCTATATACCACGGTTGTCAGTGAGTAGGTATATGGATACTCCGCCACCGCAGCGTACAAGTCCATAAGGCGCTCATTACCAGGCGACGTCTCAAATAGCAGCGCTGGGCCATAGGGACCACGCGCCTCGAGGTTTATCATAAGACCTACGTTGTCGAACACCTCGCGGTTGTTCTCCCACTGCGCCGTCATGCCCATCATGCCCACCTCCTCGGCATCGGTGAAGAGCACCTTGATACCCTGCTTCCACTCATTTCGATACTTGAGAGCCTCGGCTACTGTTTCAAGGATGACACCCACGCCATAGCCATCATCCGCTGCGCCATACGACCATACGGTATCTTTATGTGGCATGGGCTGTGAGTAGCGTGAGTCGTAGTGCGCAACCATCATCAGCGACGTGGTCGAGGCATCCTCACCCACGGGGCCAAACTCAGCGAGGACGTTTGTTGCATCGAACGTATATATCACATGCTTATCCTTGGGGCCTACAAGAGCCTGATATTCGTACAATCTCACCGTATCGGCACCAAGCTCTTCAAGCCTATCCACCAAGTAGTTACGCACCTCCGCACGCTCCGTGGGATGTGCCACCGAGTGATGTTCGCGCGAGATAACGGCAATATCTTCGACCACGCGCTCGGCCGAAAAGCCACTGTCGCTAATACCCTTCACCGCAGGGCGACTCCACAAACCAAAGGCTACAGCACCAACAACCGCTGCCACAGCCACTAAAACCACTAATCTTACTCTACTCATAATCTATTATAGTTATTACTATGCACAAAGGTACGAAAAAAAGTAGGAAGTTTGCACCACTTGAGACATATAAAGTTGGAAAGAGGTAAATGTAGAAGGCGCATCATTATGATGCCAAAGGTACGAAAAAAGTAGGGAGTTTGCACCATGCAACAGCTATAAAAGTATAAGTGCTATCGCGTATATATGAAAACAATCCGTCGCAGCATGATGCCACGACGGATTGTTTCGTACTTGCATATCACTACTCTGCGGCCTGCGCCTGAGCAGCTTGTGCCTCACGCTTGGCGCGTGCCTCCTTACGAATCTTAAGAGGTGTCTTCTCCAGATACTTACGACAGAAGAGCGCAAAGTGTCCGTGGTTGGTGAAGCTATACATCTTGATGATGCTCTTAAGCGGCACGTTGGTCTCGGTGAGAAGGCGCTCAATCTCGATGATGCGCTGCTTCTGCATCCAGCTATAGGGAGTATCATGGAACTCCTGCTTGAACATATTGTTGAAGTGCTGAATACTGAAGCCACAGATGTCGGCAAGCTCCTCGACAGTCTTCACGCGCGGAGCATTGTTGCGCACGAGCGACACGAACGACTGGTTACGGTCAAAGAGGTTGTAGAAGGTGCGTAACTGCATCTGCGGCGTATAGAAGAACTTGAAGATGACGAACATCTCCTGAATCTTGGCGCGATGCAGGTGATTACACTTCATCGAGTTCTCGAGATACATCTTCACCGACTGCAATAAGAGAGCCATAGGCTCGTTTACGGCCACCTGTGTGAATTTGTAGTTGATCTTCTTAATCTTACCCGCGATGCTATTGAACGGAATCATATCGCACGCCGCACCCGCAGCGATAAAGTGTGCCTTGACAATCTCAATATCTGTAAGAGCCGTGATCTCATAGTGGTAGGCACGGAAGCAGAAAACGAAGTGACCCTCACGTACAATATACTCGCGGCGCTCCTCCGAGGTGATCTCGAAGTTACCCGACAGAAGAAAGAGCAGGCAGTTGTAATCGCCACGCTCAACATCCATCTTCTCGCCAGCCTTAAGTCTCAGAAGACTAAAGCCAGCCTCGGGCTCTAACGTGTATGAATGGCATGTTGCCGGACATTGATTAGACATATTTTCTTAGTGTTTTAGGTTAATTCAATTTATCTTTGAGTCTATATCCACAATACAAATGTACGCAAAAATTTTAATAATACAAGCGTTTTGTTACAAAAACATTAGAAAAGTGTGCAAATACAATGGTTTTGGGGTCTTTTTCCTATACCAAAAGACCCCAAAAGTACGTTTTTTAAATACTTATTACTAAGTTAGAAC
Source organism: Alistipes sp. (assembly GCA_017481145.1). Lineage (GTDB taxonomy): Bacteria > Bacteroidota > Bacteroidia > Bacteroidales > Rikenellaceae > Alistipes. The sequence continues at coordinate 6,215 of JAFUPR010000115.1, read as the reverse complement.
GGCTTACTATGGCTCGAAATTACACCTCAGCATAATAGGTGCTGGGCGCTCGGCCTTGATACGAGCAATCATCACGTCGAGATAGCGCTGTATGTCGTCGCGTAGCATCTTATACTGTGGACACGACATATAGTTGTCGTTATCCAACAAGACATCGCGTATGGAGCGTAGCGTGTTGGTGTAGTTTTGAAGCTCATTCTTGAGGGCTACACCCTCAACCCTCGAGCCATGAATCTTCGCAACGGATAGCTGACGTAGCTTATCACATACGGCCGTAAGTAGCGGCATCACCACATTATCCATAAGCGTATGTCCGTGCATGAAGAGATAGCAGTTGTCACGCTCGACGCCTCGCTCCTTGAGCCTTGGGACTAAAGCCTCAATATCGTCGCACATCGTCGGGTTATCACGCTCCAAAGCCCTCAGGCGGCGCTCTACATTGCGCTCAAGCCACGCTAAAGTACCCTCTCCATTGTGGCGTATGTCGACATATCCCAAGCGTACCGAGGCGCGAAATTCGGCGAGCGTGAAGATGCTCTCGTGCGACAGCTGGGCTGAATGTACGTACCACAAAAAGAGTGGATATATGGTCGTAGAGTACGCCGCCATAAACCGCACAAAGTCGAAGATGCGCGTATCATTCTTCGTGGCACGCACACATACGTTCCTCAGCGATGGCGCATAGCATAGGTAGTTCTCCGTGGCGTAGGTGTAGGTATGAAACATATTTTCGGCCTCGAGAATCTCGCGCGACTGCTCCGTAGCACCAGCAAAGAGATAGTCGAAGTCGGAGTCGACACATAGCAATACCTCCTCCTTATGTGTACGCCCGAGCATCGACATGAGCACCTTCTTACCCTTGGGTAGGTCATCGCGGTTGGGCACCGATATCTCGAAGCGTAGATAGGGGTTGTGGAAGTTGTCGAATATTGTTCGCCAGAAGGCCACATCCTCATACCCCTCGACATATACATGCACAAGGTAGCGGTCATCCTCGGGAGGTAGTATCTCGGGGAGGCGTGCAGGGTTATATGCCGCAAGGTCGCGACGGTTACGTTTCTTCGGTTTCATAGCGTAAAGTTATGAAAATTTTTCATAACTCGTGCAATATGAGATAGCACATGTGCATAAAATAGGGTTCGGGAGCACCATTATCCCAATATATGCTCTAAAAGTATCTTGATGGCTATGGCGATAAGAACTACACCACCAAAGATTGTCGCACTCTTTCTATGCCTTTGGCCAAAGCGATGTCCTATCTTGATGCCCACGGCTGAGAATATGGCTGTGATAATCCCGATATAGGCGACGGCTGTCCATATATTAACATCAAGGAAAGCAAGTGAGATACCAATGGCAAGGGCATCTATGCTTGTGGCAACGGCCATAACAAACATCGTTCTACTGGAGAAGTCATCGTCGCCCCGCGCATCATCGGTGAGAGCCTCTTTTATCATTTTGCCACCGATTATAGCGAGCAGGATAAAGGCTATCCAATGGTCGTATCGCTCAACTATGTGTGCAAACCAAGTGCCGAGGAAGTAGCCCATAATTGGCATTAAGGCTTGAAAGCCACCGAACCATAGAGCAACGCTTAGATAGTGGCGCGATTTAACTTGCTTTACCGACAACCCCTTAGCTATAGATACGGCAAAGGCGTCCATGGCGACGCCTATTGCCAATATAATTATTTCGGATATACTCATTACCTCTCGGCTTTAACAGCAAACAACTTAGATAGCTCGCTAAGTAGCAATACGCCAAACGACAAGCTGATGGCTATCCACCACTGCTCGGCCGTCAGGGCTGTCAACCTAAAGAGCGACTGCATTGCAGGTACAAGCATTACAACCAGTGTAAGAGCAATAACAAGTGCGATGGTCGCCCACAGCCAGCGGTTACTGAAGAAGCGGTTGGTAAAGAGCTTATTACCCGAGCGGATAGAGAATATCATCGTGAACTGCGAGAATATCATCACCGCAAATGTCATCGTGCGTGCTGTATCTAACGATGTCTGGTGGCCTATGATATATGCCACGATTGTTGCAGCACCGAGAATCAGAGCCTGAATGGTTATCCTCGTCGTAAATGGGCGAGTGAAGATGCCCTGATTAGGATTTATAGGCTTACGCGACATTATATCCTTGGCCGCATGGTCGACGCTAAGTGCCAACGACGGAAGACTATCTCCCACAAGGTTTATGAAGAGCAGCTGAATGGGCAGCAACGGCATATCGAGGTTACATAGCACGGCAACAAGCAGCAGCACAATCTCGCCGAGGTTGGTCGATATCATAAACTGAATCGACTTTATCAGGTTGTCGTAGATACGACGTCCCTCACGTACCGACTGCACGATGGTGGCGAAGTTATCATCCGCGAGCACCACGTCGGCAGCCTCCTTCGATACATCCGTGCCCGTGATGCCCATCGCAACGCCGATATTGGCAAGCTTCAGCGCTGGAGCATCGTTCACGCCATCGCCCGTCATTGCAACTACATTGCCTAAGTTCTGGTACGCCTTGACGATGCGCACCTTATGCTCGGGTGCTACACGCGCAAAGACCGAGACGCTGCCTGCAATGCCTCGTAGCTCCTCGTCGCTCATGCTCTCCACCTCGCTACCCGTGAGCACACGGTCTGTGGAGGTCATAATTCCGAGGCTCTCGGCAATAGCCGAGGCTGTAATCTTGTGGTCGCCTGTAATCATCACAGGCTTGATACCCGCCTTTTTGCACTGCTCTACGGCAACTTTCGCCTCCTCACGCGGAGGGTCTATCATGCCGACCATGCCGACAAAAATCAGATTATGCTCAGCCCCTGCGGTAATCTCGGACAGTTCCTCCTCGCTCGGCTCTTTGTCAATAGCAATCTCTGAGTATGCCATGCATAGCACGCGCAGAGCCTTCTTAGCCATCGCATTATTCTCCGCGGCGAGTCTCTCTATATCCGTCCTCTCGATTGTGCGCACCTCGCCATCCTCGCCAACAATGCGGTTGCAGCGTGCAAGCAACTCGTCAAATCCACCCTTGGTCGCGACAAGAATGGTGTGCTCATCCTTGCGGTGGAGCGTTGTCATAAGCTTGCGCTCTGAGTCGAAGGGTATCTCCGCGATGCGAGGATATGTGGCATTAAGCCCCCTTTGCTCCATGCCGTTACCCTCAGCGTGGGCAACTAAGGCTGTCTCCGTCGGGTCGCCAATAAGCTCACCCTCGCCACTCTGTGTCGTGTCGTTGCAGAGCGTGCCGACGGTAAGCAACATATTGGTGGTAGCGGGGTATGCCTCAACTACGGTCATCTTGTTCTGTGTGAGCGTTCCTGTCTTATCCGAACATATCACGGTGGTGCTTCCGAGTGTCTCCACAGAGGGCAGGTTGCGGACAATAGCATTCTGCTTGGCAAGACGCTGCACGCCAAGGGCCAACACCACGGTAGATACGGCTGGAAGACCCTCGGGGATGGCTGCCACGGCAAGGCTCACAGCGGTCATAAACATCTCAAGAAGACCTCGACCATAGCACAGACCAATAACGAAAATTACAGCGCAGACGATAAGGCTTATGACAGCCAACACTTTACCCAACTTATCGAGGCGCACCTGCATAGGCGTGCGCATATCGGGCACCGACTTAATCATTGCAGCAATCTTACCCACCTCGGTATGCTCGCCCGTCGCCACGACAACGCCCAAGCCACGACCGTAGGTGACACTACATGAGCTGAAGGCCATATTCACACGGTCGCCAATGCCGACAGTATTAGATATGGTATCTGTATTTTTCTCCACGGGTAGCGACTCGCCCGTGAGCGCTGCCTCCTGAATCTTGAGATTCACGCCCTCGATAAGACGTAGGTCGGCGGGCACGCTATCACCCGTCTCTATCTCGACGATGTCGCCAACAACCAACTCGCGCGACTCGATGACCTGATGCTCACCACCACGGATAACCTTACAGTGGGGCGCTGATAGCCTCTCAAGAGCATCGAGCGCATTCTCAGCCTTGGCCTCCTGGAATACACCAATGATGGCATTAACGATAAGTATCGACAATATAATTATGGCGTCGGTGATGCCCTCGCCATTCATATAACCCGTGACACCCGATATTGCCGCCGCCACGAGCAACACGATAATCATAAAGCTCTTGAACTGCGCAATGAACTTCTGCCATAGCGAGGTGTGCCTCTTCTTGGCAAACTCGTTGTAGCCATCACGGCGTTGACGCTCGGCCACATCATCATGGGTTAAACCCCTTTCGATATTGGTCCTTAATAGTCGAACAATCTGCTCGACCGACTGCTGATAATGTTCCATCTCTGATGTATTTTTGTAATTTCATGCAAAGGTAGAGCCTTATTAATGGAAATTTATTACATTTGTAGGTGAAATAATTTATCAAACTTCGCTTTTTAGTATTATGTCCGCAAAAATTCAGGAGATAGACATTGTCGAGATGATTCAGCGTAACGGTGGCGACGGTCTTACGATCGACCTAAATATCACCCCTACGAGTACGAACGCGTCTGATAGGCTCTTGATTCGTAACGGCATACTAATAATCTTATGCAAGAGCGGAGAGGGCGTTATAGGCATCGATGGCAAGAGGTATACGTTGTCCAATAACAATGTGGTTATCCTACCCGAGAACCACGTGATAAGCGCCATAACCCCTGCGTTCATGGAAGAAGCGAGCATCATAGCCGTATCCATAGATTATATCTTGAACATGCCGTCGCCCATCGACACTAACATATTCAGCTACTCACGATATATCTCGGCAATAAAGGTGGAGGATGATAAGTTCGATGATCTGATGAGCTATTACAGGTTTATATATAAGGAGACCTTCGAGGATGGCAAATATAAGACCGAGATTATCCACTCTATCTTCTACGCCCTAATACTCGAAATAGTCACAGAGTATGAGAAGGTTTTTAGTATAGAGGTGAGCAATATTAGGGATGAAAACCTCTCCGACCGCTTTTTCAGACTACTCGCCATATACTACAAGCAATACCGCTCCGTACAGTTCTATGCCGACAAACTCAACCTCACACCTAAATATCTGTCAACAGCCGTAAGACGAGCTACGGGTCGACCGATATTAGATTGGATTCACGAGGCAATACTCATAGATGCAAAGATGCTCCTGCGCACCACAGACCTCACGGTGCAACAGATAGCCGAGCAACTCAACTTCTCAAGCCCCTCGGCATTTGTTCAGTTCGTAAAGAAACATACGGGAAGTACCCCTACAAAATTGAAATAGATCGACCTGAAAGCGTATATTGTGATTTTTTTGTAACCTTAGTATCATAATGATACTTCTTCTACATTAACGTAACTACAAATTTGTACGCCTCAAGTGATGTAACATCTCCATTTTTTTGTAACTTTGTATGCCGCGAGACAAAACGTACAAACATATATTATACTATGGCAACAGATTGGAAGGATAGACTCGGCGTGGTGTTTTCCACAAACCCCGACTATAAATATGAGACGACGGCGGAGGCCGAGGCGACAACTCCACCCCCTCAGCAGCAAAACCTTAAGGTATGGTTAGATAGGCTCAAGGGCGGGCGTGTGGCTACCGTCGTGCGTGGCTTTGTGGGTGGCGCCGACGACCTCACAGCCCTCGGCAAGGAGCTAAAGAAGAGCTGTGGCGTGGGTGGCACAGCCAAGGATGGCGAGATTATCATCCAGGGAGACCACCGCGACCGTGTCATAGAGCTGCTCACCAAGGCGGGCTACCGTGCAAAACGCGCTGGAGGGTAGCCGTGCACTTTACTATTTTTTGAAAAAATAGCGATATTGAAGGTATAACATTAGAAAAAAGTTGCTATATTTGCACGCTGAAAACCACAAAGGTTGTCAAGGAGAGGTGCCGGAGTGGTCGATCGGGCCGCACTCGAAATGCGGTGAACGGGCAACTGTTCCGGGGGTTCGAATCCCTCCCTCTCCGCAAAGAACAAACGAGGCAAGAAGATGTCGAAAGACATCTTTTTGTTTTTTATACCTGCGTCACAAGTGGGCTTGTAGACGCAAGGTGTGAAAAACAAAAAGGTCTACGTAGTAGCTTCTTGCTGAGAGCAGGACTTTGCAAGGGCCCCTGCGGCGAGCAGAAGGGAAAGGCGTTAAGCGGAGCAAATTTTAATTTGCGGAGTAGCCAATAACTACCTCTCCTCTGCAAAGGATGTAAATCAAGTAGTTA
>JAFUPR010000114.1 GCA_017481145.1 Alistipes sp. | reverse complement strand
AGCATTTTAAGGACTTTGTCAAGTGGTATCTTTTTCTTCAAAGTAACGAGGGGAAAGCTGCGAAAAAATAGGGCGAGAAATTCTGCATCTCTCGCCCTTAATTTAGATGTCAAAAAGCGCCACTTTTTGCATCATTACCCTCGCTCTCAAAATGCTCATTTACGTTCAGTAAACTCCGCTTTTTCGGGCTTCGCATGCCTAAAACTACATCTTTTTATTCAATCTCTAAGGCAATAGGGAGCGACTAAATTACTTTTTAGTCACTCCCTTTTATTACATAAAAAGGCTCAAAAATTTTGTCTAAAAACAAAAAATAATTTATTTTTGCATCTTAGAGCAGTGTTTTTTGTTTATGGCGGTACATGTTATTGAGTGTGCCTAAGGTTGGGAGGCGAGATAAAAGAATATTTTCCATTGGTTGTGGATGGAGAATGCGTGTGTAATGTGGTGAATAATAATATATTAACAACTTATAACTAAACTAACTATGAAAAGATTCAACATTTTGATGATGCTCGTGGCTATGATGGCCATCACCGTGGCATCATGTACCAAGGAGAATGGTGAGACGCCTGATACTCCTACTCCCCCGAGTAACTCTCTGACCTTTGACGTTAAGGTTGGCGAGGTAGGTAACTCGTCGATAGCCTACACTGTTACTCCGTCAGATCTTGAGGCAACCTATATTATCGCCCTGTATGATGTTGAGACAGCCAATGAATTCACTCGCGATACATATCTTATCGCAGCGCTTCTTCAGGAGCTTGAGACCGAGGCAAACTCTACGGGTTATACTCTTGCGGAGTATATGCCCGACTTTGTGGATAAGGGTCTTGTTGAGGGTAGCTTCGAGCAGTTGGCACCTGGTAGTGACTACTACATCATCGTCTTTGGTGTTAATCCTGAGGATAACTATCGAGCAACAACCGAGCTTACGAAGGTTAAGGTGTCGACTCCCGAGCTTGAGTTGATAGACATCGAGTTCGATGTTAAGACCTCGGTGGTGAATAACACAGCAGAGTTTACAGTTACACCTTCTGACCCTGAGCGTATCTGGTACTTCTACACTCTTCCTAAGGCCTCATTTGAGGCATATACTGACCCCGAGGGTAACTATCGCATGAGCCAGATGCAGTTCTTGCTCTATTGCCTCCAGATGCAGATCGAGGGTCTTCGCGGTGCTGGGTATTCTGATAATCAGATTCTAAACAATCTCTTCCACAAGGGTACGTTGACTCTCAAGGGCTCTGATCTTATTGCTAACACCGATTATGCCACCCTCGTTGCAGCGTTTGACGTAACAGAGGAGGGTAGCATATCTATCATCTCGGATGTTTCTACCTCAACGTATAAGACTGAGAATGTAGAGCAGAAGGACTTTACTTTCGAGATTAAGGTTAGCGAAGTAGAGTCTAACCGCGCAGCTATTAAGGTTACTCCTACTAACCAGAAGGAGACTTTCTGCTGGTTGTGTGCTGCGTATGATGGCGTGAGCACTGCCGAGGAGGTCATGGCTGATGTGGTCAAGGAGTATGGCTCATGGATGAATAGTGGCATGATGCTCTACTCTGGTACTCAGGACTATACTGGTGGCATTGGCAGCCAGTTCAAGTATAAGCTGTCAGCTGCTGATACGGAGCATTTTGTTATAGCGTTCGGCTATGCTGGTGGTGTGACTACACCTCCCGTGATGACTACCTTTAAGACGCTTCCTGGCCCCGATCCCGCAACGACTGAGTTCTCGATGAAGGCTACGGGTCTCTCTCCCTATGGCTTCACTGTAAAGGTTACGGCTTCGCACGAGTACACATATTACAATATGAACATCTGTACACCTGAGGAGTATGACGAGGAGGCATTTATAAAGGAGTCTAACGAGGGCTTCGACTATATGCTTGAGCAGGCTAAGAATTATGATCCTAACACGACGGTAGCTATGATTCTCGATCAGTACTACCTCAGTGGCTCGTTCGACACTGTTGCCTCTGGTGTTCTCCCCGAAACGAAAGTTATGGGCTATATCTTCGCTCTCGATCCCAAGACGGGACATGTTGTTAAGGCTCACAGATTCGACGACCTTGCTACGACAAAGTCTTTGGGTAGCGTGACACCTACCGTTGAGCTTGTAGGCTACTACCATGGTGACGCCGAGAATGGTGAGATATTTGGCAATGCAGCTGCAACGAAGGGCAAGGCTATCACTGTTGTTAAGTATAGTGGCTTGGATGGTGCTCGTACGCTCTTCACTACGTCGGTTGTGGGTGATTGCAGCAATCCTGTAGGTCATTCAGATACTCAGGTTTGGGCTGATTGCGTAGGCTATTGGAAGTCTTGCAAACTATCGCAGCCTTATACCTTCTACGTAGCTAATTGGCAGGAGGTTCTCACGGCTCTCGCATACGTTGTTGACAATAGCGGCAATATTGGTAGCATTGGCCGTCTCTACACTTGTCCTACGGCTCAGGAGAAGAGCGATATTAGCGAGTTGAAGGCTTTGGTTGACGAGCTCAACGCTTCGGAGGAGCAGAGCCTTATGATGCCCGAGTCTTTGGTTATCAGCTCTACATCTCAGGAGACAGCTACACCTAAGCCTATGTTGGCTCCCGTTGTTAAGGAGGAGGCTAAGGTTGAGCCAGTGGCTGTGGCTGAGCCCGCTGTAGAGGAGGATGTTCGCATGGTCAAGGCGCTCGACTATATTCGTCCCTTCTATATTCACAGATAGTGTGTTACGCGAAGAGTTTTTTTAAGATAAAGAAATAGATATTTAGGCATGAAAAGATTAAATTGGTTGATGACCATCATGGCTGTGGCAGCATTAGCTTTCGCCGCCTGCGAGAAGGATGATACAAAGCCTAACAGCCCCGACGATTCGGGCAACGAGGTTGAGCAGATGACGTTTGAGGTAAATATTGATGCTGTCACTAAGACGACGGTAACCTACTCGGTTACGCCCTCAGACCTTGAGGCAGACTACTTCGCTGTTGTTCTCGATGCTACGTCGGTCGAGGCTTGTGCTTCGGATGCTGAGATTGTAGAGATGGTCTATAGCGATATTAGGGATTATGCTGCTGTGGTAAATACAACGTTCGAGGCTATCATGGCCGAGAAGGTGGCTAAGGGTAAGCGCGAGAGTGCTGTTATCGACAATCTTGGCGTGGATACCAACTATGTCCTCTTGCTCTATGGTGTTGATGCCGAGAAGGATTATGCAGCTACCAGCGCCGTATCGCGCACTCCTTTCCGCACAGCAGCTCCCGAGTTGGGTTCGTGCACATTCTCTATCAGTGTCGATGTAAACCTCAATACTGCCGCTATCGCTGTCACTCCGAGTGTCAATACTCAGGAGTGGGGTGTTGTAAATGTCGAGGTTGACACCTACAATCGTTATACGGCGAAGGATGGCGAGTATCAGTGGACGAAGGAGCAGTTCTTCGAGCACCACTTCAAGACTCAGGTTGACCAGCTCAAGGCTGAGGGTTTGAGTGATGATGACATTCGCACGAAGCTTGTACATAAGGGCTATCGTACGCTCTATGCTAGCGACCTTTCGCCCAAGACTAAGTACACATGCTTAGTCGCAGGTGTTAGCTTAGATGCTGATGGCCTATGGCTAAGCACCGACATTAAGGAGTCGCGCTACAATGTGGGCGAGGCCGCCGAGAGCGACCTCACGTTCGATATTGACGTGTTGAATATCGGCCACTACGCTGCTGATATTCGCATCACTCCCTCGAATCCCGATGCTGAGTATTACTACTACATCAGCTATATTGACACTCCCAAGAAGTCTATGAAGCCTGTGGAGATTGCCAATAGTGCTATTACGGAGTATATCTACTACTGGGATAACTATACCGAGCTTAAGCGTCGCGAGCCTGTCAAGGGTGTTGTAGACCTTACGGGTGATAATCGTGTAGAGCTCAACATCGCTGAGACGGAGTACTACATCGTGGCCTTCAGCTTCGAGCCTAACCCCAACTACGGCAAGCTTGTCAACGAGGAGACTGGCGAGTATGATGAGAATCCTGGTACTATAACTTCAGCTCCTGTCTATGTGTCGTTTATGACTGCCGAGCAGGGCGATCCTATGGAGGCAGAGTTCAAGTTCAAGGCATCGGATATTGGCCCCTACGATTTCACGTTGGAGGTTGAAGCCTCAGATCTTACGATCTACTATCAGCCAGGTATCGCCTATGCCGATAATTTTGATCCTCAGGCGGCTATCAATGCCTCGGCATCTATGCTTGCACAGGTAATGGAGATGTGTATGACAGGCCAGAGCCCCTCGCTTACCATCCAGGAGGCGTTGGAGGAGAAGTGTAGCCACCTCTATCGCAATGGCGATGGTAAGTACTATATCGCCAACCTCGAGCATGAGCGTGAGTATATCGGCTATGTCTTGGTTATCGATGCTACCACGGGTAAGTTTGTAAACTGCGTATATAGCGATGTCATTGCCAAGACTATTGCTCCTGGTAGTGTTACTCCTAAGCTTCAGTTGCTCGGCGTATATAACGGCGACCAGGAGAATGGTACAATCTTCGGTGATGCTGATGCTACAACAGGTCGTCCTATCATTGCTGTTAAGCATACCGACATTGAGGGTGCTACAGCACTCTATTGTGCATTGACTACTGATGCTTACGCTGAGGTTAATGAGCTTAGCGATAAGTATATCATCGCTCAGTTCCGCGGCTACTGGCAGTCGGTGAACCTCACTGTTCCTTACCACTTCTTTGTCGCTACGTGGGATATAGAGCAGACTATCGTGTCGTATGCACAGGATGCTAATGGCCACGAGGCGGGTGTTGCTCGTCTTGCCGTTGAGCCCAGTGAGGCTGGTGATATCGAGGAGCTTAGAGGCTATGTCGAGGAGGTAAATGCTGCTACGCCTGCACCTCACGCTATGGCTAAGTCGCTCGTTGTCAAGGAGAGCGTTGAGCCTACTATCGAGTGTCTCTGGAGCGAGGAGGTAGGTGCTCCTCGTGCTGCGAAGGTTACATACCATTCTGTTGAGCCTTTGAAGAGTGAGAGTGATGTTGTGGAGGTTAAGGTTATTAAGACCTTCCACTTCTAATAGATATGCTTTGGGTTATGGGGTGTCGGCCGTAGTGCTCGGCACCCCATATTGTTATGCTGACTAATAATATGAGAATCAGAGATATAATAACGCTTGTTTGCGCCTTTGCGATGCTCTTCGTGGGTAGTGCCGAGGCACAGAATATCATCACTCCTGCTCCGTCTGTGGCTGTGTGGGGTGACGAGGCTGTAGATGTGCATAAGGGGCTTAAGCTCTATATCGAGGCGCCCGAGCAGGATGCAGCGCGTCTTGAGGCTGCCACTATGGATGTAGGTGTTGAGCTCCGCAGCGTGTCACGTCCTGCACGCAGAGGATTTATCAACTTGCTTGTTACGGATGTTGATGAGCTCAAGGGCATGGTTAATGCCGAGGAGGGCTACGTTATGGATATTACGCCTGCAGGTGTTAGCATCAAGGCTCCTACGGCTGCGGGTATATACTACGGCCTTCAGAGCCTCCGACAGATATATGCCACTGAGGGAGAGTTGGTGAGCTGCCATATTGTAGATGCTCCGCGCTTTGGCTACCGTGGCATTCTCATCGATATATCGCGACACTTCCGCACCAAGGAGTTCTTGAAGCGTCAGATAGATGCTATGGCCGAGGTTAAGATGAACAGACTGCACCTTCACCTCACCGATGCCGCTGGCTGGCGCCTGGAGGTTGAGAGCTATCCTCGCCTCACGAGCTATGCTGCTTGGCGTGTGCCCCACACGTGGAAGGAGTGGTGGTATGGTGAGCGCCGCCATGTGGAGGAGGGCACGGAGGGTGCCTATGGTGGCTATCTCACGAAGGACGATGCTCGCGAGCTTGTGGCATACGCTGCCGACCGTTACATAACCATCATCCCCGAGATAGAGATGCCTGGCCACTCCGACGAGGTGCTTGCTGCCTACCCCGAGCTGCGCTGCACGCAGCTGCCTGAGCGTCAGGGCGACCTATGTATTGGTAAGGAGGCTACGTTCGAGATGATGCAGGCCATCCTCGACGAGGTGATAGATATATTCCCTTCGGAGTATATACATATCGGTGGTGACGAGGCGGGCAAGTCGAGCTGGAAGGAGTGTGATGACTGCCGTCGTAGGATGCAGCAGGAGGGGCTCGAGGATGTCGACGAGCTCCAGAGCTATATGATACACCGCATCGAGGAGTACCTCAATGCGCGTGGTCGCCAGATTATAGGCTGGGACGAGATTCTGCAGGGTGGCCTCGCCCCCAATGCTACGGTCATGTCGTGGCGTGGCGAGGAGGGTGGTATTGCTGCTGCCGCTGCAGGTCACGATGCCATCATGTCGCCACATGGCTACTGTTATATCGACGCACCACAGGATGCTCCCTACTCTCAGCCCGAGAGTATCGGCGGCTACCTGCCATTAGATAAGGTCTACTCGTACGAGCCTACGCCCGCGAGTATGGATGCCACTGTGCGTGATCATATCATCGGCGTGCAGGCTAACCTCTGGGCTGAGTTTATCCCCACCGACGAGCACTACGAGCACATGCTTTGGCCTCGTGCTATCGCCGTAGCCGAGATAGGCTGGAGTGAGCCTGAGAATAGAGACTTCACCCTCTTCAGGGAGCGTGCTGTGAGGATTGTCGACAATATGCTTGAGCGAGGATATACACCCTTCGACCTTAAGAACGAGATAGGCAACCGCCCTGAGTCGTTGCAGCCTGTCGAGCATCTGGCTGTGGGTAAGAGTGTTAGCTATCTCTATCCCTCATTCTACTATGCGCCGCAGTATGCAGCCAATGGCGATGCTACGCTTACCGACGGCCTCCGTGGTACATGGACATACGCCGACAAGCGCTGGCAGGGCTTCCTTGGTCGTGGTGGTGTAGATGTGGTTGTGGATATGGGCGAGGTTACTCACATCGAGAGTATCGCAGCCGACTTTATGCAGATATGTGGTCCTGGTGTCTTTATGCCCTGCAGGGTGGAGATATGGGGCTCGGTCGATGGCGAGAACTTCGAGCTCCTCACCGACATTGAGCATGAGGTTGTTGTCGACGAGCTACCCTCGTTTAAGAGCTTTGGCTGGGAGGGTAGCGCCGATGTGCGTTACATACGCTACAAGGCGCACCGCAGCAAGTATTCGGGATTCCTCTTTACTGATGAGATAATTATTAAGTAGAGTTAAAAAAGAGGCTGACTAAAAAGTCCCAAGGGCTATTAGTCAGCCTTTGTTGTATCTAATGAACATATATTTGTAAAAAAAATAGGCTATTCCGTTGAAAAACATTGGAATAGCCTTTGTTGTGTTAAAAAGTTTTTGTATATTT
>JAFUPR010000113.1 GCA_017481145.1 Alistipes sp. | reverse complement strand
GTAGGAGACTACTACGTTGATAGGCTACAGATGTAAAGACAGTAATGTCAAAGTCGAGTAGTACTAATTACCCGAAAGGCTTTCTTTAACCCCTATCTCATCTTCGGTATATGTCAAGATTTAGTGGGATTGGCGCCACTCAACAATCAGCCAAGTAAAACAACGTTCTTTTAGGTGGTTATAGCAGTGAGGTTCCACCTCTTCCCATTCCGAACAGAGAAGTTAAGCTCACTTACGCCGATGGTACTGCCTATTTAGGTGGGAGAGTAGGTAGCCGCCTCTTCAAGCCAAGTCTTATGACTTGGCTTTTTTTTGTTTTTAAGCTAAGTACTAATCATGTCTTGATGAGGCGGCTCTTTGCCGCCAATTATATATACAATCCACCCCAAACCTCTCCTTTGAAAAGGATGGGCTTGTTGTGGCTGGAGCAATGATGGAACACAAACAAGCTCTATCGCTATGCACAAAATCTGCACTACACTCCACAAAAATTCATTGGAGCAAGATCTTTTTCAACTCATCAGTAAAAGTCGGTCGGATGGCTAAAAGATACGATGATAACGCAATTAACTGAGGATGTCATCCTGAGCGGAGCGATGAATCTAAATACAGACTATCAGATTCTTCACTTCGTTCAGAATGACAGAATGTGTCGCTCATTCCGATGTCTCCACCCAGTCATCCTGAGCGGAGCGTTAGCGTAGTCGAAGGATCTGGCAGCCAGAATTTAGATTCTTCACTACGTTCAGAATGACATTTGAGGGTGTGAGAATCTGGAAGAGACCGCAAAGACCACAAAGACTGCAGAGACCGCAAAGACCGCAAAGGCCACAGAGACCACAGAGACTGCTGAGAAGTCGCGGACAAAAGATTCTTCACTTCGTTCAGAATGACAGAATGTGTCGCTCATTCCGATGTCTCCACCCAGTCATCCTGAGCGGAGCGTTAGCGTAGTCGAAGGATCTGGCAGCCAGTATTTAGATTCTTCACTTCGTTCAGAATGACATTTTGAGGGTGTGAGAATCTGGAAGAGACCGCAAAGACCACAAAGACTGCAGAGACCGCAAAGACCACAAAGACCACAGAGAAGTCGCGGACAAAAGATTCTTCACTACGTTCAGAATGACATTTTGAGGGTATAAGAATCTGGATTGATGGTGCGGACATCCCCGTGCTCGGTGTGATGGTCGCGAGGTGTCGGTGATTTGTCATGCCGTTTGTCCCTCCATGCAAGAGTATCATCAATGTTTACCTCATATTGCGAAGAATTGGACAATGATAACTCTAAGAACATGAAAACTTTTTTTGTTTTTAGAGTTTTTGTTCTTATATTTGCATCGAGAAATGAATTAGGAGATGGTTCAGAAAGAGGATATTATCAAGTATACATCGACGATGTTCGTAGAGCAAGGTATCAAGGCGGTGCGCATGGATGACATTGCACAGGAGTTATCTATTTCTAAACGAACACTTTATGAATTATTTGGTGATAAGGAGGAACTTATATACCAGAGTATTCGTCACTACTCGGAGAGTGCTCGTATACGTCGTAAAAAGCAGATTGCTGACATCGAAAATGCATTGGAGATTATGGTTGTAAATCTTCGTGACATGATTGATGTTGCGCCGATAGCTGGTCGTATGCGACGAAATATGCGCCGCTTCTATCCTACGGTGTACAAGCGCTTAGAGGAGGATGTGCAGTCGAAGTCGTATGAGGATCTGGAGCACTGGATAGAGACATGTGTTAACAATGGTTACTTTGAGCAGAGCACTAACAAGGTGTTAGTAACCAAGTTGTTGCACCACTCTGTACATGGCATGCTAATAAACGCCTTGCATGAGGAGGCACCCTCGGACGAGTTAGTGGAGATGGTATATTATGCGCTCTTAGTCTTCATTCGCGGACTATGCACCGAGGAGGGTAAACGTATCTTCGATACGTGTACGGCGAAATATTTTAACAATATTTAGGTGTGTTCTGCGTTATAAGATATTAGCACAGAAAATAACAAGTAAAATATTATAAAATGAAAAGGTTTTTAATGATGTTATGTGTGGGTCTGGCCTCGCTTGGCGTGGCAGAGGCTCAGGTGCAACTTACGCTCAATGAGGCGATAGAGATTGCACTCAACGACAACCCTACGGTCAAGGTGGCCGACTTGGAAATCGAGCGCTACGACTATGTCTACAAGCAGGCGGCCTCGTCGCTCTATCCACAGATTGATGCCTCGGGACAGTATGCCTTGGCTATTCGCCGTCAGGAGATGACCGAGGGCTTTTCGTTTGGTGGTAAGAACACCTTCAATGTGTCGGGTAATATCTCGCTTCCCTTATTCGTACCCTCGGTGTACCGACAGATGAAGATGACGCGCACGCAGATGGCCACAGCCGTGGAGAGTGCCCGTGCTAACCGTATAGATCTTATCGCGGCGGTACGCTCGGCATACTACAACGTCTTGCTCGCAGAGCAGTCGTTGACGGTGCTCAACGAGGCTATAGCCACCACACAGCGTGTCGTGGACAATACTAAGGACCTATACGATAATGGCTTAGCATCGGAGTACGACTACCTGACAGCACAGGTGCAGCTCTCAAACCTCAAGCCACAGGTTATGCAGGCTGAGACTGCCATCGACATTACCAAGCTACAGCTTAAGATGTATCTCTCGTTGCCCGAGGACCTCGACATTGAGGTTAGTGGCACGCTCTATGACTTCCGTACACAGGTATTCCTCGGCGAAGATTACTCTACCGACATTGCGGAGAATACGACGCTTAAGACCTTAGACCTTCAGCGTGAGCTCTTGGAGCATCAGGAGAAGATGATTCAGACGACACGCATGCCCTCGTTGGTGGCCTTCGGTTCGATATCGTATATCGGTCAGGAGCGTATCGACCTCAGCGGCCTTATGGGTGGCATGGGCTCGCGAGCCTCGAGTGCTGCAAACGAGTCAAAGTTCTGGTGGCAGTATCCTATATCTGTGGGAGCGCAGATATCTATTCCCATCTTCTCGGGACTAAAGAAGACAAACCAGCTACGTGAGGTGCGCAACCAGATGGCGCAGCTTGAGCTCCAGCGTGACTATGCTGAGCAGGGTATACGTCTGCAGGTGCAGGCCTCGATAAATACGTTACTTACGGCGCGTGAGACGATGCTTGCTAATGCGCTTACGGTAGAGCAGGCAGAGAAGGCATACGACATATCGCTTACACGTTATAATGCTGGTGCTGGTACAATCATCGAGCTTAACAGCGCACAGCTATCGCTCACACAGGCGCAGTTGAGCTACTCGCAGTCGATATATGACTACCTCGCAGCACATGCCGAGTATGAGAAGTCGCTCGGTGTGGAGGATTTTAACTCGGCAACGAGCCAGCAGTAAACATTAACCGAAGATAAATTAAATAAGATAAACGACTATGAAGAAGTGTTTTATGCTAATTGTTGCGACGGCTGCCTTTGTGGCCTGCAACTCTAACCAGAAGGCTGCACCCGAGGAGGTGGCTGCCGAGAGCGCTGTGGCAGTAAAGACGGCCGTAGCCGAGAAGATGACAATCGACCTAAAGGAGACCTACACGTCGGAGATCCTACCTTATAAGGAGAACGACATCACCCCCGCGGCTCAGGGTCTGCATATTGACCAGATAAAGTTCGATGTGGGCGACAGAGTTAAGGAGGGACAGGTTGTTGCCACGCTCAACCGTACCAGCCTCAAGCAGTTGGAGATAAACCTCGCAACTGTCGAGGATAGCTACAACCGTATGAAGCCCGTACACGAGGCTGGTGGTATCTCAGATCAGCAGTTTACGGAGTTGGAGAATACGTTGAGCCTCCAGAAGGAGATCGTGGAGCAGATGCGTAAGAACTCGGAGATTAAGAGCCCCATATCGGGTGTTGTTACGGCTCGTAACTACGAGAATGGCGACCTCTTCTCTGGTATGCCCATCCTTCATGTCATGCAGATTAACAAGCTTAAGGTTATGGCTAACGTGTCGGAGCAGTATTATCCCAACGTAAAGGTGGGTCAGCCTGTTGAGATACACGTAGACATCTACCCTGGTGAGGTGTTCGAGGGTAAGGTGTCGCGCATCAACCCCTCGTTGGATGCAGCCACACGTACCTTTGGTGTGGAGGTGACAATACCCAACACCAACGAGCGCCTGCGTCCAGGTATGTATGCCCGCGCTACATTCAATATGGGACAGCGTGAGGCCATTATGATTGACGATATCGCTGTGCAGAAGCAGTCGGGCTCGTCGGAGCGCTATGTGTATGTCATCAAAGATGGTGTTGCTAACTACCGTCTTGTGGATGATGGCCGTAAGATCGACGGAAAGGTTGAGATTCGTAAGGGTATAGAGGCTGGTGAGCAGATAGCTACGACATCGTTCGTGCGCCTTATGAATGGCAAGGCTGTGGAGGTTGTTAACGAGTAATTAATGACAGCAAAGTAGTTAACCTAACAAGACTTAACTCAAGATGAAAATTTACGAAATGGCGGTGCGAAAACCTATCTCGGTCGCACTAATATTCATCGCGGTCATCGTCTTTGGTTTGTTCTCGGTGAGCAAGCTTGGCGTCGACCAATACCCCGATATCGAGGTGCCCTACATCAGTGTAATTACGATGTACGCTGGTGGTAATGCCGAGGATATCGAGACCAACATCACGCGTGTGTTGGAGGATCAGCTTAACTCTGTCGATAACCTCGATAAGATAACCTCTACATCGTCGGATAACGTATCAATCATTATGCTCGAGTTCGAGTATGGATGCGACCTTACGGAGGCTGCCAACGACGTGCGCGACGTTGTCAGCCGCTCGCAGTCGCTCCTGCCAGATGGTGTGGAGTATCCTACCGTCATGAAGTTCTCGACGTCGATGATGCCTATCATGATGCTCTCGATTACGGCAGACGAGAGCTACGCTGCCCTTGCCAAGATTCTCGATGACAAGATGGTCAACGAGCTCAACCGTATCAACGGTATCGGCTCGGTTGCTGTCATCGGTGCTCGTGAGCGCGAGGTGCAGGTGAACGTCGACCCCAAGAAGTTGGAGGCCTATGGTCTTACTATCGAGTCGCTCGGAGGTATCATCGCAGCTGAGAATGTGAATATACCTGCTGGCTCGCTCGACCTTGGCAACCAGACATTTAACCTTAAGTCAGACCTCGAGTTCGACGACTCGCGTGAGCTGCGCGACATCGTCATCTCGAACATCGGTGGTCGCACCGTGAAGCTCACCGACGTTGCCGAGATACGCGATACGCTGGAGAAGGCAACGATGGATGAGCGTATCAATGGACGTCAGGGTGTGCGTGTCATCATACAGAAGCAGACAGGTGCCAATACCGTGCAGATTATTGAGGATGTGCAGAAGGAGCTTAAGACTATCATCCCGACGCTGCCACCCGACTGTAAGGTGGAGACTATCTTCGAGTCATCGCGCGAGATTAATGACGCTATCAACTCGCTTACGGAGACCATCATGTTCGCCTTTATCTTTGTGATATTGGTGGTTATGATATTCCTCGGCCGCTGGAGGGCGACCTTTATCATCTGTCATACAATCCCTATATCGTTGGTCTGCTCCTTCATATATCTCTATGCCGCAGGATCTACGCTCAACATCATATCGCTCTCGGCGCTCTCTATCGCCATCGGTATGGTTGTGGATGACGCCATCGTGGTATTGGAGAACATCACTACGCACATCGAGCGCGGCTCGAAGCCTAAGGAGGCGGCTATCTACGCTACTAATGAGGTGTGGTTGTCGGTTATCGCCACAACGCTTGTCGTTGTTGCCGTGTTTATGCCTCTGACTATGCTCCCAGGTATGTCGGGTATCATGTTTAGAGAGTTGGGCTGGATTGTGACCATTGTCGTATGTGTCTCTACAGCAGCAGCTATCACCCTCACACCTATGATGTCGGCATATATGCTTAAGCTCGATGGTGGTGAGCATACGTATAAGGGTATTGGCATCCTGTACAAGCCAATCGATAAGGCTCTCAAGGGTCTAGACCGTATCTATGAGGCATCGTTGCGCTTCGTTGTGCGCTGGAAGAAAACGACGGTTGCGGTGCTCATGGCTATCTTCGTTGTGTCGTTGATGCTTATCAGCCAGGTGCCTACGGAGTTCTTCCCTCCCTCGGATAATGCACGTATCACGATGATGGTTAAGATGCCACAGAACGTACACGTGGACTACACAACGAAGGTGGCACGACAGATCGACTCTATCATCGCGGAGAAGTATCCCTACATCTTCATGGTCTCTACCTCTGCGGGTGAGAGCTCGTCGGATAACGCCTTTGCAGCGATGCAGACCACAGGCTCGCATATTATCAACTACAATATGCGTATGCCACGATTGTCGGATATGGACCGCCCCACAATCTTCGAGATTGCCGATGGTCTGCGTGCTGAGCTTGCTACCATCCCCGAGATTCGTGAGTTTACCGTAACGCCTGGTGGTAGTGGCGGCGGTATGGGTGGCGGTAGTAGTACCGTGAATGTCAAGGTCTTCGGTCATGACATGGATAATGCCATGGCTACGGCAAAGGATCTTCAGTCGAAGCTCTCGAAGCTTAGCTCTCTACGTGACGTTCAGCTGTCGCGCGAGGATTTGCAGCCCGAGTATAACGTCATTTTCGACCGCGAGAAGTTAGCATACTACGGTATGAATAGTGCCACGGCAGCACAGTTTATCCGCAACCGTATCTACGGCTACGAGTGCTCTAAGTACCGCGAGGATGGCGACGAGTACGATATCGTCGTACGCTACGATGAGCCCTTCCGCGAGAGCATCGAGGAGGTGGAGAACATCACCCTCTATACTGCTATGGGACGTCCCATAAAGCTCAAGGAGGTTGCCGAGGTGCGTGAGGAGTTCTCTTCTCCGGAGATTGAGCGCGAGAACCGCCAGCGTATCGTCACAGTCGAAGGCTCGGTAGGTGCTAACGTGGCCTTGGGTGATGCTGTTGCTGAGGTTAACGCCCTCTTGGCTGACTATGTGACTCCCTCGGGTATAACCCTCGAGCTCGGTGGCTCGATTGAGGATCAGGGTGAGGCCTTCAGCGATATAGGTACGCTCTTGGCGCTTATCATCATCCTTGTATATATCGTGATGGCTACGCAGTTTGAGTCGTTAGTTTACCCCTTCATCATCATGTTCACACTGCCGTTTGCTATGTCGGGTGTATTTATCGCCCTATGGATGACCAACACGCCGCTCTCGATTATCGCTCTTATCGGTGCTATCATGCTCGTGGGTATCGTTACGAAGAATGGTATCGTGATGGTGGACTACATGAACCTCTTAGTTGAGCGCGGTATGCCTGTGGCCGATGCCGTTATTGCGGGTGGTAAGAGCCGTCTGCGCCCTGTGCTTATGACCTCACTCACGACCATCCTCGGTATGGTGCCTATGGCTATGGGTATCGGCGAGGGCTCGGAGTTGTGGCAGCCCATGGGTATATCAGTCGTTGGTGGTCTCTTGATGTCTACGCTGTTGACACTCTTCATCGTCCCTGCCCTCTATGCTATGCTCGAGGGTCGCAAGGAGCGTAAGGCAGCACGTAAGGCACGCCTTTTGGCTGAGCAGGAGGCATTTATCCGAGCACAAAAACAGAAAGCCTTAGAGGCTAATAGCTAAATTAATTGAGGGTTGGGGAGACCCAGCCCTCACATAACAATGTTATATATGAAAGCATTCTTCTTATCATATAATCAGGCACTTACCGACCGCATTAATAAGATGCTTGACGACCACGGCGTTCGTGGTTTTACACGCTGGGCACTCACCGAGGGTCGCGGCACATACACTGGCGAGCCTCACTACGGCACCCACGCATGGCCCTCAATGAACACCTCAATTCTTGCTATCGTTGAGGATGACAAGGTTGAACCCCTATTAACCGCCGTGCGCGAAATAGACTCAACTACCGAGCAGCAGGGTTCGAGAGCTTTTGTGTGGGATATAACACAAGCCATGTAAATTTCTTGTGATAAGGGGGCTACTTCGGCACATCCCTAAAAGTTATACCCCTCGGGCTGTACGTTTTAGTACTATCCCGAGGGGTATCCTTTTGTGATGCACCAAATTAACCCCCTTCTGACAAGAAATTACACACCTCTCTCTGTTGTGTTGAGCGAAATGAAGTGAAGTGAAGTCGAAACATCTCATCGAATGAAGCTATAGATGTGGTGTATGTTCAAGTACTATCCATCCATGACTTTTATTGCGCCAGTGTCACTACTGCACCACTCTGACTTTCAAAATGGTCGTCGTGATACGATAGCCACATAAACACCCATTTTTATATCCCTATAGAAAGAAGTTTTCCCCCCCCCGATTTTTTGGGCTATTTATGATGATATTTAAGAGATTAATTTTATATTTGCGGTTGAAAATGAATTTAAATATTAACACATTAACCAAACAATTATGAAAAACAACAACTTTTTGAAGCTACTTCTTATGGTTAGCCTTATGTTGGGCGTGGCCGTGGGTTGCCAGAAAGAGAATCAGGATGGCAAGAATCCCGACAAGCCGAACAATGAGCAGACAGAGCTTAACAAGCCAATTAAGTTGGAAGACTTCACCGTAACCATCACCTCGCTTCACTCGGGCGACGCATGGTTCAACATCGAGCCTAAGGATAAGGATATGACCTTCTGGTTCTCGCTTGCAATCAAGGAGGCTATGCCTACGACCGATGAGGATGTATTTGCTGCAGACCTCGACTTCTTCAACTATTTGGCTGACTCTTATGACTTAACACTTGGCCAGCTTCTTGGTGAGAACCTCATGAAGGGCGACCTCGACTGGCGTTACAGTGGCCTCAGCGCTCAGACCGAGTATGTACTCTACATGTATGGCATTAGCACAGATGGTACGCCTCAGACGGCTGTCAACCAGCTGACATTCACCACAACGAAGGTTGAGTCTGTGGCTTGTACGTTCGACATCATCGAGGGTGACAATACTACAGCAAACTCATTCTCGGTGACAATTGTGCCCTCGGATGATACTGTTGCTTACTACTTCGACGTATTCCCTGCATCGATGTACGAGGAGTATTGCTTGAGCGACGCTGCCAACATTCCATCGTTCATCGCTGAGTACATCCCTGCCATCGCGTCAGAGAATGGTTATGATGTGCCAACGACCGTAGGCTATATCTCTAACTATGGCTCTATCGTTCACGACTTTACGTCGGAGGATGGTATTGAGGCTGCAAATACCTACTATGTCTTTGCTATAGGTATTGGTGCTGATGGTACTACTACAACCAAGGCTGAGGTTATCAGCGTAACCACGGGACGTCCCCCGATGAACACCTTCACCCTCACGGAGGCATCTGTTGAGGATGACCGCGCATCGTTCTATGTGGCTCCTGCACATAACGAGTCATACGTAGCACTCTTCGAACTTCAGGAGTATATGTACGACGAGGATGACAATGCCCTCACCGACGACGAGATTATCGACGCTATCCTTGCAGCGCAGGGTGAGTACATCGTAAACCACATGTACACTGGTACGGAGTCTATTACCGAGTGCCCACTTATCCCTAACAAGGATTACTATCTCTTGGTATTCGGCTACTTCGGTGGCGAGGTGACGACACCCCTTCAGAAGGTGGCGTTCAAGACTAAGGAGGCTGATGCGTCGACTTGCGAGTTTGTAATCACTATTGGCGAGCCTACCACAACAACATGTGCTGTATCGTTCGACCTCTATATTACGCCTACGCCACACATGTTCGGCTGCATGCCTTTCAACACCTACCGTGCTTACGGCGCTAACGACGATGCTATCAAGAAGTATAACGACGAGCTTATCGACTCGTTGTGGGATCCCGCGAAGATGAGCCGTGAGGAGTGGCTTTCACGTGCCCTCGAGACCGATTACAACTCGTGGACTATCGACAACTTGGAGCCTAACACCAAGTACATTGTATACATCATCGGTCTTGTGCCTGATGGAACATATACTACGGCAGCTGTAACTCGCGATTTTACAACTAAGGAGGTAAAAGAGGGACCACATATTAAGGATATACTCTTCAACGGCAATAAGGCACAGGGCTGGGCACAGGCGTGGATATATCTCGACCTCGACACCGAGGTTGCAACGCTTAAGTTCAGCCATATCGTAAACGACGACACCGTTTACAACCTCAGCGACGAGGAGCTTCTTAACTACCTTAAGGAGGAGCACGACACGACCTTCGTTCAGGAGATTTCTAACCAAACGTACGTGACCATCACCGACCAGAATCTCAAGGAGGGTGACACCATCTACTACGCTGGTGCGGCGTACGATAGCGATGGTAACTCGCGCATCTATCGTCAAACCTATACACTCTAAGAGCTATGAAGAGATTATCATTTTTGATGCTCTTGGTTGCTACGCTCACACTTCCGTTCGCATGCTCTGAGCCAGACAATACTGGCTCAGGCAACGGACAGGAGCAGGGCGGCAATGAGGATGACGGCAAGGACGATGGTAAGGATGACGGCAACGAGGTTGTAACCTACGCTGCGGGTGACTACTATAAAGTGGGTCTTGCTGAGGGTATCGTGGCCTTTGTTGACGAGAGCGGCGAGCATGGTCTGCTTATCTCTATCGAGGAGACACGTGCAAAGTGGGCTACGGACTACCACATGCTCACCGTCATGGGTGGCGAGTTCTCGATGGAGGATGGCTCTAAAAACTGCAAATATATCCGTGAGCCGGAGAACTGGGAAGAGGTATATCCTGCCGTAGCGTGGTGCCATGCAATGAATGCACTTGGCCTATCGTCGTGGTATCTCCCCGCGGTGTATGAACTTGAGTATGTATACCACAACCTTGAGGCTATAAATAAGACTCTCACCGAGATGGGTGCTGAGCCTATTGCCACGGGCGTAAACGACCAATATTGGTCATCTACAGAGATGGGTGTGGCTATGGCATATTGTTTCAGCTTTGCTGATGGAGATATTGCATCGTACAACAACGATAAGATGAACGAGCATCGTGTGCGCGCTATGCGTAAATTCTAAAAACTAACCGATGATGAAGCGTATATTACATTACACCAAGATGTTGGCCGTAGCTGCCCTATTCACCGCCTGTGGCGATGATGCTGCGGTTAACGACCAGCCCTCGGGCGCCGATACCGCAAAGATCGAAATCAACGAAAACGTCGTATCTGTAAGTAAGGCGGGCGGTGAGTACGAGATAACCTACACGCTCACAAACCCCAACAAGAATAACAAGCTCGAGGCTAAGTGCGATGTCGCCTGGATTCACGACTTCGACTATTCGATTGACGGCACGGTGTTGTTTACGGTAGATGCAAACAATACCACCGAGTCACGTATTGCTTACCTCTATCTCGAGTATGGTAAGGCAAACGATAAGGTGACAATCTCGCAGTCGGGTCTCGGCCAGGAGGAGGTGAAGTACGAGTTTGACATCCAGTACGAAATAGATGGCCCATACGTTACGATGAACGTATCGGCTGAGCCCGAGAATACACGCTACTATGCTTGGTACATGTCGAAGAAGGGCTTGGAGGAGGGCCTCGCTCAATCACCAGGTGTCGACATCGTGATGTACCTCAATAAGATAGTAGAGGTAGATATCTCGAATGCTATCTATTATGGTGCCTATGCAGGTTACGGCACGGAGGATGCCGTAGCGGAGTTAACATTTGTAGGTCCCTCGTCACAGGATTTCGAGCTTAACGGCGAGACCGATTTCTACGGCTTCGTATGCCCCGTCAGTAAAGTTGGCGAGCGTCTTGCGGATGTGCAGTACAAGGAGTTCCGCACAGGTGCTGTAAAGCCTTCGGCAAATGTACTCAAGGTGGAGAATGTCGTGGTTAACACAGACCGTGTGGACTATACCGTGGCAACGACAAACAACGACCAGTATGCCGCCATGGTGCTCCCCGCTGCTGATGTTGAGGCTATGACGGATGCGGATTTGTTGGTATGGTTCAACAATATCAGCGACATCACCCTATATCTGCACTTCGGCACCTTCAGCACTACAGCGCTACGTCTAAACCCCGATAGCGACTACTACATCTTGGTCTTTGGCTATGAGTATGGTATGCTAACGACCGCGGTAACAAGGGAGAAGATACATACTCTCGAAGTAGACCCCACGCTTAAGGCTGAGTTTGCGGTTACGGTCAATAAGGTGACAAATGCCCGTATCAAGTGTTCGGTAGATGCTGGCGATATGAGGGCTCTCTACTACGCCGACTGGTGCTATGCCGACGACAATACAGCGGAGCTCTTAAGCGATGTACGCGAGGCTGCTCAGTGGTTGGTTGATGAGGGTACGTTCCCCGACCTGGCTACAGCAATGAAGTTCGCTGGTTATAAGGGTAACAGAGAGTTTGACTTTACGCCTCTTACTCCCGAGACCGACTATCGCATCTTCGCCGTGGGTATCGACGAGACAACGGGTGAGTTCAACACCGAGGTCTTCATTAGCGATGTTATCACCACACCCGCAAAGCAGGTGTCTGAGGCATACATAGATATACCTGTTGGCAAGTACTTCTTGGATTACGACCTTAAGGAGCTCTATCCCGAGGAGTTTGCCGATGCTGATGGCTATGCGGTGCTTCCGTTGGATGTTACCACACATGGCGACGTGGCAGAGTACTACTACGACGTATATACGGGCGATCTTACTGACACCACCTATCCCACCGACGAGGAGATAATCCTCGACCTTGAGATTAATGGAAATAAGAACGTATCCCTTACGATGTCGTACTGCTACTTCGATACGACACTTACGCTTATCTACTTCTCGAAGGATACGGATGACAACTTCAGCCCCGTGACGCGTAAGCTCTTCACGCTAAAGTCGGAGGGCGAATCGCCTGCCGAGGAGTTTGCCTACGGTGCAGGGCTTAAGTCGGTAGTATACAAGAGTTCACGCGAACTATAAAAACGGCAGTCAGCAATGAAGCTTAGAGTATTTCTTTTAGGCGTTATGCTCGTTGTGGCTTCGACATCATGTGTTAAAGAGCGCTCTGAGGTGCAGCACGACGTTGCACCCTCGGAGCTTCTTGCCAAGAAGCTCATAGGATGTACGATGGCCGAGCATAAGAGTGGTAGCATGTTGCTCTACTTAGACGAGAGCACGACCGCCAAGGCGCATGAGAGTGGCGTCAGTGAGGTGACGGCCATGCTCTTCGACGGCATGGATAATGTCACGATTGAGCCCGCGATAAAGATGCCCAAGAACGAGAAGCTCGCTCGCGAGTTGGGACTACACCGTTGGTTCTATGTAACCTTCGACCGTACGATTGCGGTGACGCGTATGATGGAGCGTGCCGTAACGCATCCCGAGGTATGTGGCGTGCAGTATTGCACCCTTGCAAAGCCTGCATCTAACTGTGTGGCAACGCCCTACAATCACAATATGGCGATGACGCGCACGACGGATGCTACTTTCAATGACCCCTACTATGCTGTACAGTGGAACTTAGAGAATAGGGGGGAGAAGAGTATCGCCACGACAGCACGTGAGGGCGCTGATGTGAGCGTGAGAGATGCGTGGCGACTGACAGCGGGCACGCCCGATGTTGTCGTTGCTGTGTGCGACGCCCCTGTGATGTACACTCACCCCGACCTTGCTGCATCGATGTGGACAAATAGCGCAGAGCTCTACGGTGTTGAGGGTGTCGATGACGACGACAATGGCTATGTTGACGACATCCACGGCTATAACTTCTACCATGAGGGTTTCTCTATGGGTAAGATAAATTGGGATGTAGAGGGCGAGAGTGGCCACGGTACGCATGTGGCGGGCATCGTCGCAGCGGTGAACAACAACGGTATAGGTGTGAGCTCCATAGCTGGAGGCTCGGGTAATGGTGATGGTGTGAGAATCATGTCGTGCCAGATATTCGAGGGTAGTGCGTCGACCGACAATCGAGGTATCGCCAATGCCCTGATGTATGCTGCCGACAATGGCGCATGTATTGCTCAGTGCTCGTATGGCTATCTGCCCGAGTCGTATGATAGCGATAATGCCTATATTAATGCCTCGCCGATAGAGTATCGTGCGATAAAGTACTTCACCGATCCCGAGAATAGCAACCACCCATCGCTTGGTGCTAACTTAGCCATCTTTGCCGCGGGAAACGAGGAGGCGTCGAACTCCACGTACCCAGGAGCTATGCCTATATGTGTCTCGGTGACAGCCTTTGGCCCCGACTTCCTGCCTGGCTACTACACGAACTATGGTCGTGGATGTAATATTGCAGCTCCAGGTGGTGACTATCTGCTAAACGACAAGGGCGAGACGTCAAATGCCGAGATTCTGTCTACGTGTATTGATAAGGTTGCTGGTGAGTATGCCTTCATGTCGGGCACGTCGATGGCATGTCCTCATGTTACGGGCGTAGCAGCGCTCGGCGTATCGTATGCTGGAAAACTCGGCAAGACCTTCGCAGGTAACGAGTTCCGTGATATGCTACTTACGGCTGTTGAGGATATCAACTGCTACCTCGATGGTACGAAGGAGTATGGCCATAGCAGTCTGCCCGCGCTCGACCTCAGCCGTTACTACAAGCGCATGGGTACGGGTGCTGTTGACGCATGGCGTCTGATGATGCATATTGAGGGTACACCTTCGGTGATGGTCACTACAGGCCAGCAGTGTGAGGTTATCCTCGACGACTATTTCGGTGCTTCGTCTACGGAGCTTACCTATATCGGTGTTACAGTGAGCGACGAGTCAAAGGCGGCTCTTGGCATCAACACGACACCCAAGATGAAGGATGGTAAGCTCGTTATTAAGTGTAATAAGCGTGGTGCTGCTAAGATTACGGTCTCGGCTATCGCTGGTGGCGGTCAGCTCGGTGGCGGTAATAATATCGGTGGCACGGAGGTAAGCCGCGAGGTATCTATAATCTCGCGAGGTGTAAGTTCAACTAATGGAGGATGGTTCTAATGAGACGACTTTTATACATAATGGTTGCACTTCTGGCTGTGAGCATCACCGCTGGGTGCGATAAGGATGAGGAGGCTACGGCAGATATGCGCATCGTCGGCTCATGGCACGCAGCCATCGAGGAGTTTGATGCCGATGTGTACGCCCTCTTCTCGGAGGATGGCTCGTTCGACCTCTACCAGCGCCTTGGCGAGGGACGCTATCGCAGCTATGCTGGCACATGGCAGCTCAAGGGTAAGACGCTCACGGGCATCTATGCCGACGCTACCCCCTGGGGCGATAGCTATGCTGTGGCTTATCTCGATGATAATACCATGACTCTCACGGCTCTAACCTCAGAGGAGGTTGTTACCTATACACGCGAGGATACTCCCGCTACGGTTATCGAGGAGAGTGTAACCTCGAGGTCGGAGGGACACGCTGAACTTCCTATATTGTAGTTAACGGGTTCCTATAAGAATGGAGGCTGAATAAAAAGTGTATTTTGTCGTTATGCTCGTTCTCAAAATGCTCATTTACGCTGAGTAAACTCCGCATTTTCGGGCTTCGCAGCGCCACGTGTAAGCGAGGGCAGAGGCCGCTTGCGGGCTATGCCGAGCGTGAGTGGTGAAAAGGAACTTAAGTCTAAAACTACATCTTTTTATTCAACCTCTTAAGGAACAGGGGATGACTAAATCATGAAGTGACCCCAAAAGTTTGGACAAAAAACTTTTGGGGTTTCTTTATGCGCAAAAAACACGATTATGGAGCATTACTCAAGTATCTGCG